>JAHDSC010000128.1 GCA_018432925.1 Desulfobacterales bacterium | reverse complement strand
TGAGCTTCTGCTCATACTCCTGAAAAATCCGCTTGTTGATTACATCTATCCTTCGAAGGCCGTATATTGCAGGATCAATTTGATTTGCCAAAAAGCCGCGCATGGCCGGAACGTTCCCACCGGAGAAAATCTTGCTGAGTTCAACAGGATCAGGAAAATCCTTGGCCCAAGATCGAGTGTCGAGGATATAGCAGGTAAATTTGCCATCCTCATGACGCATGAGATAGTTCATTGGATCCAGCTCGTCCCCTGTTCCGATATGGACGGGGGACAAAATGTCCAGTTTGAAATAATCAGTCTGCATAATATTCCTCCAGTGTGACCGGAATCGTCAGCGGCCATCCGACCTGAACAATACGCGGGTCGCTGTGGATGTTTCGAAGCAGATAACCGCTATCGGGCATACCGCTGAACAGACTCCCTTCCGCAAAAGCAAAGAACGGCTTTTTAAAAGGGTTCCGCTCACCGAAGCCGTTCCATGCGCGACCGTGCTTTACCATGGGAATCCAGTAGCCTTCATAACCGGCCAACTCCTCAGAAAAGCAAACCGAAAGAGTGAGTTTATGGCTTCCTTCAGCATGGAAGGGGGTAGCGTCGAAACTCTCATCTCGGGTGAAACTGAACTGCCCCATGCCAACGGATCTGTCAGCACCGTAACCAACTGCCTCAATATGCCGGAAAAGCGTCTCAAAGACATCAAGATCCTCTGCCTGCACATAAAGATCGAGATCTGTTCCGGGCCGGTACCAGATTCCTTTTGAGAAAAACAGTCCCCCTTGATCGAGCACGGTGCCGCTCCGTCTGTCAATGCTGGCATGGGGCTGATAAGCCATTGTCTTTTCATCTGGCGGATCATTTTTCTGCCCCGGTTTCGCCCTGCTCGATTCTCCGGCCAGCCAAACGTTAAAGAGCGCTTCCTGACTGATATTCCCCTTTAATGAATGCCAGAGTTGCACGGGCCAATATCCATTTTTGCGAAAGGCTTTGTAACGCTGCAACTGTTCAAGCAGATTCCCTTTTCCAGCGAACTGATCCTTGAATCGCGCACGCTTTATTCCGGGCAGCGGAGGCATTGGCAGGCGTCCGGCCGGAAGGGCGCTGGACAGGACGAAAGGAGGAACTCCATCGGCAAAAGATTCAATCAGGGCCTTCACACGTGTTTCTCCCTCAAGCATGGCCGCGGCCCATAGAAGATGGCCGTACAGGGTATCGCTTCGCAGCGGAGTGGCAAAACCTGAACGCGGAGTGATGCGGTAACGGTACATCGCCATAGTTTCCTCCTAAAGCGTATATTTTAGCAGATCAACCTTTTCCTGCTCGCATCGAAGTTCGTCGAATCTTACCTGGCCGCAGCCTCTAGATGAATTGCCCCCGAGGGCATCGAGTTCGATAAGACGTAATCCACGAAAAACATCGTCGATCAGTTTGGGATCATCGTCCTCAAAAATCTTGAAAGAGAGGTGGAATGTAAAAGCCACCCCAGCCGGTACGCGCTCAAGAGGACGAGGATGATCGGCTACGCCCCTAACTCTATCAATAGTGTTTTCATATTTGATCTCCATGAGCAACTCGCCATTGCTGAATTTTTTTCGCCATTCCTCGGTCAGGTAAGCATCACGAACGATCAGGCGGGTCGGACCAAGATCAGGGCCTTTTTCTGCAGCCGAAGTTCCGAAAATGGTGCAGACTGGGCAATCTTTCTCAGCACAGGCACAGGGCTTGCCTTTTAGCACAAAGTCACGTGTTTTTTGGCGCTGATTGGAAAACTTGGAGATTTCCAACAACGACCGCATTTTCCCTTTGATAGATGAGCCTGGAATGTAAGGTTCACCGGTCAGAGGGTTTTTAATGATCGGTTGGTCAAGACCGCCGATTTCTAGGCTGTCTTTGCCGGCACCGATATGTAGTCCGGTAAGCACGGTGATGGTTCCTGTAACCTGCTTTATTGCTTGAAGTCGCATAATATTCCTCCGTGTTGTCTTAGTCTTTTGGATTCAGGCCGTAACAAAAACCGACCACCGCTTCGAAATGCAGTAAAAATGCTTTGAAATCTTTTGCCGTATCAATCGCCTGCACATTTTTTTGCAGCCAAACGACAAAAGCGTCCGGAACGACCTTGCGAGCACGGGCGTAAACAACTTTGGCGTTGGCCATCTTGACCAGCGGTTTGATGCTCTGAAAAGCCTCTTCCTGATCGACTTGAGTCTGGATGAGTTTCCTTTCCAGACTTTTAAACTCATTGAAAAATCGCCTTAACTGAGAGTTTTTAATAGAATCTTTAGTTCGCACAAATTGATCGGCGGCCTGTCGGGCCTCTTCATTGAGCAGTTCAGGACGGATGTGTTTGCCTGTATCATCGAAATAACTCATGTGTTCCTCCTTCAAGCGTCTTTGCGAAGACGGTAAAGTGCCCAGCTCACGGGCAGACGGATGTGATCCAGCAGGAATTCATTTCCTTGAATCCCCAGTATGGCTTCCCGTTCCTGAGTATTCTTAACGGTTTTTTCGTTAATATTGCGGGCGAAGTCATATTGCATGTGCGACAGATAAATTCCTCGTTTGATATCCCCATCGAGAAAGGCCTGCCGTTCGTTGCCGTAGTACAAAAGGCGAGTTCCCAATCCTCGAGGCACATGGCCATCTCGGATCAGTGCATGGAGCCAGTCTCCCTTTTTGATCAAACGAGCAAAGTCATCCCAGCCTGCCGTGGTGTAGAAAAGGTTGACCGCATTCTTGCCATGGTGCTTTTTTGCCTGTTCCAGTTGTGCTTCGACCTGATCCGCTATGGAGTGAACGGGCAGCGCCGGTTTGGTTACAGAAATACCTGCGGAAAGGGTTATTTCCGGCCGACCAGCCACGAAGCGCTTGAATCGATCGTTCAGTGCTTTCGCAAACCCCACCGTTTGCCGCCAGGGACCAATAAGGAACAGATCGTCCCCGCCAGCGAAGACGACATACAAATCCGGGTAATCGTTTTTGATCCAGCGCACCAGATCGTCGCTGAAAAAATGGTTGAGCATACGTGACAAGCTTGCGAAACGGCTGATGGAAAGTCGGTCCTGAAGGCCAATGCTGAAGAGCATGCCGAGGTTGTCAACATCGGCTTTAAAAGCGCCCAGAAAACTCCGGCCAATGGGCTTTCCGTCAGGTGCTATTTCACGGGCCGAACGCGCCAACAGGTTGAATGTTTTCGATTCGCCTTCGGCAAGCCGCTCATCGGCCACCCACATGCATCCATCGTCATCTGTCTTCAGTTCGTCCCAGGCTCGCCAGACGGCCAAATCATGCTCACTTATCGTCGGCAGATGGGTGGCAATCGGCTGATAAGCAAAACGCCCTCTCTGGTGAATGGAAACGATCTCTATAGCTTGTCTGTTAAAAGTTCGATCTACTGTTTCTTTGAGGTGCAGGCTGATGCCCCCAAACAGTTGTACCCCACCGGAATCGGTCCGATCGAAGACTAAAAATTGACAATGGGGAAGAAGTTTGCCGATGTGTTCAATCTGTTCAATGCACTCCCAGCACAGGTCAATATCGGCGCTTTGCGCACCACCACGGTATCGGGCGCTGGCCTCGCGGTCCACGGGACGAATATGACACACTGGGCAGTCGCCGTACTGGTATGCACTGTAGTCTATGTCAATGACAGGGCTCAACCCGGTGGCTAAAAGCCGGTCGAATTTGCGTAGTTTACGGGATTCAAGAGCATCGTTGAAAGTGTCTAAATGTCGTTGAAAACGGTCCAGTCGGAAGTCGCTTTCCGTCAACAATGTTGACCAACAGAGGTTTAGGCAAAGCTCACCCCGAAAGCGCTGAAAAAAATATCGTTGAACCTCGAGTTCGAATTCCGGTAGAAGGGAACGAACTTTATCTGATGCCGGCAAGAGCAGGATGAAACGCCCACCCGCATCCATAATACGGGCCACAGAAAAAAGATTCAGCCGATGCAAAAGTTCTGACACTACAGAGCGCGTCAAAACCTGAAGGAAAAAGGAGCGGGCTCTGAACAATTTGGCCACGCCACTGCCATGCGACTTATCCAGTTTAAAAATATAGTGCTGAATGCCGGAGAGATCCCCCCCTACAAGTATAAATTTTGTTTCCATATCGGCGCTCTGTGAAGGGTAACCTCCCTGATCACTATGGTATACAGCAAGGGCTTGTGCAATGGCAGCCGTGGTGATTGCATGGTCGAAGAGGGAAATATCTGCCAGCGATTTGTACGTGGATGAAGGAATGCACCAAGTGTATTCCTCCAGAAGGGAGATCACCGACGACATGTAGTGCGCCACGCCCATATCGAGCGGGAAATCTGAAAGTCTATTGCAAAAGCGTTCGAACAAATCTGCATAATTGGTCTTACGGGCAATTTCCGATGGAACCGGAAAAGGATTTTCCGCAAGAGGGGACAGTTTATAGCACAAACCCTTCTGCAAATCCTCAAGCGGTCGGGGTCCTCTTAAACTGAGCTGCTCGAATATCGAAACAAGCCGCGCCGTTTTATAATCCCCATCGCTTTCCTCTCCGCTTTTTCGATCCGTGCCTGCCGAAAGGCAATCGGCAACACTTAATGCCTGCTCCGAAAGATTGCCAGATCCAGGTTTATGGTGGACTGAGGCCAAACGAGCCAGGCGGGACCGGGTTCTGTTGTCGTCGAATTCTTTGGGTAGAGGCAGAACCTTTTCTATGAAATGGTCTGTGTAAAGGACATGGGTATGGGTGGGGTGTCCGTTGCTCGTTGGACAATATTCTCCCTCCATTTCCCGGCTTTTGGGCGCTCCTGCACGCTGGGCAAATTTCCCGATATCATGCAATAGCGCACCGAGAACGAGAAGCGCCAGTTCCTGATGATCCATTTGCACTCCTTTCCTTGAAACTATTTTTGAACAAGACCAGTCTTTTCTATTTGTGTTTCAACAACAATCTTTGCAACATTGCCGCCTCACATCACCACCTCGATCAGCGATTTTTCCGCGCGCAGGCCATAACGCATATTGGGCCGCCTGCCGGTAGATGCGATTTCCAGCATATTCATGGCCGGCGCGCCGTAGGCTTTCAGTAGATCTTCCTTGATTCGGGCCTTGTAGCTGTTGAAACCTTCCGCCTTCAGGCCCAGGATGCCGCTATCGCTCATTTCATCCAGCGGCCGACTGCCGCATAGGCGTCGGTAAAGGTTCGTGATTTCCGGCTGGCGATTCATCACCTCCTGAATGTCGATGAAACAGCGGTCGCATCCCTTGCAGCTTCGCTCCGGCTCGGGGCATGCTTTCTTGCGAAGGGCAAAGAAGGCATAAAGGGTCATGCGCACCGGCATCATGTCCAGTTCGGCGTTCCTGAACAGGATTTTTCCTTCGATGAGATTGACCACCAGCCGTTCCGGAGCCTCCCGGATCATGGAGAGCATCAGGGTGGCCGGATCCCTGGGCTGGTCCAGCACCTCCGGAGAGAGCTGGGATCGGATCGAGAAAAACGGCATGTGAACCAGATTCACCCGGGCGTAGCCGGTGCTCTTGTGATAGATCTCGCCCCGGCTGTTGCGCAGTTCGATAAGCCTCGGCTTTTTCGGCGGATAGAAAAATTCTCGACAACTTTCAAAATCGGGAGAAATGAGCACATGGTAGAGCCGGTCCTGAGGTCGCCCGTACATCTGGGCGGCCAGGGTCAGGCAGGCACCCATTGTCTTGCGCCCGCCCGCGATGGAGAAAAAGACGGCCGTTTCCGGATCGCGGGTATGGTAAAAGGCCAGTTCCATGCACTTGGCAAGTACCTGCGCATTGTCGCTTTCGTCCGTGATATCCGCGATTTCAACGCCGAAGGTATCGCGAACCACATGAATGTTGCCGGGCCCGAAATCGATCCCTTTTCCGGAAACGCCGTATTCGTCCAGGTAACGGTAGTACGGTCCTCGACCGGCGTCGAGAAGCTTCGCCAGCAAGCAGTCCTTACCCGTCCGGGTGGTGATGATGTGGATGGCATGAACCGGCCGGTTCATCTGATCAAGGGCGTAAAGGGTTTCGGTGATCACCTGCGGCGAAAGCCCGGTGACGGCCAGCAGGATATTTTTCACTTCAGTTCCTCCACTGTAAACCGACCCATGCCGAAGGTGGTCTGCTTGCCCAAATGCACTTTGGCGCAGAATTCGATCAGCGGAAGATATTCTTCCAGATCGCCTTCATAGGTGATCGAACCGGTAAGACCGCCCATCATCATGGACCGTTCCTGGCGCAGAGAATATCGCCGCCGATCTTCCCAACCCAATGTGGAGTCCGCCGTCCGGACATTCCAGGCCCTGCCGACCATGCCCGCATAATCCAAATCCGGCTCGCCGCCGTCGTAATGATTCAGAAGTGCGGAGGATCTTCGGAGCATGGCCCGCACCAGCAGATGAAACGGCAGTTCGGGGGATAGACGATTGTTGTGTTTGAGGCGCAGAGGGGTTTCGAATTTCAGGGTGACGGTGCGGTTCCCATTCGGCCGATTCTTTATGGGTGAAAACCTGAGATCCGTCCAGGACGCGGCATCGGTCAGCTTCCGATCACCGCCGGTATAGATCTCCCGGCCGGAGGATTCAACTGCTTCCAGGCAAAAGGCGGCTCTGCGGCCGGCTGTCTTTTTTCCGATTCCGATTTTCCCCATCCCGTCGAGGGCATAGATGAAATACGAGAGCCGGGTATTGACCGGACCGAACAGAAGCAGGTTGAAGGCAAAAGGTTCCGCTTCCGGATAGATTGTTTTCAAATCTGAAGGGGGTTGAATGACGTACGGATGAGGCCGGGTCGCCGGACCGCCGTTTTCCGTCGTTTTCACGGCCGGGTGAGGCTCGAAAACCGCGGGGTAGAGGCATTCGTTTTTGAGGAGACAATCCGGGCACGCCTGCCGTTTCAGGGCGCATACGACCTGCTTGAGAGCCCGGCCGAAGACGCCTCGGATCGTCGATCCTTTATATTCAGGAAGGCGCGCTTCGGATGTAAATCGACATTTGAAGCGATAATTTCCATAGAGCATGACAATCTCCTTATCCATCCCGGCAAACCATTCATAACAGGAAGACCATTCATAACAACGCAATCAGAAAATAAGGAGCTTTGCAACGTTGCGGGGCCGTATCATCAGAAACGGAATTGTTAAACCGCCGGCAGCCCTTTCAACGTTTTCCATGTCATTTCCGGTTGGGCTCGGATGCGAAATGATTCAATCCGCTTCCCCGATTACGGAAAAATGAAAATTGAAGCCGGAAATGAAAGACGGGAACAAACATCTGCCGGATAACAAACATTCGATAAGGATGTCAAGTTGGAAACCGGATTGAAAGCGACAAGAATTTCCCCACTCGGAATTCGGCGCCCCGTCTTGCTGTTGAAATTTGGTTATAGTCTTATCCAAAATATTTCCTTCCGATTAAAAGATCAAAAGTATGTAAAAGTTTTCATAGAACTCTTTCATGAATTTCCCATCGTATGTGAATCCGCACCCGATCCGCCTGCTTTGTCTGAAGCTATAACAAATTGATATATTTATGAATCTTCGATAATCGCGCCGTGTGGCACGATTTTAGCTACCTACCCCATTCAGAGTTACGAAACACAGAATGATTTGAGTAAAATCGGTTTCAAAACCTTCCGCCGGGTTTCGGATCAAAAATGGCAAAAAGTTCAACCGCAAAAACACATGGAATGATTTAAGGATTGGTCCCGGAGGAAGGTTTGGAAATCGCATCCGGAAAATTTCAGGAATCATGAGCAGGGAGAAAACGATGAAAAATTTGGATATCACCAAATGCTGCAATCAGCAGAGCGGTATCGAACCGTACCGGGTGGATGCCCCTGGAAAAATTTCCATCCGCCGGAACCGGGCGGCACTTGAAAACGACACGGTTACCTGTATCTCCAGCCGAGCCAGAGAATTGCAAATCGCGTGCAAAGCGGCAAAATCCGCCCCGGATATCCGGCATGACAAGGTGGAAAATATTAAACGGCAGATGATGGAAGGGAGATATCAAATTCATGCGGATCAAGTGGCGGAAAAACTGTGCGATTCGCATTCGGATGTTTCCGTGGACCGGTAGGATATACAAGGGGGCAAAGTGAAAAGCATCGGGCGGTGTCGGCACCGGTTGAATCCTTCTTCTTCTTTCAGCCGCGTCCTTTTGTCATTCAAGCCCGAAAAGCTCCCCGAATTCTGGTTGACTTTTCAACAAGAAACTTCCCGCCGCGCAGAGGGCAATCCGGGATAAACCGCTCGATCGGTTCGACCGTTTGATGACAACGGCGGATTTAAAAAAAAGGAGGAAAAAACAATGAGTCAATACCATTTTTTTTGCAAAGACCTGTCCAGGTTCGGTATGGGGATCGACGTTCAACGGTGTCCGCACTGTAAAGGGGTCCTCAGTTTCCGGAACGGGAGCTCATTTTGCCGGGCCTGTGACAAATATATCCATAACATTTTAATTATGGAAAACAACAAGCGGGGAAACAGATTCAGACGGAGTGCAAAGAACGCCGAAAGAAAAACGGCCGCGGCAAATGGGGTGTGGGCGGACGCCGCCTGACGGACCCGAATCGCGTTTCAGGGCATGAGGCCTGTTCGCGCCGGGAAAAACGGACGAGAATTCCATCCGAGAAAAAAGCGGATCGACCGGCGGGAAAGCGGTACGATTCGCATCCGGAAGGTTCCGTGGACTGCTGATAACATGAAAAGGGGAGGAAGAAATGAAACGCGCCGTGAGGAAACGGCGCCTGTTTAATCCTTCCTCTCTTTGTATCCGCATCCTTTCGCTATGCAGGCCAAAAAATCTCCCTGCCTTTTGGTTGATTTTTCAACAAGAAACTTCCCGCCGCACTGCGGGCACTCTTTTGCAACGGGCCGATCCCAGATTGCAAACGTACAGTCGGGAAAACGGCTGCATCCGTAAAATATTTTCCCGCGCTTCGATTTCTTTTGCACGATATTGCCTGTGCAGTCTTTTTCGGGACACTTTACCCCGGTTGGTTCCGAGGCGCCGTTTCCCTCCAGCGACTGGGTATAGGTGCATTCCGGGTATCCGCTGCAGGCCAGAAACTTACCGTATTTTCCCTGTTTCAAAACCATCGGTCGGCCGCACTTTTCGCAAACCTTATGGGTTGCTTCATCATAGGACGGCGCAATCGGCTCGATCTTTCCTTTTTCATCCCGGAGGTAGTCGCTGGTATAGGTGCAGTCGGGATACCCGCTGCAGGCCAGAAAATGGCCGTTTTTTCCGACCTTGATATGAAGCGGTCTTTTGCATTCCGGGCATGCAAGGCCGGTGGAAAGTCCCACGCCTTTCACATTCGGCATCCCTTCGGCCGCCTCGTTCACTTCTTTTTCGAAAGATCCGTAAAAGCGTGTCAGAATTTTCAGCAAATCGACTTCCGCGGATTCCACCCGGTCCAGGTCATCCTCCATTCTGGCCGTGAAATCAACATCCAGTATATCGGGAAAACTTCCGACCAGAAGATGATTCACGATAAATCCCAGTTCGCTCGGCTTGAAATATCCTTTCACCAGATCAACGTATCCCTTTTCCCGGATGTTGGACAGGATGGCGGCATAGGTACTGGGCCGACCGATGCCGTTTTCCTCCAGCTCTTTAACCAGGGATGCTTCCGAAAATCTCGGCGGCGGAACGGTAAAATGCTGTTTCGGCTCGAAGTGAAGCAGCTTCAGAACCATCCCCTCCGAAAGTTCCGGAAGATTTTCTTTCTTTTTTTCACTTTCGATTTCTTCATCGACCGACATATAAAGCGCCATGAAACCCGGAAACCGGACGGTCGATCCGCCGGCATGAAACAGGTACGAACCGGCCCGGACGGATACGGATTTCTGATCGATCAGGGCTTCCTTCATCTGGGATGCAATAAACCGCTGCCAGATGAGACGGTACAAGGCGTTCTGTTCCCCGGAAAGATAAGGCTCCACTTTTTCCGGTGTGTTATAAACCGATGCCGGCCGGATGGCCTCGTGGGCATCCTGGGCTTTTTTGGGGTTCTTGAAAAACCGGGGCTTTTCCATCGCATGGTCGCTTCCGAAGCGCTCATGAATCAACTGAAGCGCCTCTTCAGCGGCTTCATTTGCGATTCGGACGGAGTCGGTTCGCATATAGGTAATCAGACCGGTCGGTTCACCGGGACCGAGATCGATCCCCTCGTACAGCTGTTGGGCGATCGTCATTGTCTTTTTGGCGGAGAATTTCAGTTTCCGGATCGCTTCCTGTTGAAGCTTGCTGGTTGTAAAAGGCGGAAGGGGATTTTTTTTAACCGTCTTTTTCAGAATTTTGTCTACCACCATTTCGGCGCCGGACAGTTCGGTCAAAACGGCATCGACGGTTTTTCGATTGGGGATGGTTATCTTCTTCCCGTTTTTCTTGACCAGCCTTGCTTCAAACGGCGGAGGGGCATCGCTGTCCAGGTGAGCAGTGATCGACCAATACTCTTCCGGCTCGAATGCATGAATCGCCTGCTCTCTTTCACAGATGATACGAACCGCAACGGATTGGACCCGTCCCGCACTGAGCCCGCCCTTTACCTTGCGCCAGAGCAGGGGTGAAATCCGGTACCCGACCAGCCGGTCCAGAATCCGGCGGGCCTGCTGGGCTTCATACTTGTGCGGATTCAGCTTCTCCGGCGAGGAGACGGCGTCATGGATGGCCTTTTCCGTCAGTTCGTGAAAAAGCACCCGGTGAAATCTTCTCCCTTTTCCTTTCAACAGCTCCGCGGTATGCCAGGCAATCGCCTCCCCTTCCCTGTCGGGGTCCGGGGCAAGATAAATATCGGCGGCACCCCGCGCGGCCCGCTTCAGCGTTGCGATTACCTTCTGCTTTCCGGGAATGTCACGGTACATGGGTTTAAAGCCGTCCCGGATATCGATGCCGATTTCCTTTTCGGGAAGATCCTTGATATGCCCGAAGGTTGCGGCGACGTTGTATTCCTTTCCGAGATACTTCTGTATCGTTCTCACCTTGGTCGGCGATTCTACAACAACGAGTGGTTTAGCGACCATCCTTCCTCATTTCAATACTTGTTGAAAAATTGTGCGCGGAAACGATTGGAAATCGTTTCTCCAGGTTTTATCGGAAAAACGGACCGATTCTTCAGCCGGGGAACTCACCCGGCAGTCGTTTCCAAGCGCAACGATTTACCGGTCGGACGCGTCTTCCGGTTTTGAGAAAAAATTTCCCGGGATTTGCTGCAAAAGCCCCTTCAACTCGAGGCGAAGCAGGATGCCGCAAAGCTTCCCCGGTTCAATGGAGTTTTTTCTCACCAGGTCATCCATATGAACGGGATATGGACCGATGGAGTCAAGCACCTGTATTTCGTCGGATTCAAGCTCCGCGGGCGGATCGTTTGTTTTCTTTCCGCTGGGAATATCATTTCGAAAGGGGGCCCTGAACAGGTGCGGCAGTTCCTCCATGATGTCCCGGGCATTTTCGACCAGCTTGGCTCCCTGCTTAATCAGGCTGTGAGTCCCGGTGCTTTTGAACGAATGAATGCTTCCCGGTACGGCGAACACTTCCCTCCCCTGCTCCGCGGCAAGTCGCGCGGTAATCAGCGAACCGCTCCTTCTGGTCGCTTCCACGATAACGGTTCCGTGTGACATTCCGCTGATGATTCGGTTTCGAACCGGAAAATGATGCGCATCCGGTTCGGTCTGAAGCGGAAATTCGGAAATCACCGCTCCGTTTTCCGCGATCTCATGGAAAAGCCGGAGGTTTTCCGCCGGGTACACTCTTTCCAGGCCGCTTCCGAGAACGGCGACGGTACGGCCTCGTACCGCCAGCGCACCCTGATGGGCGGCCGTATCGATGCCTCTTGCCATGCCGCTGACAACCGTGATTTCAAGGGATGCCAGGCTCGCGCATAAACGGGTGGTTGTGGCAATCCCGTAACCGGTTGCGTTCCTCGATCCAACCACCGCAATATTTTGCATGGTCGCGTCCAACCGCCCGAAGAGGTATAAAAAAGGAGGCGGATCGGGGATCTGAAGTAAAAGCGGCGGATACTCCGAATCCGCCATGGTGATGATTTTGTATCCCTTGCCCATCGCCAGATCAAAATCCCGCCGAACCGTTTCGGGCGCCTGGTGCCGATGAATCGCCGACGCAAGACGAGGCGAAATCCCCTCAACCTGAAGAAGCTCCTCTTTCGATGCTTCAAAAACAAACTCCGGACGGCTGAACCGTTCGATCAGCCGCTTGAAAAGATGATTGCCGATTCCCGGAACACTCTTCAGTATAAACCATGGCAGCGCTTTTTCCATCGAACCACCAAATAAATACCGGATCGGGCGACGGTGTCGATCGATCAAGGCGTTCGGATCGTCTTCAACTTCTGTTCCGCCTTCGTCGCGGCAGTAGTAAACGGGTAATTTTTTATTACGTTTTTCAGGTAAAGAGATGCATTGGCGCGATCATCCATCGACAGATAGGCATAGCCGATCTTTAGCAGCGCATCCGGCGCCTTTCCGCCCTGGGGATAATTTTTTACAACTTTTTGAAATGAAAGAATCGCTTTAGAGAAATCCTTCCGGGCATAATGGCATTCACCGGACCAGTACAGGGCGTTGTCCGCGAGATCGTGCCGTGGATATTTTTGCGACAGAGAATCAAACAACGTTACGGCCCGATCATACGCCTGGTCTTTGAAAAGCGCGCGCGCTTCATTATACAGCTTTTCAACGGTCTGGTCCGGAACGACGGAAAGCGGTTTCGCGGCCGGACCGATCCTTTTTTCCTGCGTCTCCACGGATGCGGCCGGCGGCATCTCTTTTTCTTCTTTCGGTTTTTCAGCCGTCTTCTTCAGTTCCCGGATCGCCCTTTCATGATTGTCCGCCATGAATTGAATGACGGAAACCCGGTGATAGATTTCTTCGATCTTCTGATCGGCTTCCTCGATCCGCTTCTCGAGAAGAAGGATGTTTCCCTCCTCTTGAGGCGGCACGGCGGCGCATGCGGAAAGAAAAAAAACGATCAGGACGGCTCCGGCAGGTAACAGTTTTTTTTTCATCATTCCAACTTTGTAAATTTCCAGATGGGATTCACGGGTTTCAGCGGTTTTTCCTTCCACTCCGCTGCCAGGCAATGAGAATGGGACTGGCTACGTAAATGGAGGAATAGGTGCCGATCAGCACGCCGACGATCATCGCAAACGCAAAATCGTGGATAATGCCGCCACCGAGAACAAAAAGAGCGATCACCACGATCAGCGTTGTACCGGATGTAAGAATCGTGCGACTCAGGGTCTCGTTGATGCTCCGGTTAATATTAATATCGAGAGGACTTTTGTAATTCTTCCTGAGATTTTCACGGATACGGTCAAAAACGATGATAGTATCGTTGAGCGAATAACCGATAATGGTAAGAAGGGCCGCAATAATCGGCAGGGTAAATTCCTTGCCGAAAATGGAAAAAACCCCCACCGTGATGACAACATCGTGGATAAGCGCTACAATGGCTCCCATGGCATATTTGAGATTGAGAAACCAGAAGAGGAAAATCGTGACGACAAGCGCCACGACAATGAGAAAGGGAATGCCGACATGAAAGAGAGAAAGAAAATACACCGCGGCCATGAGCGCCCCGGCCATCACTCCGCTCAAAGCCCATTTGAATTCAAACCTCCCGGATATATAAATGGAGATAAAAAGCAGGACATAAAACATGGCAAGCAAGGCCTTTTCTCTCAGGTCCTTCCCTACCTGGGGGCCTACCATTTCTATGCGTCGCACCTCCGTGTCGCTTCCTGTGGCGGCCTTTAATTCCTTTTCCACCTGCCCGGCGAAACCCTCCGCGGCCGTTTCGGATTGATCCGTGCGGACGAGAAATTCGTTCTCCTCCGCCTCCCCGAAATGCTGGACGGACGATATTCCGATATTCAGACGGCTCAGGCCGGACTTGATGTCGTCAATCCGAACCGGGTTCGCGAATTTTACCTGAATCAGGGTTCCGCCGGAAAAATCGATTCCATATTTCGGCCCCCTGTGTATGACCAGAGAAACCATACTGGCCAGGATCATCGCAAGCGATATAGCGAAAGCGATTTTTCTTTTACCAACAAAATCCAAGTTTATGCCGGGTTTGATAAATTGCATGTACGTTTCCTCGTAATGGGGTGCTGATTGAATTCGTTCAGATGCTCAATGTCCTCATTTTTCGATGGATCAGGAGATAATCGAAAATAATCCGCGTCACGATCAATGCCGTAAATAAACTGGCGATCACACCCAGACACAATGTTACGGCAAAACCCTTGACCGGTCCGGTTCCGAACTGAAACAGAACCAGCGCCGCGATCAGCGTCGTGACATTGGCGTCCAGAATCGTCAGTGTCGCCCGGGCATACCCGGCCTCGACCGCCGCTCTCGGGGTTTTACCAAAAGCCGCCTCTTCCCGGATACGTTCAAAAATGAGCACATTGGCATCCACGGCCATACCGATGGTCAGTATGATACCGGCGATTCCCGGGAGCGTCAAGGTAGCCTGAAACCCGGCCAGACCGGCCGCGATCAGAAGGATGTTGAGGATTAATGCGGCGTCCGCGATCAGGCCCGCGCCCCTGTAATAGACAACCATAAAGAGGACCACCAGAATCCCCCCCATGCACATGGAAAGGAGTCCTTTTTTAATGGAATCGGTTCCCAGGGAGGGACCGACCGTCCGTTCCTCCAGGATGTCCACCGGTGCCGGAAGAGCGCCCGCGCGAAGCACGATGGCCAGATCCCGCGCTTCCTCGATCATGAAATTACCGGTGATACGAGCCTCGCCTCCCGCAATCTTTTCCTGGATCACCGGCGCCGAATAGACTTTATTATCCAAAACGATCGCAAGGCGTTTTTTGACGTTTTCTTCCGTTATCTTTTCAAAAATCCTTGCTCCCTTTTTGTCGAATTTAATGGAAACATAAGGTTCGTTGTACTGGGAGTCGATCTGCACCCTTGCATCCGTGAGGTAAGCACCGGTTAAAAGCGATCGTTTTTTAATGAGGTAGGGTATCCTGCTCACACGCCCGGTCGCCGGGTCTCCTTTCATCTCGTAGAGTACCTCGCTTCCGGGAGGAGGCGTTCCTTTTAAAGCCGCGTCGACATCCTGCGTCTCATCCACCAGTTTGAATTCCAGGAGAGCCGTTTTTCCGATGAGTTCCTTGGCCCTTTCCGTATCCCGGATTCCGGGCAGCTGGATGAGTATCCGTTTCTCGCCCTGACGACGGATATCCGGTTCGCTCACTCCGAACTGGTCGATCCGGTTTCGGATGGTTTCCAGCGCCTGCTCGGCCGCCATTTTTTGAATGCGTCCGGTTTCGCCTTCGGGCAGGTCCATCACCAGGGCAAAACTTTCGCCGTCGGCGGATCGGGAAAGAATGCGGATATCTCTGAATTCTTTATCCAGAAGCGCTTCAAATTTTTCCATGTTTGTCCGGTCGGCGATCGTAACGGCAATGCGGTTTCCTTCCATCCGGTTCAAATCCGCATACCGTATGTGTTCTTTCTTTAAGAAATCCCGAAGTTCGTGGGTTATCCGCTCCACGGTGCTTTCCACCGCCTTTATGGTATCCACTTCGAGAACAAGATGCATGCCGCCCTGCAGATCAAGACCCAGATTGATTTTCTTGTGCGGCCATAATTCGGGCTTTATGGAAGGGAGAACATAAATAACCGACGCAATAATCACCCCGATAACAACTACCGGTTTCCATGAAAGATTCTTCACTGATCCGTTCCTTCTTCGATAGAAAGTTAAATCACTCGATCAGGACGAAATCCCTTGGGGTTATTTCGTCTCTTTCGAATCGTCCGACTCAGCCGTGCTGTTCTTTGCTTCCGGAGCCGGCGGAGAAGACTGAATCAATGCGGAAATATTGCCTCGGTTCACCTTGACACGAACTTTCTCGGCGATTTCCACGGTTACGGTGGCTTCGTCAACCCCGGTAATGCGGCCGTAGATGCCGCCTGCCGTCATGATGCGATCCCCCTTCTTAAGATTGCTGATCATCTGACGGTGTTCCTTTTGTTTCTTCTGCTGGGGCCGGATCAGCAGAAAATAGAATATGGCAAACATAAGGATAAGAGGGACAAACGCTCCGAAGCCGCCGACTCCTTCTCCCGCTCCTCCACCGGTTCCCATTGCATAAGCGATATCGATCAAGATAAGCCTCCTTCAACGATAGGGTTAAATGTTAAATGTTAGCCGCATCATGCGCGGTTTCATGCCGCAATTGATGATGGATCCGATGTGACCGGTTCTCTTTTTCCGGGGAAACGGATGCTCGGATCTCATTGCACATAAATAAAAAACCCTGCCAGGCGAGGCCGCCTTTCGGGTTTGTCCCAAAAAATATGGACCGGATTGATAAATATTTTTAATTCAATCC
>JAHDSC010000024.1 GCA_018432925.1 Desulfobacterales bacterium | reverse complement strand
CGGAGGGTTTTCATGCTTGCCATGGTTTCCGGCGACAGGGGGAGACCGGGCATTTTTTCTTCCATTGCCGACAGGATTTCAACCCTTTTTATGGAATCGATTCCCAGGTCCGCCTCGATATCCATGTCCGGAGAAAGCATTTCAACGGGATAGCCGGTGAGCTCGCCGACCACCGACAGCAGAACTTGCTCAACCGTTTCAAACTCCTTGTTTGAGAGTTTAACATTTTCTTTAAGTTTCTCAACGTTCGATCCTTCACCGCTTGCATCTGCATGGACTTCGGGTGCCCGGGAGACGGTCGAAATTTTCGTGGAATCACAAAAACCTGAATTTTTTTCAGGATTGGAATACGGTGCGACACTAGATGGTTTCCGACCCGTACTGTGTGCTTTTTTCGGCAGGAACTCCGAAGGGTTCAGGCCCATGGAAGCTTCGGCCAAACGCCGGGTATTTTCCATCATCTCTTGAAGTGTTCGGCCGGCTTGGGCCTGGGTTTCTAAAAACTTTTTATGAGTTTCGGCTGTCTGCATCTGAAGAAACTGGATCGATTTCAAACCTTCCTGAACCACCTTTAATGCGTCTAAAATAAATTCTGGATTTTTTTGGCTATCTGCTTTGTCCATGATATTTCGGTTTTCGAAAATCGGGTTCACATTAAAAACCCCCGTCTTTGGATCTGACACGGTATCGGCGGTTTGAGTGAAGGACCGATTGCCTACGAATTCACCTTGTTTTTTTTCCGTTTCTAAACCGGCTCCTGCCAAAAGCTTGGCGTCATGCAGTCCGCCCTCGGGATCGGTTACCTGTCGGGAGGGATGGTGAAAAAGGGTTTCCCTTTGTTTTTTTCGCCCGGTTTCAGTTTTTAATTCGGCTCTGTAGTTTGCACCGGACAGGGGTATGCTCATCCGCTGTTTTATGGGTTTTTTGGAAAGGCTTTCCCAATGATTCAGCTCGACAGGATAGCCGATTGAAGCAAGATGACAGATTGCCCTTGCGAAATCCGCCGTTCCGTATCCCTTTCCTATAGAAGCATCAAGGGGGATAATGTTTACATACTCATCTGTAATGATCGATTGGATAAGACCCGTAAGTATCGATTTGGGTCCGACTTCAACGAATGTTCGAACGCCCATTCTGTAAAGGTTCTTAATTTCGCTGACAAAATCGACGGGGCACAGAATCTGTTCACCCAGAAGCTTTTTTGCCTTTTCAGGTTCGGTGGGATATGCTTTACCGGTTGTATTTGAAAAAACGGGGATGTCGCCGGCGGTGATTTCAACTTTTTTCAGGGCCTGCATGAAGGGTTTTTGGGCGCTTTTTACCAACCTGCTATGGAAGGCGGCGGATACCGGAAGATGGATTGCTCCGAAGCCTTTTTGATCGCATATCATTTTGGCCCGGGCAATGGCATCGATCGATCCGGATAAGACCCCTTGGTCCGGGCTGTTTTTGTTGGCAAGAACAACATCCAGCTTGTTCTCTGATATGAGATCAGCGATTGCTTCGAGCGGCGCCTTCACCGCCAGCATGGTTCCGTTATTCTTTTCAGGATCCTTGCCGGCGGCTGCCATTAATTTTCCTCGGGTAATCGACAGATAAGCAAGAGCGTCGATATCCATCCATCCTGCCGCATAAAGAGCCGGAAGTTCGCCGTAGCTGTGGCCGCAGGTGGCGTCGGCTTTTATTCCGAATTTTTGAAGAATTTTCAACATGGCCAGGCTGATGGCCCCGATAGCGGGCTGGGCGATATCCGTCCGTCTCAAGACTTTTTCCTGAATTTCCCTTTCTTCTTTCCCGGTTGCCGGATTTGGATATATGAAATCACTGAGCAGAGGTCTGTTTTCAAATTTTTCATTGAAATCGTTCAGGATTTGAATTGCCTCCGGAAAACCGCATACCAGATCTCGTCCCATTCCGACATACTGGCTTCCCTGGCCTGGAAAGGCAAATGCCAGTTTGCCCGGTTTTTCCGATCTTCCCCAAAAGATATTTCGTGTACGATAAAAATTTTTGGACCCGTTTGATTCGAGGGTGTTCAAGGCATCGGTAAGAAGCGCGGAAAAATTTTCGATTGAGTTGCGGGTCCCGGTAACGGATCGTTCAAAAACCAACAAAAGCCGGAATGGATCTACAAAGGAAAAAACAGCCCTTGTCTCCGAGGCCTTGTTTGAAAATTCGAGCTCTGACAAACCGTTATCGAAATCAATTTTCAGGTGCTGCAAATTCTCAGCGACTTTTTGCCATGTGGTCGCTGAAAAAGCAAAGATTTCTACGGATCCATCCCAAGAAACATGAGTTTTCTTTTTATCGTGTTCTTCAAGAACCACATGAAAATTACTTCCGCCGAATCCGAATGAACTGACCGCGGCTCGCCGGGGATGTTTTTTATTCGACAGCCAGGGTCTTGTTTCCCTGCTCAAATAGAAAGGACTTTCGGAAATATTGAGCTTCGGATCCGGCTCCTCCGCCTTCAAGGTGGGTGGGAGCACCTTGTTCCAGAGTGAAAGGGCTGCTTTGATGATCGCAGCGGTTCCGGCTGCCGCCTTGGTGTGACCAATCATGGATTTAACGGAACCGAGCGCGCATTTGTCGGTTTTTTCCGATTTGCCGAATACCCGACTCAGAGCTCGAAATTCAACCAGGTCCCCAACCCGCGTACCGGTGCCGTGCGCTTCCATGAGCTTGACCGTGGAAGGATCGATACCGGCGTTTCGATAGGCCGCCTGCAGCGCTTTTATTTGCCCGTTTTCATTCGGTGAATACACGCTCTGTGATCTTCCGTCACTGGATGATCCCAATCCTTTAATAATGCAATAAATTCTATCATTATCCCTTTCCGCATCTTCCAGTCGTTTAAGAACCAGAATCCCGACCCCTTCACCCAGAACCGTACCGTCGGCATACTTTGAAAAAGGTCTCGCATCTCCGGTTGGTGACAGTACCAGCGACCTGGCAAAACACATATGCATGAAAATGTCGTTTAACGTATCCACACCGCCGGTAATTACCATATCGCTTCGACCGGTAATCAGCTCGAGTATGGCGATATTCAAGGCGCCGAGAGAGCTGGCACATGCCGCATCAACGACACAGTTCGTTCCGCCCAGATCCAGACGATTGGCAATTCGTCCCGCAACGACGTTGCCCAAAAGACCGGGAAACGAACTTTCCTGCCATGAAGGGTAGGTGTCGGCGATCTTTGTAATGATTTCTTCGATCTTTTGAGGGGGTATATCCGAATCGCTGAGTGCCTTGCGCCAATTCGGACGTCCGAGTCGGCCGCTTAAAGGGATAACAAGCTCCTGTGTTCCGGTTACCCCGAGTATTACGCTTGTTCGGTCCCGGTCATATGTTTTCCCCTCTCCGTATCCGGAATCCTCGAGTGCCATTTTTGCGGCCACCAGGCCAAGCAACTGAGAGGTGTCGGTTGCTTCAAGGATGGATGGAGGAATTCCGAATTCTGTCGGATCGAATGAAACCGGAGATAGAAATCCTCCTCTAGAGCAGCATACATGGTCCGGTTTTTTTGGATCTTTGTCAAAGTATTCATCCGGAAGCCAATGTGTTTCCGGCACTTCGCTGATTCCATCCGTGCCATGAAAAATCAGACGCCAGTATTCTTTCAATCCAGGAGACTTGGGAAACAAACATCCCATTCCGATTATAGCGATAGGAGCATTAAGGGTCATATGATTTCACTCGATTTTACTTGTCGCCTCTTGTTGATAAAAAATTATCCACCCCATTGAAAACCCAAAAACGAATTTTTGAGCCGGGAACTGGTGGACGGGAATTATAGATAGAACCTTGTTTTCCGTTTACCACGAATCCTGCTCAAGCGGGATCTTCTTTCAGCAGTTCCATAATTTTTTGAAGCTCGATGGGCGCAAATTTTCTTGAATCGTCAAACAAAAAAACGCCCTGATTACGAAGGCAGTTGGCACGGGTGACAACCGCGGCTCCAAAAAGGAGATTCATCGCCACTTCGACCACTTTCCGGTTTTCATGTTTTTCCAGGAATGATCCTTTCGCCCATTCGTTAAACGCACCGATTGCCGGTCCGCACCAGATCTGGTAATCGATTTTTCTTGAGAGTTCTCCCGTTTTTGCCCATGTTGAAGAACGGCCGAGATAAGATCGAAAAACAAGTGCCATTTTGTGCTTGGGATCTTTTTCCGCCAGAATTAACTGTCTCGGATCTCGCTTTGCGAAGAAAGTGATCACACGCTGCCATTCCTCTTGAAAACTGCACCGGAAAAAGTCTCGTTCCAATAATAGCTTATCCTTTGCCGGGATATTTTCCAGCCGATCGCACCGGCGATAAAGATCATAGAGTTTGGCTGCTCGAAACGGAAACATGGTACCGCGCTTTAAGACCTGGACTTTTATGCCCATTTCAAACATGTCCGCGGCCGGTGCCATTGCCACATCCGCCTGACCGGCCTCGGCCAGCATTTTGCGAACCGTTTCCGAGGTTCCGGCCTCTACACAGGACTGGTTGATGGAGCCGGTTACGATATAGTCGGCTCCCATCGCGAATGCGGCGGCAGCCGAATAAGGTGTGGAGATCCCCCCGCCGATTCCGACGCAGGGTGGTCTTTTATATTTGTATGTTTCAACCATTCGGTCTCTGAGCGCAAGCATGGTCGGCAGGAGCGCAATGGCAGGTCGATTGTCGGTATGGCCCCCGGAATCGGCTTCGGCGGTCAAATCTTCGGCTAAAGGAATCTCTTTTGCCAATGCGGCCTCTTCCTGTGAAATCATTTTTCGTTCGACAAGATAGCTCAAAAGTTTGCCATGCGGCGGTGAAAAGAATTTTTCCGCGATTTCGACTCTTGAAACCTTTGCAATAATTTTATTGGGGCAAACAATGCTGCCGTCGGGTTCCCGATGGATTCCTTTGGCACGAAAGTATACCAGCGAAGGAGTAATATCCATATATGCCGCTGCACTGATATGCCTGATTCCCCGTTTTAAATAAAGATCAACCCTTGCGGCTTCTTGTTCAGGGGAGCCGGGGCTGTAAATGAGATTAAAACCAAAAGGAAGATGATTCATCCGCTGTTTCAATCGATCAATTGCGGCATCGATTGTATCCAGCGGAAGACCGGCGGCGCCAAAGAAGCCGATCATCCCGGCTCGTCCCATTTCTTCAACCATTTCAACGGATGTGATGCCGTTTGCCATTGCACCGGCAACGTAAGCATAACGAAGATTGTGAGATTTTTTGAACCGGGCGCTGCCCAAATTTTCGGGATGCAACGCAGGAATATAGGCATAAACCGGACATTCCATCGATTCAGGCTTTGCATGGTTGCCCATGCGGACGGCACCGCCTCTTCCGACGGCGATCCGGCCTTCTGAATTCAGTAAAAATACCGAATCCGTGACCTGCATCAACGCACGCTGAACCGCCTGGTCTCCCAAATCAGGTGACATGTCCCCCTTTGTCCACCAACCCAGGGGAGGGGTATTGCTAAATGATGATCGCACTATTTATTTGTGTCCTCTGTTAAGCGGATATTCCGTATCCGTTAAATCCCATTTTAAAATTCTAAAATCTAATCAAAAAGGAATTTGCATGTCAAGAACGATAAGCGGAATGATGAAAAAGTTCTTGAGCCGAGTGGAAGAAAACAGCAGGGGATAAAATCGAATCGACGGAAAGCATCCTGCCGGCGTTTCGATCATTATTTTTAAAAGCTCATGATTTTTACGTTTGATGTATTAAGGAACATTGGTTGGTCGCAATCGGATCCGGTTTGAACGGACAGATGATTTTTGGCCATATCCCAATAAAAATCGGTATTTACTTTTCCGGTGGCATAATCATCATGCCATCCGTCCGGAACGGGCATAATTTCATACAAGTACGCACGATTTGCTTCCAGCAGACGCGGGGGTATATTCATGAAATCCGCCGCGCAGATCACGGTGTTGTTTGTTTTCCATGCTAAACACCTCAGCCATTTAAATCCATCGACACTTCTCAGCAGGTGATGGTCAAGAATGACTTTGTCAACGGTTTGAGAAATTCTTAATGCGTTTTTGCGGGCTTTGCGGATTTGATCCTCAGTCATCCATGGCAAATAAATCGGAGGCCCTGCGGCCAGCAGAATACCCGGTTTCCATGCGATTAGGCGAGAAACGGTATTGTCGTCGAGAAGCTGAATATCCGAAGCGTGAACAAATATTTTATTTTCTTCAATCCGGGTCATCATGACCGTTTCCGGGCTATTTGCCTCTCCGTGGGGAACAGACTCGGAGAAAACCAAAGGCCCGTCTTTTTTCCCTTCCGCAGGAATCAAAGAAACGTCTAAAATGGAAGAAAAAGCCGCCGCCCGCTTTTTTTCGGTCGAAGAAAATCGTTCCGGGTTTTTCGTCCATATTCTGACATTTTTATTCAAACCGCTTAACCGAGAGATATCTAGTTGATAGGGGTTTGCCTCGGCCATCGGAACATGGTCGCCGTGAAAATGACTGATAACGATATCGGTGGCTTTGCTCCACGCGTGTATAATTTTCTTTTTGATTCTTTCGTCGATTGCTATCTGGACAGGATGCGGCAGCAATTTGTTTCTCATATAGCCAAGCGCGATTCCGGGATCGATCAGGATTTTTCTATTCTTGGTTGTAATGAAACAGCAAAGACCCCTTACGCCCAAAGATTCAGCGGTAAGGATTTCTATTTTCATACAACACTCCTGCTTCATCCCCTGGGATGATATTTTTCATGGATTTTCCGAAGGTGTTCCCGGGTGATGTGGGTGTAAATTTGAGTCGTGGATATATCCGCATGGCCAAGCATCTCCTGCACGGCACGAAGGTCCGCGCCTCCCTCCAAGAGATGACTGGCAAATGAGTGCCGAAAACTGTGAGGTGTAATATTTTTTTTAATTCCTCCCTGAAGCGCGTATCGCTTAAGCAGCTTCCAGAATGCCTGCCGGGTCATCGGTTTTCCCGCCCTGGCAATAAAAAGGTAGCGACTGCTGCGATGCTTCAAGAGAAGCGGCCGAGCGGTCTTTATGTACGCATCGATTTTTTCTTTTGCATAAAGGCCGATAGGGACGACCCTTTCTTTCGATCCTTTTCCTAAAATTCGGATAAAACCAGCCTCCAAATTGATATCCTGAAGTTGCAGGTTCACCAGTTCGGATACTCTCAGTCCGGCAGCGTAAAGGAGTTCGAGCATTGCCGAATCTCTCAATCCAATTGATTTGCCCGTGTCTGGAATATTTATCAGCCGCTTGATCTCTTCTACCGACATAACATCCGGGAGCTTCAGGCCGATTTTGGGCAGATCGACAAGTCTGGCGGCATCGTGTTCGAGGTTACCCTCTCTTGACAAAAATCTGTAAAATCCTCTTAACGTCACCAGATGCCGGGCTCGGGATCTTGCGCTCAAGCCTTCTTCCCGGAGAACAATCAGGTGTTTTAAAATAAAGTGAGTGTCCGCATCTTTTATATTTTTGACTTTTGCGGTTTTCAGAAAATCAAGATATCTGGAAATATCCGCACTGTAGGATTCGATGGTCTTTTTCGAAAGTCCCTTTTCGATCCGAAGATAATTCAGGTACTGATCCGCCAAGGCATCAAGTGAAGTCATAAGATTATAAGCCTTCCGCGGGATATGCGGTGTCGAGACGGTTCATAACTTCGGCCCCGTCTTCTCTTACAACAACCATGTTTTCTATCCTGACACCACCCCAACCGGGGATATATATTCCCGGCTCGACGGTAAATACCATTCCCGCCTCCAGTATAGTTTCTTTAAAAGGACTGAGCCTTGGATCCTCATGAATCGCAAGCCCGACTCCATGCCCCAGGCCATGACCGAATCGGTCTTTAAATCCCATTTTCTCGATATGGTTTCGAGCGATTGCATCAATGGTTTTTCCACGGATACCGGGTCGGATGGCATCGATTGCCTTGCGTTGTGCGTCGAGAACGGTCTGATAAATTTTTTTGAAAGTGGCGTCCGGTTTTCCGATGACGAGTGTCCTGGATATATCCGAACAATAACCGTCCAGCTTTGCGCCCCAATCAAAAAGAATCGGTTCCCCCTCTTTGAACCGTCGATCACCGGGAATTGCGTGCGGCAGTGCGCTGTTCGGTCCGGAGGCCACGATTGTAGGAAAAGAAAGCGCTTCGGCGCCCGCTTCCCTCATACCTTTCTCAAGGAGCCACGCGGTTTCTTTTTCCGTCATTCCCGGAGCGATTTGACTCGATACATTTTTGAAAACGGATTCCGCGACAGCCAGTGCCGCTGCAATTGAATCGATTTCGTTTTTTTCTTTAACGACTCGAAGTTTTTCCACAAGGCCTTCCGATTCAATCAGTTCGACCTGCAATGCGGCGGATTGGATGGATGCGACCATTTTTTTATGTTGCATATACGACAGGCGGACACTTTCAAATCCAAGCCGGTTTGTTTGAAGCATCCCGAGGATATCCGGAAGCTTCTCGGCGAGTCCCTCCTTGTAACAAACGATTTGATATTGAGATGCTTCATTTGCCGCCTGCAATTCATATCGCGAATCGGTTGCAAGAATCAGGCGGGTTTCGGTAATGAAAAGGGATCCCGCGGATTCGTCGAATCGGGTATCTTCGCCGGTAAAACCGCTTAGATATCGACGATTTTCTTCCGCAAGAACCATGAAGGTATCAAAATCTATTTCACGAATCGATTTTCTGAGCCGTTGAAGATTTTTTTTATTTCCTGTTTTCACTATATTTTTCGCCTTTTTAAGAAAGTTGAAATTTTCGTTTTTCAACCCGAAACTTCCCCAAGGACTTCGTCAAAAATGGAAATGCATACCTCGATTTCGTCGGCGGATACGGTAAGTGCGGGGCAAAAGCGAATACTGCTTTTGCCGCATCCCAATAGCAGCAGACCTTTTCGAAATGCTCTTTGAATGATGTCATCGCGTAACGTTTCGTGTGGTTTCCTGGTGTGTCGATCCTTAACCAGTTCGACCGCCGCCATCAGCCCTTTGCCGCGAACGTCTCCCATGGATTCATAGACCTTCTGAAGATTCCGGAGCCCGGATAAAAGACGGTTCCCCTGTACATCCGCATTGGCCATCAGGGTTTTTTCCAGAAGTTCAATGGTCACGAGGGCTGCTCGGCAGGCAAGCGGATTGCCTCCAAAGGTGGTCGAATGGGAACCCGTTTCCCAATCCATGATCTTTGACGGCGCAAGAATCGCGCCGAGAGGTAATCCCGAGGCGATCCCTTTGGCCACTGAAATGATGTCCGGAAGCACTCCGAAATGCTCGATTGCAAACATTTTTCCGGTACGCCCCATACCCGATTGAACTTCGTCAACCACAAAGAGAATACCGTATTTTTTAGCAATGGCATACAGTTCTTTATGATAATCGGGCGGAGGGACAACATAGCCTCCTTCTCCCTGTATCGGCTCAATAATTATTGCGGCCACATCTTCCGGGGAAATTGTTGTTCGAAAAAGCGAATCTTCAATCCAACGGACGCACTCAAGTCCGCATTCCGGATATCGGAGATTGTAATCGCATCGATAGCAGTAAGCATAAGGAACATGGGTAACTCCCGGTACAAACGGATCATAACGCTTTTTTTGAACATTTTTACTTGCGGTAAGGGAAAGCGATCCCATGGTTCGTCCATGAAATCCCCCGTAAAAAGCGATGTTCAGTTTACGTTTGGTATGCCATCGGGCCAGCTTGAACGCGCCTTCCACCGCTTCGGTTCCTGAATTGCCGAAAAAAACCTTTTTATCCCCCTCACCGGGCATCAGAGAAGACAATTTTTCAGCCAGGGCAATCTGAGGCGGATAGTAGAAATCAGCCCCTGACATGTGCAGCAGGCGTTCGGCCTGATCCTTGACGGCTTCGATCACCTTGGGATGGCAATGTCCGGTGGAGCAGACGGCGATGCCGGCGGTAAAATCCAGAAATACATTGCCGTCGACATCGCGAATCCAGACCCCACGGCCCTCTTCCGCCACCAGGGGATAGCTCCGGGTATAAGAGGGAGAAACATGAGCACGATCTTTTTGAAGAAATTCAACGGCTCGTGGACCCGGAAGAACGGTTTGGATTAAGGGGGATTTTATCATGAGCGCTCCTTAAAAAGTGAAAAAGGTTTGAACCGAAGCATCGGGTGTATTTCCATAATTTGCCGCAGAAGGTTTTCGATCCCTCTACCAAAGATTTTCATTGGATGCCGTTTCAGCTAAACACTGCCGTATGATGGGGCAGGGAATCAATCAAAATGCCGATGTCACCGGAGAGAATCGACCTTTATTCAGTTTTTGTGTTGAAAGCTTAATTTCTTTATCATGAGTCGTCAAGAAGGAATCTGTTGCCAGACGAAGCAGAAAAGGGCATCTTCTATTTTTTCACAAGACGCCCTTTTTTCCTAAAATTTATCTGAATTGACACTTATCTCTCATTTTTTTATAGTCGATAGAAAACCGGGTTTATATTCGCTGGGTCAGTCTGCGGATCAACCTGAAAAATGTGGGCTGTGCACTTATCCAAGCATCGTGCTTGCTTCAACCGATCCGGATGTCAGCCATCGGAAACCGACTCCGATCAAAATTGATTCATACTGACAAAAAGTGCTTTTTCTCAGAAAGAACCACTGAAGTTTGCTCGCTTTCCGCCGATGAAAAGGAACCCGCACACGGCGGAAGTAGTTTTGGTACGTTTGGCGAATGGAAACGATTCGAACGCGGAAGGTGCGCTCGATATTCATCCGGATGAAAAGAATCTTTTTGATGGATTCTTTGGAGAATTCGAAAGTCGATCAATGTCGCTGTGAATGATTACCAGACGAACTGCTGGAAAAGAGGATGGGAAGCTATCGAAATTCTTCGGCCGTGATGAAATCCCGAAGAATTTTTTCCGATGGGCATGCCTGCCTTTTTGCAAGTTGATTGGAGAATTCGGAATGAAAAGAGAACCGATTTGTGAAGGACAGATGTTGCCCACCGAAAAATCGAAAAAAACAATGGAATGCGGAGGTGAAGAAACAGCAGTAAAAAATTGGATGACGGAAGAATGCTTTTCAATTTTTGACAGCCTGGATGAACCGACCTATATTTCGGATCCAGAAACGTATGAGATATTATATGCCAATTCGACCCTTACCGTTTTATTGGGTAAAGATATTATCGGTCGGAAGTGTTACGAAGCGCTTCAGGGTTTGGATCAGCCATGCCGATTTTGCAGTAATTCCCTGATCTTTGGGGAAGGCTCCAGGAAGGTATATATTTGGGAACATTTTAATCCTCTCCTCCAGCGCTGGTATCACTGTATTGACAAACCGATAAAATGGTCGGATGGCAGACCGGTTCGTTGCGAAATGGCCATAGACATTACGGATCGCAGAAAAGCGGAAGAGGAGCTGAAAAAAAGATTGGCGTATGAAAAAATGCTGGCCGATATTTCTGCAAGGGCATTAATGATTAAAGACCTCGACGGTTTTTTGAACGAAAGTTTCCGCACCATGGGAAGGGTCTTGGACGTAAGTCGGATTTATATTTTCAAACACGACCATGATCTGGAAACAATGGACAATACGTTTGAATGGACCGCTGATGACGTATCGCCACAAAAAGAGAATTTACAGGGAATTCCGGCGAGTTCGATTCCATGGTGGATGGAAATGATGAAAAATAATCAGATCATCAATTGCCGGGACATAGAAGAAATTCCGGGTGAACGTGAAAAGGAAATATTGCGGTTTCAGGCGATTCAATCCCTTCTGGTGGTTCCGCTTTTTATTAAAAATTTTTATTATGGATTTATGGGATTTGATGAGTGCCGCTTTCATAGAAACTGGCAGACTGAGAACGTCGATATTCTGAAAACGATTTCTCAGATTATCATCAAAGCCATCGAAACAAAAAGTGCCGAGGAATCCTTGAGGCAAAGTGAAGAAAGATATCGCGGTATGGTTGAAGATACGCCGGGAATGATTTGCCGCTTTCTTCCGGATGGACGGTTGACTTATGTTAATCGTTCTTACCGTCGCTATTTTTCCAAGACGAAAGACGAAATGATCGGGGAAAATTTTTTCCAATTTATTCCTGAGGAAGACCGCCAGACATTGAAAGAACATATTCTTTCCCTGACTCCTCAAAAACCTATGGCAACTTATGAATATCGTGTGATTCCTCCGGATGGCTCCATTTGTGTGCTGGAATGGACGAACCGTGCCCTTTTCAGCGAGCAGGGCCATTTGGTGGAATATCACTCCATCGGAAGAGACGTTAGCGAATCGAGACGAGCGCAAGACGAAAAAATAAAACTGGAGAAACAGCTTCAGCAGGCCCAAAAAATGGAAGCCATCGGAACCTTGGCCGGCGGCATCGCGCATGATTTCAACAATATTCTTGCCGCGATTATCGGATATACGGAGATCGCAAGCTTTAGCTTGGAAAAAGGCAGCAATACCGAAAGCAACCTTCAGAAAGCGCTGGAGGCAAGCAAACGGGCCAAAGATCTGGTTCGGCGGATCTTATCCTTCAGCAGGCAGAGTGACCCGAAGAGAGAGCCTGTCAATATGGCTCCCCTCGTTAAGGAGACTCTCAAACTGCTGAGGGCCTCCCTGCCAACCACCATTGAAATACACTCGCATATAGAGAACGAATCCGGAATCATAGAAGCGGATACCACCCAGATTCATCAGGTTTTAATGAATCTTTGCACCAATGCAGCGCATGCAATGGAAAACAAGGGAGGAGTGCTGGACGTAAGGCTTACAAAAGTGAAACGGGATGCTGTTTCGGCAACGGAGAATCCGGAACCGGAGAAGCGGAATTATTTAAAACTCACCGTCAGAGACTCCGGCAGCGGCATGCAGGCGAATATCATCGAACGAATCTTTGACCCATATTTTACCACAAAGGAAAAGGGAAAAGGAACCGGTCTGGGATTAGCCGTGGTTCGTGGGATTGTTAAAAGTCATGGCGGATGCATCACCGTTAAGAGTGAACCGGAAAAGGGAAGCACGTTTGACGTTTATTTCCCATGCATTGAACCGGAGGCAGAGAGTACAATTAAAATGACGGATGAAACGCTTTTCAACGGTCATGAACGAATTCTTTTTGTCGATGATGACTCGAACCTGGCGGAGATCGCAAAAGAGATGCTGGAGTATCTCGGATATCAGGTGATCATCAAAACGAACAGCTTAGAGGCGCTTGATCTGTTTCGGAAACAGGCGAATCAATTTGATTTGATTATCACCGACATGACCATGCCGAATATGACCGGCGACAAGCTGGCAAAGGAAATTTTAAAGATTCGCCCGGATATTCCCATTATCATGTGTACCGGTTACAGCGAAAACATTACAAAGGAGAAGGCAATGACCATGGGAATCCGGAAATTTGCCATGAAACCGTTTGTGATGAGGGATCTGGCAAAAATTATCCGGGAGGTGCTGGCCTGAATGAAAGAAAGAAGAAATACAGGATGAAAATTATTACACATCAAAAAATTGATATGGAACTTTGCGGAAGCCCCTTGGCGGTAAGAGAGGGGTATAGCAAGGTAAAACTCGTTACCACCGATCAAATGGCGGTTGACTTATCCGGGCTTGCCCATGGCGGATTTATTTTCGGCCTTGCGGATTATGCAGCCATGATAGCCGTCAACCATCCCAACGTGGTTCTTGGATCGGCGGAGGTGAAATTTTTAAAACCGGTTCGCACGAATGAGACAGTTATTGCCGAGGCCAGAGTGGATCTCGAAACGGGGAAAAAGAGGAAGGTTTCCGTTACCGTTCAAAGAGGGGATGAAAAAATTTTTGAAGGAGAATTCACCTGCTTTGTGCTTGAGAAACATGTCCTTGGCTGAGTCGTTCATTCGCTGAACCTTTCGGTTTCAGCTTTTTTTGAGAACCAGTCGTTTTCTAACCACTTTTCTTCGGCGTTTTTTTGTATCGGTTCCCGCCGTTTCGACCGTCGACGCATTGTTTTTTGAGGGGCTGTCGAGATCTTTCTGCCGGTATGCACAGGTTGAACGCGGGCACTTGAGACCGATGTTCCCTTCTTTGTCTACAAATTCGATCAAAAACGGATTTTTACAGGAAGGACAGATAAAATGATAGGGTCTACCCCAGGTTATCAGGTTGCAACTTTCATTGGAACAGACAAAGTAAACCTTTCCTTTCTCTGTTGTTTTGGAGAGGATTTTTCCTGAACCGCAAAGTGGGCAGGACATTGCCAGATCTGTCTCGAATGCTTCAATCTGTTTTTCGATAGAGTTTTCATTGGTAAAGAGCGAGGTATTGTCGGAAACGGTTTCAGGAATGCTCCCGGGCTCTATGGCTCTGTCGCTGCAGATATCGATTGACGCAAGGGGTTTTTCTTCACTTTGCAGGGGGAGGAAGTTTTCCGTTTTATTTTCTTGCCTGATCACCGGTTTAATATCGTTTTCCGCTTCCGCGATGCCGGTTCCCGGAAAATTTTCTTCATAGAGAATTTGCTGCGGAGGTTGGGATTCCAGCTGATCCTGCCTGTCGGTTGTTTCCCGAATCCGGATATCTGATTCCGGGGTATCTGCGGATTCCCCACTTTGATCAGAATCCGAAAGAATGCCGGAAAAAGTTACAGAATGCGGATCATCTATCTGGGCTTTAGGTGACATCTCTTCTGATAAATTCTCATTCTCAGGATTTGCATCTTCTGCGCCACCAGCGGTCTTCATTTCTGCTTTGGGGAAAATCTCCTTAATTTCCGCTTTTCCCGAATAACCGCCTCGGGTCAATATCATCGGCTCATTTAATTCCGGTTTGGTTCCGGAACGGATTTTTGATAGCATCCGAAGGTTTGTCTGCTTAAGGGTTTCGTATTTTCCGTCGGCGAGTTTTTTCCCCTTATCTACCGGATCATTGCTGGATTCTTTTTTTCCAGCGGAACGGATCTTTCGGGAAAACAGCGTCTGTTGGAATTGGTCCAGCGCGTGGTCGAGTTCCTTGCGTCCCGACAATACCTCCTCGATGGTTTGAATCGCATAGGCTATCAGGCTCAAACCCGGCATCCCGGTGAAAACAGTGTTAATGGAATCAGCCAGAGTTAAGGCGGATTTTTTGGCTTGATACCTGCCATCCATTTGGATTCCGACATAACCGGTTTCAACCAGTTCCCGGATGGCGGCGATTTGGTCATTTTCAGCATGAAGGCCGATATCGGCAAGGTCATTGAATAGTGAATCGTTCGTGTAGCGCGGTGGTGGTGATTCGGCGGACAGGTTAATCTTGTTTTCACGATCGGCCAGAAGAATCAGGCATGATATCAAGGATAGGTTGATGGATAATATCGTATCCTCCGCTCCGACCTCGTTTGGGATGGAAAGATGTTTTTCCAAAATTTTATTGAAGCCTGCGCTGACGATTGAGTAAGCAGAGCTGCGATGATCCGGTTGCTTTTCCTTTTCCAACAGGAACCCCTTTTTATATTATTTTTTATTTATTTCGGAAATCATATCCGCTATCTGGGATGCCATTTGAGAAATATTTTCCCTGGGATTGACAGAGGGGTCGGCGAATGGTGTATTTTCGGCTTCCTCCGGTTCGAAGGATTCATCGGCATCCGAAGACATGAGTTCTTGCTCCGGCCCGGATTTTTCCGAATCAGGATCCTCAGACGGTTCAGGCAATTCGGAAAAATCACCTGAAGTTTTGAATGCCAGGAAATCTCCGGATCTATCGAAAATGACTGAAAGCGGCACCTTGACCTCGAAATCAATCCTGTATGCAACACGGTTATTGTAAACGACCATATCGCCCGCTTTGTATTCCACGTCATCCCTTATCGACAAATTATGTTGGTTTTTGAAGATTTTTTCAATGATGTGCCAGTCGAGATCACCGGTTATTGCATCAATCAGCTCTTTTTCTCCGTTTCGGATAATTTCGGAATCTGTGATTTTCACTTGAATCCCCCTTGCTAACATTTAATATAAGTTTTTCGATCCTTAGACGATCTTTTTCGATAAACGGTCCTTTGCGCGGTTTTATCAACGGTATGTTTAAGTTAACGTAAAGACTGAAATTTTATAGGGAAATGAATAGTTTTTCCTAAACGATCGGTTCCTGAACCTGTGGGGTATTATCGGTCTTGTATATTAAAAAATTTACTCCGGTGATCCTGATGTCCATGATTCGCCTTTTCATTTCCAAAAAGGTTCATTACTTCGAATGCCAGGTCCAGATAAGCTTTGGCGCCTTTGGACATAATGTCATGCAAGGCAAGCGGCTTCACAAGATCGGAAGAAAAACGCAGAAGCTTGTCCCATGGAATGGTTGTTGAAAAAATCTTGTTCTTAAAACTATCCGAGCCGTTTCCAGCGAAACCGGTTCCAGCGCTGCTGTTATTATCGCACATCGTAAAAAGGATTCCGGCAATCTTAAGATCGGCGTTCCATTTTTTCTGAATCCCCTGAACTACGTATAAAAGTTGGCCAAGACCCTCGAGTGCATAAATTTGATACTGGAGCGGGATTATCAGCCACTCCGCGGCAACGATGGCGCTTTTACTCAAGAATCCAAGCGATGGCGGAGAATCCAGAATGATATATTCAAAAGCATCGCCGAGATTTTCGATCAGGCTTCTCAGGATCTTTTGACTGTCCGGCTTTAAGGCAAGTCGGGTTTCCGCGCGTATCAGATTGAATCGGGAAGGTATGATCTTCAGAAATTCCAGTCCGGTATCGATTATAATATCTTTAGCCGATACTTTACCGAGCATCGCTTGATAAAGATCATTTGAAAGCGATTTTTTATTAATACCCAGTCCCGTGGTTGCGTTGCCTTGGGGATCGCAATCAACAACCAGGGTGCGTTTTTCAAGCAGTGCCAGCGAAGCCGCAAGGTTCACCGAGGTTGTCGTCTTTCCGGTTCCGCCTTTTTGGCTGGTTATACAAATGATATGACCCATGAGAACGGTTTTTAGCATAAAAAAAAATGTTTGAAAAGAAACAACTTTGAGGCTAAAGGCTAGGATCGATCGAGCCGGGGCGGATCGTCCTTCCGCAGGTGACCTGATCTTTTGGAAAGGAGCCTGTCGAATGTCCGCCGATTATCTTGGCATCGAAAAAATTCGGCTTCCGGATGGAAAAGAATGGAGGGCCCTTTGTCCACAATATCACTGGCAGGAATTGACAAGGCAATTTCAGGCCTTGGATATAGAAACCAAAAATCATTGAAATGCAGGTTTGTTCAGGTGATACGGCGATACTACGATTCCGAGGAAGCAATCGCCCGTCTCCGATCGATCGACTCCGGTTCCCTAATCCGATTCATCTGGCAAATCGACGAAACGGATGTTTCGATCCAATTGAAACAAAAAAATTTTCAAAGCATCAAAACATCCGTAAATAACGACTTGATGGAACTTTTTGAAAAGGGGGATAATCCGGAGGGTATCATCGTTGGACCTTCCAATATCTTTGTCATGTCCCACCAGGCGAAGGATAAGCTGCTTCAATCCTTTGCGGGTTCGGTAAAAGCGGAAGGCGATGTTAATTTAAGCAAAATTGCTGAAGTCTTGAATATCATTCGAGAGGCGCTTTCGGATACTCGTCCGAAGCCAAACAACCAATCCGAAGATGAGATCGATAAAATAAAAGCCATCATCAAAGCGTTGAGTAATGAAATAGGGGTAAGCACCGGGGAAGAGGTTGAGGTTCTTGTTGAGGACGAAACGCCGGAGGCGGGGATTGAGGGAGCCGGAGGTCTGACGGACGACGAGGATCTGGAGGAGATCACCGAGGACGAACTGGAAGAACGATCGGAAGCGGATGTGGTGGAGTCCGAGGATGGGGCGGGGGCCGGTGATGCCGATGTCGGGGAAGAGGTTGAGGTTCTTGTTGAGGACGAAGCGCCGGATGCGGGGGTTGAGGGAGCCGGGGGTCTGACGGACGACGAGGATCTGGAGGAGATCACCGAGGAAGAACTGGAAGAACGATCGGAAGCGGATGCGG
>JAHDSC010000021.1 GCA_018432925.1 Desulfobacterales bacterium | reverse complement strand
TCTTTTTTTGAAATAACATTGCCGAAAAATATCCTTGATTATAAGATCAAAATCGACTGAAACAATACCGGCGTCGGAACCGGTGTTTCATTTCTCTCGTTCAATTATTTTTTCTTTGACTCCCGAATAATTTTGCGTTGCTGGCTGAAGGAATACGCAATCAGCAATTCTCTTTCCTCTTCTCGAATATCAAGAAACCGAATTCCGACATCGAACAAGTTTCCTTCTGCATATTCGTTCGAACCCACCCGAACTACTTCTCCATAAGTATTGAAAACACCGGAGGGGAAAAGAGGGATACGCAATGAGATTTGAAGCAACTGCCCCACCTCAAGGGGTTCCGAGAGCTTCAAACATATACCGGATCCGCTGATATTTGCCGTTTCTTTAACTTCAATCTGATCCTCACCAACTTTTTCCGGACCCAGTATATTTATCAACCGGTCAAGCTTGGTGTCGATCTGAATCAAAAATTCGGCAAGATTCGAGAGGAAGGAAACGGGCAGCGGGACATTATCAGGCAGATTTACACTTGAACGGTTATCTTCATGCAGGGCAACCGAATTTCTCAGAAGCCGGATTTTTGCGAATTCAACGGCATCTATTGGCTTGATTTTCGCTTGCAGTGAACTCCGGGTTCGAACGTATTCTCTTTTTTCTCCCGATCTTTTATCCGCCATCTCCTCCCACCTGAAACACCCGTTCGGGCAGAATGCCGATATCTATCCGATAATCATACGCCGGTCGTAGCTGAAATGAAAAAGCCGCGAGGATTTTTTACTCGAAAAAACGCAGTTTGGACCCCTGAACGTAACTGCCGGTTTCATTAAAACACACTATCGAATTCGGGTATATATACCAGCCGGATAAGATGCGTCAATAGTGCAGGCCTTCGCTTTTCAAAAAATCCATCGTTACGGGCCGATGGTTCGATGGGTTCGAGCCTGATGAATTTTCCCCTCATCGTAAGATATGCAAAACGCATCCACCACATCGGGATCAAACTGGCGACCTTTCTGCTCCTGAATAATCTCCATGATTCTGCTTTCCTCCATTCGTTTTCGATACGCACGATCAGAGGCCATCGCATCATAGGCATCGGCTACGGATAATACTCGAGCCAGAAAGGGAATTTCTTCTTTTTTTAATCCACTCGGATATCCCATTCCATCAAAGCGCTCATGATGATGCATGATAATTTCCTGTTCTCTGTCCCACAATCCGAGTTGTCCCACGATACTTGCACCAATAACCGGATGTTCCTTGATTTTCTCGAATTCCTCAGCGGTCAATCGGCCGGGTTTTTGCAAAATTCCATCCCTGATACCGATCTTTCCGATATCATGAAGAGGTCCGGCAAAATTAAGAATATCCAGTTCTTCCGTCGTGCAACCCATCTTGCTACCGATGACGATGGCTATTCCGGTCACCCGATTGGAGTGCAGATGCGTATAAGGATCCTTTGCCTCTATTGTTTTTACGAACGCATAAAGGGTTGAGAAAAGATTTTCATAAATATTTTCATACAAGGCAAGATTTTCAATTGCGTTGGCAGCCTTTTGAGTCATGAAGGTAAGATAAAACAAGTCTTTTTCCGTAAATCGATTATCGCCGCTTTTTATGGATGCCGTTAAAACGCCGAAGACCTTTTCTCTAATTTTCAGAGGAACGACCATGAAAGAGTGTATATCCCGTGGGATACCATTAATCCCTTTATTCTCGGAAACCAAAAGCGGCATCTCATCCGCCACGATCTCCATTATCACGCGATCCTTGTCGTCATTCTTTTCCTCGATGGGGTCTTGATCATTGGAAGGGGGGGATTGAGTCTTCTTGATGTTTTTTCCGGATCCGATGGTTCGATGGCTCGGATCGGTAAAAGAAGATGAAACTTCAAATGGACGTTCCATAGCCTCGTTAATAATATAAAATCTGGACTCATCGGAATGCGCGACCTCCATGGTCATGTCGACGACCCATTTAAAAACATCTGAACTGCTTGTAATCGCTGCGACATCGCTCATAATTTTATTCAAGACATGAAGTTCTTCCACTTTAGTGAGCAGTTCTTGGTTTAATTTCATGAGGCGCGCTTTACTTTCAACCTCTTTTTTCAAGAGAATATTCTCTACAAAAAGCCGGCGTTCACGTAAAATTCGTTTGACGCAGATTTCCATTTGATTCAAATTTACGGGTTTAATCAGAAAGTCCACGACACCATTCTTGAGTGTTTGAATGGTATTGTCAAAAGAGGGATACGCCGTCATAACAATTACGGGTATGGTATTATCGGTCTCCCGGATTCGTTCGGCAAGTTCAAGACCGTCCATTTCCGGCATATTAATGTCCGTGAAACAACAATCAATCTTTTCTTGACGCAAAATTTTTAAGGCTTCAAAACCGTTTTTTGCGGTAACCACATGATATTCCTTGCGCTGAAAGTATTCGCGGACAATATCCAGAATACTTTCTTCATCGTCCACAACCAGGATTTTTTCTTTGTCTTCCGTATTCATGTTCCCAAAGGTGCCAATGATAATGAATCATTCAAAAATAATGTTTAAATTGATTTCACCTGCCACGAAATAATTCTTTTCTTGCGATGAACCATCCTTTGGTTATGTTTCACCAAACCGGACATCTTACGATAACTTCCTGAAATTTCATTTCAATAAATTATGCCAGCATCGAAGCTGGTACATTAGCATCTCCCCAAACAAAAATAAATCCCTTTATTTGGAAATCCATTCAAACGATTGGAAATCGGTGAGATCGGCCTTTTTGGAAACTTTTCCTCGCCCACGTGCTATCAAAATAGAAGTTTTTGATATTTCAACGGATAATTTTCCAAATGGGCAAAACCTTCATCCCTCGGACAATGATATGTTCTTGAAAATTTCTTCAAACAAGGTTACTGTTTAGCAACTTGAATCTGGAATAACATTCGGATAATTTATTTAAAATGCCGGTTTACGAATACACAGCGTTGGATATAAATGGCAAGACGGTTTCCGGGATCATTGATGCCGAAAGCTCTCCTTCCGCTCGTCTGAAACTTCGAAGCTCTCAGATTTTTCCTGTCACAATTAAAGAAGTTTTCGATACTCCGACGAAGAAAAAGTCCGTATTTTCTTCATTGGAAAGTCTGTTTGCTCGAGTCAGGTCATCGGAAATTTCGATAATGACAAGGCAACTGGCAACTCTGGTATCTGCCGGATTTCCGCTGGTGTCGGCAATCGACGCTCTGATACCCCAAACCAAATCCCAGATCTTTAAAAAGAATTTAACACAGATCAAAGATTCAATCGTCGGTGGAAACAGCCTTGCCGATGCTTTATCTCAATATCCGGAAATTTTTTCATCGCTTTACGTAAACATGGTTCGTGCCGGCGAATCTTCAGGAACCCTTGAAATTGTTTTGGATCGGCTGGCCGATCTCACGGAAAAGCAACAGGCTCTAAAGAATCGAATAAAATCCGCACTTGCATATCCGATTTTGATGTCCCTTGTCGGTACGGTTGTCTTGTTTATTCTTATGACTGTTATCGTTCCCAGCATTACTTCAATCTTTGCGGACATGAATCAGGCCCTCCCCGCTCCGACTCTTTTTCTGATCCGTGTGAGCGAGTTTTTTAAATCGTACTGGTGGATGCTGTTATTTTTGATCGCGGGGCTGATTCTATCCATCCGCCTGATTCGAAAAACAACAAAAGGCCGACACTTTCTTGACAAAACCACCCTGCTTTTGCCGATTGTCGGCCCCCTTGCGAAGAAACTGGCTGTCAATCGTCTTGCCCGTACACTCGGTTCCCTTCTTGAAAACGGCGTAACCATGTTATCTGCGCTTGAAATCGTTAAAAATATAGCAGGAAATGTTCTGATTGCCGAAGCCGTTGAACAAGCTTCAATCGGAGTCGGAAAAGGACAAGGGCTCGGGAACGCGCTGTGGGAATCCGGAATCTTTCCGAATCTATCCATTCAGATGATACAGGTTGGAGAACAAAGCGGGGAATTGGAAGCGATGTTGAAAAAAATTGCGGACGTGTATGAAAATGAAGTGGAATCGAGCATAATGAGCATGACGGCCATGCTCGAACCCGTCATGATACTGGTTATGGGCGTCATAGTCGGCTTGATTGTGCTGTCCATCTGTCTGCCGATTTTCGAAATGAATCAGCTAGTAATGTAAGCCGGGGAAGCTTATGCTCGGCCGATATCCGGTATTTAAAAAAAACACACCGATACGTTGGAAATTATTGTCTTTCGAATTCTTCCGGAGGCTGCCAAACCAATTCATCTTACGGATTGTTTTTATTTTTATTGTCATCACCTTCCTGCCTATCGGAAATTTAGCGGCTTTTGAGAAAAACCTACCATTCTATGCGGGAGAAACTCTTACCTTTCAACTCAAATGGAGCATGATACCCGTCGGAGAGGCTGTTCTAAAAGTTTTGCCGGTAGAAACCATAGCCGGGATCGAATCCTATCATTTCGTAATGACAGCAAAATCTTATCCGATCATAGACATTTTATATAAAGTTCGGGACAGAATAGACGCATATGCAGACCTGGGAATGAATCACTCAATCTTATTTAAAAAAAAACAGGAAGAGGGGAAAACCAAGCGAGATGAGGTGGTGAATTTCGACTGGAAAAGTAAGGAGGCACAGTATTCCAACTTTGAAAAGAAAAAAGCGCCCATTCCGATTTTGCCCGGTTCATTTGATCCGCTGTCAGTGCTGTATTACGCCCGCCTTCTTAATCTGGAAGAAGGTTCGGAACTTCAGTGCCCGGTGACGGACGGGAAAAAAAGTATCGTCGGTAAAGCAAAGGTCATAAAAAGAGAAACCATTCGCCTTGGAGGCGAAAAATATGACACTTACCTTTTGGAGCCTGAATTAAAAGATATCCGGGGGGTATTTGAAAAAAGTAAAAATGCCGAAATGAAGCTATGGATTACAGCAGATAATCGACGGATCCCGGTCAAAATAAAAAGTAAGGTAATCGTGGGCGATTTCGTGGGTGAACTTGTTTCAGCGGAAATGGGTCACCAGATACACTCCGCTTCTGTCGAGAAATAATCCTTCTGCAGGGCTCCGCGGGAAAAACCCACCATGGTTATATTCACCATAATGTTCCAATGAACAAGGACATCTCGCCCTGTTTCAGCGGAAGCCATTTTTTAGCCGAAAAGCGGGCAGACAGGACGATTTTTTTTATTTTCGCGCTGAAATGGAACCTTTGCCACGGAAATGAGAGCATTCCAGGATCTTTACAATCCGATCGATTCTCTCGAAATGCCTTCAGATCACCGACCGTTCTCCCTTTATGTCATCTGCGATTCGGTTTATGTCTTCCATTGCCTTTTCCAGATCAAAAGTGAGAAGCCTGCCGTTTTCCATTACGATTTTACCGTTTATGATCGAGGTTCTCACATCGCTTCCTCTCGCAGCATAGACCAGATGGGAGGCCGGATTGTACATAGGGGTCAAATGGGGCTTATGGGTATCTAGGATAATAAGGTCCGCTTTTTTGCCCGGCTCAAGAGAACCTGTTATATCGCCAAGTCCGAGCGCTTTCGCTCCCTCCAGCGTCGACATTTTAAGAACTGTATCGGCATCCATAACGGTCGGGTCCAAGGTATTGACCTTATGGAGTTTGGCGGCCGTATCCATTTCCAAAAAGATATCTAGATTATTATTGCTGGCACAACCGTCTGTTCCAAGCCCTACGCAGATGCCCTTTTTCAACATCTGCGGCACCGGCGCAATGCCCGACGCAAGCTTCATGTTACTTTCGGGGTTGTGGGATACCTTCACATCGAAATACCGCATTAAAGCGATATCCTCGTCCGTCAGAAAAACGCAGTGGCAGGCGAGCAGATTCGATGCTAAAACACCTAAATCCGCCAGGTGGCCTACCGGTGTCTTGCCATATTGATCTCTGCTTTTAAAAACCTCGCTTTCGGTTTCAGACAAATGAATAATCATCGGAATATCATGCGATTGTGCCAGGCGGAAGGCCTTTCCGAGCAAATCGGGCGAGCAAAGATAAGGCGAATGGGGTTCAACGGCAATGGTGATCAACGGATCGTATTTCCATTTTTCGATCAGCATTTCCGTATAGGCGAATCCTTTTTCAATCGGACCGTAATTGGGCGAAGGGAAATCATACAGGACTTCTCCAACCACCGCACGCATACCGGCATGTTTTGCCGCACGAGCGACTTCATCTTCAAACAGGTACATATCACAAAAGCAGGTGGTGCCGGACAAAATCATTTCCGCGCAGGCAAGTAGCGCTCCGCAATAAACCTTTTCCGGGTTTAATTTCGATTCCGCGGGGAAAATGTGTTCATTGAGCCAGATAGTCAAGGGGAGATCGTCCGCAAGCCCTCTGAAGCAGGTCATGGATGCATGGGTGTGGGTATTGACAAGTCCCGGCATGATAATACCCCCCTGCGCGTCAATTTGCAGGGATGATCTCCAGCCCGAAAAATCACTGGCATTTCCAACCGAAATTATCTGATCCCCACGGATCGCAACCGCTCCATCACGTATCCGGGTGTTTTTCTGGTCCATCGCCAGTAAAGTGCCGTTTGAAACAAGAATGTCAACGGAGTTCATGGTCGTCTATTCTCTCCAAAACATAAGTCAAAATTTGTTCCAGTCGAGGCGCTGCGGTTTTCGCCACGGCGATAATTTCCTCAACGCTTGCAGATACCGGTTTGCCGGGATCATTAATGTTCGTTATCGTTGACAGTCCAAGCACCTTCATTCCTCCATGCACTGCCGAAATGACCTCTTGGACGGTCGAAAAACCGACGGCATCCGCGCCGATGGCCCTGAGATACCGCATTTCGGCGGGAGTCTCAAGGGAAGGCCCCTTAAGCCCGACATAAATACCTTTCCACAGGTTACCGCCTGATTCTTTTCCGCCGTTTTCGGCAAGTTCCCCAAGCTTTTGGTCATAGGCGGAAATCATGTCTGGAAACCTCGGGCCCCAACTCTCCTCATTCGGTCCGACAAGCGGATTGGATCCTGTGAGGTTGATGTGATCGGTAATGATCATCAGATCCCCTTTTTTAAAATCAAGGTTAAGGCCCCCGGACGCATTGCTGAGAATCAAAATTCTGATGTTCAACTCCTGCATAACCCTTATGGGAAAAGTGATTTCGAGAGGAGAGTAGCCCTCGTAAAGATGGAATCGTCCCTGCAGGACGATGATGTCCTTACCGCCCATCGTCCCGGCAAGAAGCCTTCCCGCATGGCTCTCCACGGTGGAAATCGGAAAATTCGGAATATCTTTGTATTCAAAAGATCCGAATAGATCAAGGGATCGAACGCTATCCCCGAGACCCGTTCCGGCAAGAAAAGCGACTTTAGGGATTTTTTCAATTCGATCTTTTAGGTACCGCGCCGTTTCCATCGCTTTCAGTTTATAATTTTTCACAGCGAATCCCCTCCGTGCGTATGAAAATGCAATTCTTTCCCGAAGCAAAAGTAAGCACCAAAGATATTAGTCCAGCCTTTTTATCCAGTCAAGAAATCAAATTAGAAAGCAGAATCCATAAGGATATCGTTGACATTTTCTTATACCTGTGAAATTATCTCCAGTAATAAAGGCGTTAAAAATCGGTTCGCCAAGTAATCTTGGAGCCAAGGCTGAAACTCCGAAACAGCTTCGGCGGAAGGAAGGAATGTGTTGTTTTTGACGATTTCATTACAACGCTGTCAGGAGTTTATTGTTATATTTTGCAGTGATCCGAACAAAATTTTCAACCTCTGATAATGAACGCTTTTTATTTCGGGAGAAAATGACCGCTGTCGTGCCGATTTCAAATTATAAAAATAAGGTGAACAAAACGGCATACCCGACGAGTTGATAAGGCAATTCGTATTCAGCGGGATGGTCGACATTTTCAAGGGCATCCATAAAAACAGGCGATATTTTGCGATGAAGATATCTGAGATAAAGGATATATTGAAAGCATCGGTACTGACCGGTCACAATGAACTGGATCGAAAAATTATTACCGCCGGAAGCGCGGATATGATGGAAGATATCATGTCCGGGGTCGCAAAGGGATCCGTTCTGCTCACCGGGCTTACCACTGAACAGGTTATCCGAACCGCAAAGGTCGCCGGAGTCGGAGCAATTGTATTTGTCAGGGGGAAAAAGCCAGAAAAAAACATTGTGGATCTGGCACGATCCAACGATATACCTGTTCTGTCAACCGAATATTCCATGTTTGTGGCAAGCGGCCGACTTTATATGAGTGGCTTGAGGGGCTTTGAAGGATCCTGGTAACATGATTTTTTTATTCTTTTTCAATTCATTCATCAGGGCCTTTCCTTTAATGAAAAATCAACCCTTCGGATGATGATGAAATTCTATGAATTTCTATCGGTTACCTGCATATGATCGTCTGGGGAATAAAGAAATTGCGGACCTTGTCCGCGGATGATGAAAGATGACCTTGAAGAAAGGAGAATAATTTTTTTCAAGGAAGGGCTTAAATGTAGAATTGGGGGATAATGGTTTGGCGACTGAAAAAGGCATCGTGACTCGAGTGGATTCAACCACCGCATGGGTGAAGACGATGATAGATGCTGCCTGTTCATCATGTGATGCAAAACACTTTTGTGACGCCCATAAGGTAGAAGACCGAGAGGTGGAAGCACTGAATTTCGCCGGTGCTCAAAAAGGTGACGAGGTGGTAATTGATTGCCACACATCTTCACTGCTGAAAATTTCCTTCCTTTTATATGTGTTTCCGATTCTGTGCATGATTCTGGGAGCCGTAATTGGTCAAAACATCTCGTCTTTTTTTTATTTTGGCGAAATACCTTCCTCTTTAATCTTTGGTTTTTCATTTTTCATCATTGCAGTTTTATTCGTAAAAAACAAAGGGAATAAGCTGACCCAAAAAAGTGAATACCGGCCTAAAATCATAAAAATTATCAGACGTCAAAAATAAGGATAATGATCGATTTTGTTTCTGGAAGGATCCATTTCAATTCTTCTTTCTCTGCCATTCCACGTTTTTCCTGAATGATCCTTCACAAATTAGCGTATCCCGTTCCAAACATCTTTTCTTCGATCCCTTTACGAAACCGCACCAGTGAATCTTTCCAGGCATTGCCGAAACAAAAAAAGTAACACTGCCTGCAACGCTTTTCCAGATATTTGCCGGGAGAGACGACTTCTCCAACCTTTCTTTTCTTGTTTGCCATACGAATCAAAAAAACGGAACCTGCTTGGGAAACCCGTCTGAATTCCGGAATCAGTCAAAAATGGATCTCACCCCGGAAAGCTCCCTAAGGTCTAATGATGATATATTAAAGTTTTCGGCGCTGGCGGCCGAAAACATTTTTTGAAGACCGTCTTTCGGACCACTTGGCGGGTTCATTGAGTGCGGAATGAAGCAAAGCGGCTAAAAGGACGCTTCGCATGAAAGCATCCGGTTCATACGGCTGATTGGATGGGATTACATCGAATCGTAATGATTAAAAAACCAAACCTCTCTGAAATGACCGAAAAAGTTTTCATAACCGACGACAACAAGGCCACCTTTGTATGCCCGAATTGCAAAAAGACCAAAACCGTCGACATCTCCCCATATAAAAATCTTAACAAAATGATCCGGATAAAATTGAAGTGCTCATGCGGGAACTCTCATACGGTTCTTCTGGAAAGAAGAAAACATTATCGAAAAAAAACCAATTTCCCGGGAGAATATACTCAAGTTAACTCCGGAGAGAAAAAAAACTCGGGAATGATGACGGTAAAAGATCTGTCTCGAACCGGTCTCAAAATCCAACTCGATGAAAAGTCGAATTTTAAGATTGGAGACCGCCTGATGGTTTCGTTTCATCTGGATGACAAGAATCAGTCGCCAATCAGAAAAGAAGCGGTTATAACAAATATGAAGGATTCGTTTGTCGGGGTTCAGTTCTGCCGTCTGGATGAATATGATAAAATTTTGGGATTTTATTTGCTCCGGTGAAACGCACGCCTAAATCCGCGCATGCAGCATGTAAGACTACCTTTGCGAAAAATACTACGAAAACCGTTCAGCAAAACGGGGGCCCCTGAACCTAATCGGATTGCTTTAACATTCCGATCAAAGCCTCCAGTATATTATATTCTCTTTCCTTAAATCAGCCGGGCTGAAAGCGGCTTTCACATCAATGATAATGGGAATCCCGCTGAAACACCGCCGGACAATTTCTGCAAGTCCGATATCCTTGTAATATCGGTGAACAACGGCGATAATAACCGCATCCACCCCGGTGATTTCATCAATCTCTCGCAGCTTGATCCCATAAAACTTTTCCGCTTCTTTTGCATCTGCAAGCGGATCATGCACGACCACTTCGATTCCGTAATCCCTCAACTCGTTGATGATGTCCACCACCTTGGTATTTCTGAGGTCCGGAACATCCTCTTTAAAGGTCAGGCCCATCACGGCGATTCTTGCGCCTCGAACCGGTTTGCCGGCCCCGATCAGCATTTTGACGGCCCGCTCCGCGATGTATTTGCCCATGCCATCATTGATCCGTCGGCCGGCAAGTATCATCTCCGGATGATATCCCAACGATTCGGCCTTGAAAGTCAAATAGTACGGATCAACTCCGATACAGTGCCCTCCCACAAGACCCGGTTTAAAAGGAAGAAAATTCCATTTGGTCCCGGCCGCCTCAAGCACCTCGCTCGTATCGATACCGAATCGATTAAAAATCATGGCAAGTTCATTCATCAATGCTATATTTAAGTCTCTTTGGGTATTTTCAATCACCTTTGCCGCTTCCGCAACTTTTATCGAGAGGGCCTGATGGATCCCCGCCTTGACAACCGTTCCGTAAACCCTGGAAAGAAGCGAGAGGGTATCCCGATCCTGTCCGGAAACGATTTTGGTTACATTTTCGAGCGTATGCGTTTTATCCCCGGGATTTATCCGTTCCGGTGAATAACCCACCGTAAAATCCTTACCGGCCTTCATGCCGGATTCATGCTCGAGAATCGGAAGGCATACATCTTCCGTTACCCCGGGATATACGGTTGATTCAAAAACCACGCAGGATCCCTGAATCAGGTTTTTTCCGACGGTCGAGGAGGCTCCCCGCAAAGGGTTCAGGTCCGGAATGCGATATGCGTCAATGGGAGTAGGAACGGCGACAATGATCAGTCTACATGAAGAAAGGGTTTCCGGATCGCTGGTGTAAGATATCGTTGTTTTTTCTAGATCTTCATCCGCCACCTCCAACGTCCGGTCATGTCCGGATTCGAGCTCTTTGATTCTTTCGGGTTTAAAATCATATCCGACCACGTCAAAGTGTTTTGACATGTTCACAGCCAAAGGCAGACCGACATATCCCAATCCTACAACTGCAATCTTATCCTCCCGTGAAATCAAGGATTCAAATGTTACCATGCTTTATTCTCCCATGCCTTTTCCAAAACCTCACAAAACCTTCTCAAAACACCTGGCTTCGTCCGATTTCCGAATTAGGTTTAGATGTTCATCAACGAGATACTGAATCCTCGGTTGAACGCCTCACCTCGCGGTGATTTCAAAGCCGATCGAAGGTTTTGAAACCATTTCTTGTCTTGCTTCTTTTTATACCGGATTCGGCAGGTTTTTTATTCACTGCGGCTGCAAGGGCATCCGTATCGTCAGCATTTCTTTTATTCTTGGCCAACAAAAAAGGGCCTGAAAAAGTTCTCGTCCTTTTTCAAAAACTCATTGATCGTTTTCAATAGTCTTGGTTTTTCATCCGGCATTTTTCCATCCAGTTTGATATAGTTTGTGTAGTGGTCGCTTGTAATACAGGTTGATACTTCAATCCCGCGGATAAGCATCACGGCCTCTTTTAAAACCTCATGCGGGCCCAGCATCTCGAAGGAACCTCTTTTGACATCTTCCAGAAGCGGGGTGTTGATTTTTGGAACAAAGGTTCGAAGCCTTGTAAAATGCGGTTCGATTGCATTCAGCACCTTTGCGGTGTTTGTTGCATGTGGTTTGGTTCGTTCCTTTCCGCCGATACCCAAAATTACATAGAGACTCAACTCGATGCCTGCTTCCGCAACCCATCGTCCCGCCTCAATCTGCTGGGCGCTGTTTGTGCCTTTTTTGATACGCTTTATTATGACATCATCCCCGGATTCAAGACCTACATGAATTCTCGAAAGTCCGGCCTCGGCAAGACGTTGGAGTCCCCCCGGCCCTTTTTTATGAATGTATTGCGACGATCCGTATACGGTAATACGCTCTAATTGAGGAAAAATCTCTCTCGCAAAACAGCAAATCGCACAAAGATCATCCGTTTTCATGGCAATCGTATTTCCGGCAGGAAAAAAGAGTGTCCGGATCTGAGATCCATAAACCTCTTTTGCTACTATCATATCTTTTTTGATTTCAGCCACATCGCGTACCCGGTATCGGGGGCCGTTTTTATAAACCATGCAAAAAGTGCATCGATTATGAGGACACCCGATGGTCGCCTGAATCAAAAGGGAGTGAGCCTCACTCGGAGGTCGATATATCGGACCTTCATATCTCATAACATCAAATCAACAAAAAAAGTGTTTTTAATCCCTTCTTTCTTTCCCACCCGGCAGATCACTATCAAAAACAATCATTCAAAAAACACGATCTTTAAAAGAGCTTCTTTTTCTTTTTCCGTAAGATAGCGCCAGGTTCCTTCGGCAAGTTTTCCAAGTCGCACATTTGAAATCCGTATCCTCTTAAGCATAGTTACCTGATTCCCTACTTTTCGGACCATGCGTCGAATCTGTTTGTTTTTGCCCTCTTTAAGTATGATGCGAAATCTTCTGGAAGAAATTCTGGTTATATCCGCAGGCCTTGTTTTTGTTCCCATCATCGGCAAACCCTTTGCCATTTTCTGAAGCGCCATATCCGATATGGGTCTTGCCACGGTCACATCATATTCCTTTTCATGGTCAAAGGAAGGATGAGAAAGCCTGTGATGAAGTCTTCCGTCATTTGTCAGAATCAGAAGCCCGGTTGAATCCTTGTCAAGTCGTCCTACCGGATAAATGCGTTCGGGAATATCAATAAGATCAAGAACAACCTTGTCATCCGGTTGCCGGCAACTTGTTATATACCCCACCGGTTTGTGGAGGGCAATGTAAATCAAATCCTGCCCGGCTTCAATGAGGGCGCCATCTACTTCGACCCGATCGATTTTGGGATCCACCTTTGTGCCGAGTTCGGTAACAACTTCACCATTTACCCGGACGTGTCCGTTTGAAATGTATACCTCTCCCTGTCTTCTGGAACAAAAACCGGCTATGGAAAAAAATTTTTGAAGTCTGATCAAGGTCATCGATAAAATTAAAACGAACCCGATGGTTCATAGAACGGGGTTGCGACAACCGTCGCAACGATGCTGCACGGGAGACTTGCCCCCCTTTGGATTATGATCGATAGTCCGCATTGATTTTAACGTAGTCGAGGGAAAAATCGCACGTTAATACGGAGGCGCGGCCAGAACCCGATTTGAGATCGATCCGAACCATAAATTCAGGCTTTTTCAAAACCCGGGTCGCTTCCGCCTCGGCTGAGTCTCCGCATCCCACACCATTTTTAACCATCAAAACGTCATCAAAGAAAATATCCGTGCTTTCCGGGTCAAACGAAACACCCGCCCGACCGGCAGCTGCGAGGATTCTCCCCCAATTGGCGTCTTCACCGAAAAAAGCGGTCTTCACAAGGTTTGAATTGGCAATCGTATTGGCCACTTTTCTCGCATCATTGTCCGATAACGCACCTTTTACTTCGATTCGAATCAATTTTGTGGCTCCTTCACCATCTCTTACGATCTTTTCGGCAAGAAGCATCAGTACATCATCGAGAACATACTGAAAAGATATTCGATCCTCCTCCGTTGCAATAACGGCTCCCGATAAACCATTTGCCATCAGAATGACTGTGTCATTTGTGCTTGTGTCCCCGTCGACGGTGATTCGGTTAAAAGATTGATCAACCGATACGGAAAGAGCTCTTTTCAACAGATCCGGCGGAGCGCCGATGTCCGTGCAAATAAAACAAAGCATGGTTGCCAAATCGGGAGATATCATTCCCGACCCTTTGGCAACCCCGGTTACCGTGAAAGGATGACCCTTAAAAACACCCTTTTTGGATACCCACTTCGGGACTTGATCCGTGGTCATTATTGCCCGGGCAAGATCGGAAATCCCTTCAGGTTTAAGCGTTTTGACAAGATCCGGAATCACGGCTTCAATCCTTTCGATGGGAAGCGGCTTTCCGATAACGCCCGTAGAAGCGACGAGTACGAGATTTTCAGAAATGTTCAGGCTGGATGCAGCGAGCCCGGCCATGATGCGCGCATTTTGCATTCCCTGATCGCCGGTGCAGCAGTTGGCATTTCCGCTGTTAACAATGACGGCCTGGCAAGCGCCCGACTTTATTCGCTCTTTGTCAAGGCGAACCGGTGCCGCTTGCACCCTGTTTTTTGTGAATACCCCGGCGACACTGGCCGGCACCTCCGAAAAGATGAGGCCAAGGTCTTTTTCCTTGTTTTTTTTCAAGCCGGCGGCAACGGCGGCTGCCGTGAAACCAGGGCAGGTGATATTTTCCATAATTCTTAATTCCTGTTTCTTATCATGTTTAAAAAAATATTCGCTTTATCCGGCGTTCCGCCGATTTAAGCTCCGGCTGTTTTTGAATTGACAAAAGGCGCCGGGATTGTCAATTTGATGGTTTCATCCATCTTTCATTTTAGGAAGCTCCCGCATCGGATATAGGGAAAGAAGTTAAAGATTTTATAAAAAATGCTCACATACAAATAAAACCGATCGGAGTCTGAACGGAACAACAGATGCTGAAAAATTTTAAACTCATCATTGAGTACGACGGCAGTTCCTACCATGGTTGGCAGATCCAAAGGAACGATTCTACCATTCAAGGAGAAATCGAGCAGAGGCTTTTCACCATGACCGGAACAAAAGTCCGCCTGATCGCTGCGGGAAGGACCGATGCAGGGGTGCATGCCTTCGGCCAGGTAGCAAATTTTTTCTGTGACACCGGGTTAACTCCTGAAATTCTTCAGCGTGGACTCAACAGCCTTCTTCCGGAAGATATCATAATTACAAGCTGTACCCAAGTGGATAAAATGTTTCACGCACGATACAACGCAAAAAGCAAGACGTATCAATATCGCATATTGAACCGGTCAATTCCTGCCGCGATCTGTCGGCAATATGCCTGGTTTGTTCGAAAGCGACTTGATGTGGAAGCCATGCGGTCGGCAATCGTTCATATTATCGGCACTCACGACTTTAAAGCCTTTGAAGCCGCCGGAAGCCCCAGATCCCATACGACAAGGTGTATCATGGAGGCAAATCTTATCGATGATTGCACAACAGGGCATCTTGTTTTTACGATCAGAGCCGACGGTTTCTTGCGGTATATGGTACGAAATATTGTAGGTACTCTCGTTGATGTTGGATTCGGCGAAATCACCCCGGATGGTTTCAGGGAAATACTTCTATCAAAAAATCGCGGCCGGGCCGGTGCAACGGCACCCGCCCATGGATTGTTTCTCATGAATGTCCAGTATTAACCCAAAAATAGTGTAAGATAGGCTGCCAAACCCATCCATGCCGACGAATGAATCCTTGAACCTTGCTGTACGTACCTGCCTTGCTTCAGACAATCACTCAATCTCTTGCCCGGAGGTGCCTTCGCATGTTCCAGCCAAGCATGCTTCAATCCTTATTTTTGATTTTCTGAATCTGCTGGTTGTAAAAAGAAATCACTTCTCTCCGGTTCAGCATCCCGATCAATGTACCATAATCATCCTCCTTAACCACGGGAAGGCTATCAATGTTTTTTATGGTAAACTTTTTAAGAACCGCATTCAGATCATCCGAAGGGGTTGTAACAATGATTTCAGAAGTACCGATATCCTTCATTACGACGAGCGATTCAATTTCCGGCGAAAAAAGCACGCTCCTGACATCCGTGCTGGAAAATATTGCGATCAGTCTTTTCTTTTGATCCATCACCGGAAAATAATGCTGCTTGGTCTGGGAAAAATAGCCCTTGAAATCCCTGAAGGTCATATCCTGGGGAATTAGATTGACCTTTTTGACCAAATGCATCAAATCCCTCACCCGAATGCTCTGCAAAACATCCACGAAGAAATCTCCGGTATGCGCAGGCGAGTCAATTTTGCTTTTCACCTGTTTGCTATAGATCGTCCATTTTTGAGCCGCAAGGTAAGAAACCGAACATACCAGAAGGCTTGGCAGAAGCAGGTGATATGAATTGGTCATTTCACAAACAAAAATAATGGTTGAAATCGGGGTGTTGGAGACAGCGGTGAAAAAACCAGCCATGCCGACAACCACAAATGCCCCGGGTTCCGTTACCACGCCCGGCATAATTTGATAAAACACTTTTCCAACCACCCCTCCCGTTGCACCGCCTATGACAATTGAAGGACCAAAAACGCCTCCGCTCCCACCGGATCCGATGGAAAAAGATGTAGTAAGTACTTTTCCAACCGCAAGAAAAAACAAAACCAAAATCGAAAGCTCGTTATAAAGCGCCTGCTGGGCATAACCATACCCGAAAGAAAGTGTTTGAGGCAAAAAAAAACCGATCATTCCCGTGCAAAGCCCTCCGATAGCTGGCTTCATGTGATTGGGAATATGCACGGATTTAAAAAGGCGGGTAACTCCGTAAAAGGATTTAATATAGAAAACGGCCATGCCGACAAGAACAAGAGCAAGAACCAAGTAAGGGCCCAATTCCAATGGATTGCTGAACACAAAATCCGGTGAATCGAAAAGAGAACCCCAACCGTACACCAGGCAAAACAAACAATACGCCACGACGGAAGAAATTCCGGCAGGCATGATTACTTCGGATTCAAATTCCGGATCCCTGTACAGCACCTCGGCGGCAAAGAGAGCGCCCGCCAATGGAGCCCGGAAAATGCTTCCGACGCCGGCTCCAATCCCGGCTGCCATCATGATCCGCCGTTCTCGTGGCGACAACTTCAGGCTTGTGGCCAGAAAAGACCCAAATCCAGCTCCGATTTGAGCAATCGGCCCCTCCCTTCCTCCGGAACCCCCGGAGGTCAGCGTAATGGCCGAAGCGATGGTTTTAATAATGGGTACCCTGCCGCGTATGAATCCCCCTTTGTTGTGGTATGCATCAATGGCGGCATCGGTGCCGTGGCCTTCTGCTTCCGGGGCAAATGTGTAGACAAGCCATCCGCTGAGAATACCTCCAAAAGCCGGTAAAACGAGAAGAATCCAACGGTTAAAGGGATGATTCGTGGTTGGGATCAGATGCTGTTCTCCGGCAGGGGTGGGCGGACGGTAGCCGGCTGCGACATCAAGAAAATAATGACTGCCGATTTGGCAAAGATAATGGAAAACAATCGAGCCGAAACCGGCTATGATGCCAATGAGTATAAAATAAAAAGCCCATTTGCCCGCATGGGCGATATGGATCGATCTCTCTTTGGCGGCGAATGAAGCAAACCATTTTTTCAATCGAGCTGAAATTGTCATTATCTATTCAGCGTTTTTGAGATCTTCTACTCCTTGAAGAATAATATCAAACAGAATGCGTATGTCACTCTCTTCGAGGCATGAAAACGCGATCCTTATATTTTCTTTTCCAAGAGAAATAAGCCCGACTCCGTATTTTTCCAAAACATGCGCCCGAAGTTTTTCAGCATCCACGGATTTCAGCCGAATGCAAAGGAAGTAGCCGGAATTAAAAGGATAAACATCCCAGGCATCCTTATACTTGGGATCCTGAAGGACCTGTCTCAGACGCATCGCCCGTTTTTTAAGGATTCCGAATTTTTCCTGTTTTTCGTTCGGATACTTTTCATCCTGCATGGATCTCAGCACAATTGACTGCCCCAGATGGGAGGCGTTGGAAACGGATCCTCTTACGCATCCCGCCGTCTTTTTTTCAAGCGCTTCGTATACGGATGATGGGTCGCCTTCGGTGCTGCATCCATAGGTGATAAAACCAACCCGTAATCCCCAGGCAAAATTTTCCTTTGTGGCGCCGTCTACTTTTACGGCAAGTAACCTCGGATGTCGATCACAAAGAAGAGCAAAAAGCGATTCCTGCAAGCTTTCCTTTTCGTAAAAAAGCCCGAAATAGGCATCATCGGTCAGAACAACAAGGTTTGTACCGTTTTCCGCAAAGCCCGTCAAAATCTCGACGATGCGCTTTCCCTCGTTTTCCGCCACGGTATAGCCGGTGGGATTATGGGGAAAATTCAGCAGAACAATAATCTTGTCATTTCTCTGAGCCTCTTTTTTTATCAGTTCCTCAAAAGCCGAGAGATTGAAACCTCGGTCTTTTGTAAACATCTTATATTGGCTGATCCGCGCACCCTTTCTGAGATTTAATATCATTTTATAATTTGCCCATATCATTTCCGGCAGGATAATCACATCGCCCGGATCAACCCAGAGATCTCCGAAAACATCCACGGCGTGAGTAATTCCGCAGGTTACCACGGGCAGACTGATCGCCTTATTCTTCAGAGAAGGATTTTTCTGAAACATCGAATCCTGCCAAATTTTTCTTAATGCAGGCAGACCGAAAGACGAAGCATACGTAAGGGCTTCTTCCGGCCGAATACCCTCCATTTTTTCCATGACAGAGGGAAAGCACATAATTTCTCCCTGCTCCGTGGCAATTCCGATAGTCGCGTTTAAACGGTGTGCTCTTTTCGATGCCTCTGCACTTTGGATCAGGATGCCTTTCGGGAAAAAAAGATTTTTCCCGATATCAGACAGCATCTCTATAATATATGGATTTTCTTTTTTAATAATCTGGTTGAGTTGTTCTGCAATGGGATCCATAAATCCGACTCCCCTAACTGATAACTTTCTAAAATTTTTGAGCGATTGCGAATAACGGTGACTTTTACAGTTTTGACCGGAATCCTGTCAAGGGAAAAAATATGAAAAATCAAGAGGATGAGAAAGTTTTGTCGATGGGCGATAGACAAAAACCCCGCACCGAAGTTGTGCGGGGTTTTTCACGGATGGATAGAGAGCCGCATTACTTACTCCCTCTCTTGGAAGCCTTCAACGGATTGAGCTTCACAGTGGTTGAGGCAGAAGCTGAAGCCACATGAGATGCGAGGTTGCATTTTCCGTTTTTCCACTTTAACGAAGGATCGGGAAAAGCCGCGCAATAGAAACCAGAAGAAACCTCCATAACGCGATTGCATCCCTTACACTGCTCTACAATCTCACGGCAGCTTCCGCCATTGTAGGAACATCCCTTTGAAGTCATAAAAGGACAATTCATACCTTTTTTAATCGTTGCGCATTCCAATTTAATCACCCCCTTTCGGTTTTACTAAATTCAAAGAAAGCCCGGTATTTTTATGCCCGAATAATAAAGCAAAAAAATATAATCTTCCAATTTTAGCTTGTCAAGTCAAATGTAGCGAAAATCAACCCTTTCTACGAATATTGCTCTGATTTGTATCCGCAAACGAATTCAAAAATCGGTGAAAAGTCTCCACTGCTGAAGATTCCCGTTGCAACGATCGGAGGGCATCGATCCATAAGGATGAAGATACAGATAAAAACTCCAGAGAATTTTTTGTAGATGCAAGGCGCCTGTTTTTCAGTGAAACTCCCCGCCTTAAAAGGCGGGGCTTCTTGAAAAGGGCAAGGATGGGGATTGCATCCCCCTTACTCCTGCACCGCATTCATCCCCGCCATAAATGACGGGGTATTCTGCGGGAGTTTCATAAAAAGAGCGCTTGATTTTTGATTTAAAAATTGCCAAGCTTGCCTATATAAAAGGGTATATTTTTGATTTCCTTCTCTGGAGTAATATACGATCCCGGACATATTCACGGATCGACATAAATTTACAAAAACGATTTTGCAGGATCGAAAAACACGCACGGGAAACTACGGGTCTATGATTATTAAACAGGCAATTGAGGTCCTCAAGATAGAAGCAGAAGGCATCCTTAATTTAATCGATCGTATCGACCACAATTTCACCCAAATGGTTGAACTTATCTATTCTACCAAAGTTCGTGTCATCGTGGGAGGTATCGGAAAATCCGGCCTCGTGGGGCAGAAAATCGTGGCCACGCTTAACAGCACCGGGACAAGGTCTTTTTTTTTGCATCCTGTCGAGGCGATGCATGGAGACTTGGGTATCGTATGCCCGGATGACATCTTTTTAGCCCTTTCAAACAGCGGTGAAACGGATGAACTGAACATCCTTCTACCCAACATTCGCAGAATCGGATGCAAAATTATTACTTTTACCGGCAATAAAACTTCCACAATGGCCGGCCTGAGCGATCTCGTGATTGATACCGGGGTGGGGCGGGAAGCCTGCCCTTTAGGCCTTGCTCCCACTGCCAGCACCACAGCGCTTCTCGCTATGGGCGATGCTCTTGCCGTTGTGCTGATTCACAAAAAGAAATTCAAATCCAGCGATTTCAAAAGGTTTCACCCAGGCGGCGCCCTCGGGCAGCGGCTTTGCAAAAAAGTCAGCGATTTGATGTTAACCGGGAAATCCGTCCCTTATGTTTTTGCTGGGTCCACAATGGAGGAGGCGCTCAGTAAAATCGATTGTCTTAAGTTGGGCGCAACGCTGGTTGTTAAAAAAGATCGTACCCTTGTCGGTATTATCACCGACGGAGACATCCGGCGTTTAATTCTTAAAAAAACGCCTGTTTTTGAGTTGATGGCCGAAGATGCCATGACCAAAAATCCTCGAACCGTCGGTCCGAATACTGCGGCTTACGACGCGCTGAATATGATGGAAAAATACCAGATAACGATACTGCCGATAACCAGTCCATCCGGAAAAGTTCAAGGGATTTTACATCTGCATGATATATTAGGCAAAGGCGGTTTTAAATTCAATGGAACCTAAATATCCAGTACCTCCAAAAGGCCTTATCTGCCCCGTCATAACACCTTTGAAAGAGGATCATACACTTGATTTACGCTCGTTTGAAAGCCTTCTGGGCCACATCGAGCGACATGTCGACGGGATACTCCTTGCGGATCCAATCTGGGGAGAAGGACATCTGCTTCCTGGAAATACCCGACATTATCTGGTTGAATCGGCTCTTGAAACGATACGGGGACGACGCGCCGTATTCATCAATATCACCGGGCAAAATCTTGAAAATACGTTTACCTTCATGGCAGATGTGGAATCTTTTATAAACCGCATCGAGTATCCCGGAAATCTATTCTGGGTGGACTGCCCTCTTTTATATCACAGCAATAGAGGCCTTCCGCAAATGTATCGGGACCTCATGACACAGACACGCTTTCCCATGGTGATCGAAAACCTCCCTGCCTTGGTTCATGAGTGCAAACGCCAGGTAAAGCACAAAAACATACGGACCGCTGTCCTCAAAAAAATGGCACAACACCCCGCAATAAACGGCATTATATACACCGGAAATTTAAAGCGTTCATTCAACTATCACGCTGCGGTTCGGTTTCGTAATGATTTTACTTTCTATGACGGGGATGAAATCGTATTTTTAAAAAACCCGGGCATGGGCGGTGTGGTTGCGGGCGGAAGCAATTTAACCCCTGTAAAATGGTATGAAATAACAAAATCTTCACTTCATCGTTCCAACATCGGAGGATACGATTCAAATCGTCAGTCAAGCCTTTGGGAAACCGGCATCATGCTGCATTCCCTTTATTCATTGTATAGCGGCGCACCGGCTTATTACATGAAAAGAATGCTCCGGGAAATCGGAATCATCGAACGCGATCATACGATCTTACCGGGCAAACCGGAAAGCCCAAAATGGCTGGACAATTTGAAAACATTCTTGGAATCTTACCGTATCGTTTGAAAGGGATGCCATGGATTACAATAGGATTGAAACAAAAATACCGACTCTCGGAGAGTCCAAAATACCCTCTCCCCTTCAAAAATGGAGAAACGCAACTCCGATCAGCCGATTTGTATCTGAAGATGACCGGATCACAATTGACGTCAATGTAAACAACCTGTGCAGAACGATCACGGCCGGCAAAACGATCACTTCATTTGAACTGGCCGGGCCCAGAAATAAAATCTACTTTGATCCGATCAAACTCCGATGCGCACTTGTCACATGCGGCGGGCTTTGCCCCGGCCTGAACGATATTATTCGGTCGATTGTTTTGGGACTATACTACGGGTATGGGGTACGGCATATTTACGGTATTCGTTACGGTCTTCAGGGATTTATTCCATCATACGGTCACGATGTGATGGAACTCAAACCGGATTCCGTTGTCAATATCTCAAAAATGGGCGGTTCGATTCTCGGATCCTCGAGAGGCCCCCAGGCTATAGAAGAAATCGTCGACAGCCTCGAAAGAATGAACATTGGCGTCCTTTTTATGATCGGTGGAGACGGAACGCTTATGGCGGCCAGCAAAATCGCGGATAACATCGCAGAAAGAGGATTGAAAATCAGTGTCGTTGGAATACCCAAAACCATTGATAACGATATCCACCTGGTATCCCAGTCTTTTGGTTTTGATACGGCTGTTGACGTAGCCACCCAGGCAATCAAAGGAGCGCATAATGAAGCGGAAGGGTATCCGAATGGAATCGGTCTTATCAAGCTGATGGGAAGACATTCCGGTTTCATTGCCGCTACGGCTTCACTCGCCCAACAGGATGTAAATTTCGTACTGATACCGGAGGTCGATTTTGATCTCGAGGGTCCAAACGGCTTTCTGTCTGCCCTGGAAAAGCGTCTAAGCCTCAGACGGCACGCGGTAATCGTTGCCGCCGAAGGAGCAGGACAGAAGTTTTTCAAAGATAACAAAAAAGAATTTGACGAATCAGGCAATGTCAGGCTGAAGGATATCGGACTGTTTTTGAAAGAATCGATAACATCCTATTTCAAGACCAGAGAAATAGATATCGCTCTAAAATACATCGATCCCAGCTATATAATAAGAAGTTTGCCGGCAAATGCCAATGACCGGGTGTTTTGCAGCTTTTTAGGACGCGCGGCGGTTCATGCCGGACTTGCAGGAAAAACAAAACTCCTGATCGGTCGATGGAACAATCAATTTGTGCATCTGCCAATCAGCGCGTCCGCCGGAAAACGAAAACAGGTTAACCCGACAGGCAACCTGTGGCTCAATGTGCTGGAAGCAACCGGTCAGGGTTCTTTACAAAACGAAGAATCTCTGTAATTCATTGGGGACTAGACAAAACCGTTTCGCCAACCGCGGCTTTTTTGCAACATATCGATATTGTTTTTGAAAATCGTTTTCATTCGTAGCCCAGCTCCACAAATCGCCGGCCTTTAACGCGGAGAAGATAAAGCTTCTTTACCGCGTCTCTATTAACGCCGAATGAAGTGATCCCTGTGACGCCCTGAAAAGAATGGAGTCGGGCGAGTTCATCCCGCAAAGCACTTCTGAAACAGATATCGGGGCATTCCAACTTTTGAAAGACAATCATGGCTGTGTCATAGGCCACAGCTTCGATAAATCCAGGTTTTTCACGAAATACATCTTCAAAACCGCTGACAAAATTCCTGACTACATCCGAAGAACTTTCCGCAAAAAAGCCATCCGTCATCATGGCTCCCTGAAGATACTCCTTGGCCATTTTTATCAGCGTATCAGAGTGCCAGAGATTGGTACCAAAAAGATAGACGTTTCCGATATCGTGAAATGCCAACTGTGGAATAATAAGGCCGGCCTTCTTGGGCGCGTCTGGAATGATAACGGCGTCAAAATCAACAATCACATTGGAATCTTCCTTCTCCCTGTTTCCGCCATGATGATCCAGATCATCCGGCCTTTCTACATCCGCTGATTGCTGGACCTGGTTTTTGAGATCTTCCGGCACTTCATAATAACACCCCGCAAGCTTTTTGATCGGATCAGCAAAATCCGTTTGAGCCGGATTGTATGATTCCAAACCAACGACCTTGCCGCCAAAGGCGATGATTTCATCCCAAAAAAGATTCATGAAAGTGGTACCATAATTTTCATCCGGGTAAAGAATGGCGAAACGTTTTACTCCGAGTTCCTCGATTGCATAGGATACGATCGTTCGGACCTGCATGATCGGGGTGAGGAAATTTCTGAAAACATTGTCACCGATATCGGTAATATTATCTTTTTGAGTCAGGGTAATGATGGGAATTCCTTTTGCCTGAGAAACCATGGCAGCAGCTTCTGCTGTAATAATCGGACCGAGAATAGCGGCGACATTCTCCTGATGCAGTTCTTCTACTGCCTGAACCGCCTTATTTGAATCCGATTCAGTATCTTTTATGATTATTTTTAAGGGGCGATGAATATTCCGGGAATTATGCTGACTCAGCGCAAATTCAATCCCTCTTAACGCCCTCTCACCATAAACTTTATAAGGGCCGCTCAGTGGAAGCATACATCCGATTGCAGAAGGATCATACATGGTCTTTTTACTCAAATTTTCAATCAAACCCCTTGCCTTTTCGGCATATTCGTGTTCGGGAAACTTTGCGATAAACGACGAAAACAGCCGTAGCGCGTCGTCATATTTTCCCTCCCGGGCATTGTTGAGTCCCAGATGATACATCAGATACCCTTTTGGCTCGTTATCTTCGAGACGGGTTAAAAGCGATGTCATCTCCGCTGAATTCATCCGCTCAAGGGCTTCTTTTAATTTTATCAGGATGCTTTCTTGCTGCAGATGGTCCGCCTGATTATATGCCGCAGCATAAGAATAAAAAGCGTCGTCCGGGGAATCCAGTGCCACATAGGTATCCCCGAGAAGAATATTGGTTTTAAGAAGATAAAATTGAGGGATCCTTCCTGCTAGTATCCGATTCGCCTGATCAATAACTTCCCGGTATTTGCTCTCGTTGTACAGGATGACCATAATCTCTACTTCCGCATCGGGAATAAAGGAACTGTCCGGATATTCGTTAATCAGACGCTGATAGGCATTTCGAGCTTCCAGATTTTTCCCTCGTGCCGTGTATATTGCTCCGATTTTTAATAAAGCCGCAGCGGCGAGGGGCCTGTCAGGAAATCGGGAAAGATATCCCTCGTAACTCTCAAGCGCCTTGTCATACAATTTTTCCTCAAACAATTTTTCAGCCTCCGAAAACAAAATATCCCCCGTGTCTAGTTTCGGCGGAACCGGCAGAATCACCGGTTTCGGTGCACATGCCCAGAAAAACCAAAGAGAAATCGCAAGTAAAATATAAATATTTTTTTTAAGAGACCGAAACATCATTTCAGATTCTTTCCTAAAAATTATGGGTTTCGTCTGAGGATTATTTTTTTAAGCCAAATTTGAATTGCGCAATTCATGCTTCAACTTTTTTTTATATTATTAAGCAAATATTGACGGAAATCAATTGCAATAATCATTCCAAAACTTGGCTCGGATATGCACCGCTTCCATCCGGAACAATCGTCCGATTAGAAACCCAAAGGACCCCCCATGGTTTTCTTGACGCAAACAAAAAAAGAAATGTAAGCATAAAAGATTTTATAGGAACCGACCAAAAAATAAAAACTCACCATAAACGGATGAATTTATTTCCTTGACACCTTACCATATTTTTCTATATTTTTAACGCAGTTAGATTTTTTGCTTGTGACCGGTTTTAATTGATAAATTTTTTTCCTCCGAACAGATAAAATAATGTTTTTTGGCATTGCGGTGAAAGCCTTTTCTTCATCACGAAAACATCGTATGCTTTTTTACAAAAAAACGCTTGGAGAATCAAGGTTCGTGAATTTAAAAGGCTGGACATCCGAGAAAATAGTTTTTTGAGAAATCATCAAAGATCGACCACGTACAAATAATGATCACCCCTTCAACAAATTACAGTTTGGTTCCGTATCTCGGCAAAAAACAGGATATTATCGTCCGCCCGCCTCGCATTGTCAGCAACTGCCGAGCAAACTGTCCGAATACTATTGAAACGGAGCACCTTTATAAACGGATCAACCGATATGAACCTTTTATGGAAACGTTTTACCAAGGCGGCATGTATAACGAAAAAAGCCATGTTTCAATGCCGGAAACCAGTATGCTTGGTTTATTGATCAACATCTATGCTTAGGTTCTTTTTCTCTGCAACATCAGAGTAGTATTTTTTTATCACACCCTTTTTTTAAGATATTTCTGAAAGGTCAACCGATATATTCTTAAATTCGAACATGAACCAAACGAATGAAAAGGAGTTTATCAAGGTTGCCGTTTTAGACAATACAATTGAGGCACAGCTCATTGATTCAATTTTGAACGAGCAGAATATCCCTCACCAGATTCGATCATACCACGACACTGCCTATAACGGGCTATTCCAGTTTCAAAAGGGATGGGGTGAATTATGCGCTCCTTTATCATACAAACGAGAAGTATCTGAAATTCTTAGGCTTATCAGATCATCAATCAGAGATGACTGAGAGAGACCAAACCTCGATTGAAAAATTGTTTGGGATGTCTCAACATATAATTTCATACAAAAACGCATTCACCACAGCTAAATATAAAACGATCGAAAAGATCCATGGTTGCCGATCCGTTGAATGGCAAGTGAAATAATCTGGAAGGCTGCCGATGAGCTTTTCATTTAACAAACCATACCGTTTGAAACGAAAGCGAACAAACGACGGAAATCCATCTCTTGCAACGAATGAATTTCTGTATTTATTTGCCAACCGCGCAAGCTGCCAGCGGGGTCCAAATTGGTCTCGATCTGCGGTTCACGGAAAAAACAAAACAGATACACCAATCCACCTTACAAGGAGGCTAAACAATGCCGGGAAAAACTTTCAGCACTTCGGCAGATTTTCAAAAAGCCCTTGAAATAGGGCGTCCACCTAACATTACAAGACTGTTTCCCCACTCGAGGGCATTAATTGTCAGTGGAAAGTATATTGATAAAGCGATGCTTGCAAAGGGCAATACCATCGCCATGGCCGCAAACGGCAGAAACTATTTTATCATCCGAGGCGTTCTGAAAGCTGCTCAGCGGGCAAACGCCGCTGTCATTATTGAGATTGCCAGATCCGAAGGCGGAGCGAATGCTTACTGCGCTGTCAATTTTTGGAATCTCGCAAGGCAGGTCGATTCCCTGTGTAACGAAATGAGCATCACGATTCCCGTAGCGATCCATGCCGATCATTATGGAATCAAAGAAGAAGGCGAGATCGAGCCGGCAAAAATCGAGATCCCGACATTGTTTGAGGCAGGTATCACCTCGATTGCGATCGACGCATCGCATCTTCCCGATGACAAGAATCTTCTTGCCAATATCGAACTGAATCCTTTTATTCCCAAATGGGCGGGACTTGAAACCGAAGTCGGTGAAATCAAGGGCAAAGTTGGATTATCAACACCGGAAGAAGCTTTATTTCTCATACAAGGCTTAAATGCTCACGATATTTTTCCGGATTGGATTGCCTTAAACAACGGAACAACCCACGGCATTGAAGAAAGCGACAAGGGAATACAGGTAAATCTGACGGCTGAAATTCATGCCGCTTTGACTAAATATCAAGTCTCCGGCGCACAGCACGGAACATCCGGTAACAATTCGGACAGACTGAGAGAAATCGCCACCAAAACCCGGACCACCAAGGCAAACGTAGCCACAGCGCTCCAGATGATCTCATGGGGACTTGAAGTCAACGACTATGGAAACGCGATATTTGATCCCGATGGAAACTTTATAAAGGTTGAAGGTGAAGGCGTAACTGAAAAAATGTGGAAAGAAATGACGGAATATGCAAAATCCAAGGGCCTTAAAAAGGGGGACTATAAAAAGCTTAACCTTCCGTTTGAAAACAAGCTTCTTGGTCAACCCAAGGAAATAAAAGAAAGAATGGCCCAACGGGTGGAAAAATTTGCCTACAACTTGATGGTAAATGTCTTTAACTCAAAGGATACCGCACAGCTTGCCATTGAAATGATTCTTAAGGCAGGCTCCTACGATGCCGGCTCCAAGGCAACCCGGATTGAAAATCCGGACGAATGGACAAACGAGATGATAATCCAAAAAGCGACTTCTCTGAAAACCGGCACAAGGACCGGGGCCCATTACGATGATTGAAAATAAACAATAGGAAGCGAAACGAAACCATTGCCGCCCCTTGTTATCGGTCATGGCAGATAATGTTACATAATTATCGATATGGCGTAAGTTTTTTACATTTAAGGATATTTTTATCTTAAGTTTTCAAAATCCTTTCCGATCTAATGGGTAAAGAGAGTCCTTTATGCACATTCCATCTTATCAAATACACAACGTGATAAAAGTATACAGCAGACGACTCTGTCAAAGTGAATATTCGGAACGTCAAAACGAATTCGGAACAAAATCATCCGTCAACAGAATCAATATGCCTTCAAAAGGAAAGCGAGAAACGATCATCGAAAAAGTCGCAACCGATATTCTTGAACGAATCAGCCGTTTCGGCTCCCTTGAAAATGGTATCCAAGAAATCGAGGGAAAAAACCGTATGGAAGATAAAGCCCATTTTAAACCAAGAAATCAAGAAAGAGGCAAATTCGTTTTTAACACAATCGATGAGAGCAATCAAAAAAGGCCGCATACGCTTTCAACAGAAGATTCCGTTTTTTTAATTAAACGGCTTGAAAAGTTGGCTGGTGAAACGATTGAAAAACGTGAGGCGCTCTGGTCGGGAGGTATGATATGAATACGTTGGATGTCGCAGGCAATTATGAAAGACCGACTTATGTCAAGGAACCGACGGAAAGCAGCCGGTTAAATATTCGTGAACAGCAGCCAACCGGGCAAAAAAAAGAGACATCGAGGGAAGATATAATTGTGAGCCTCTCGGATACTTGCAAAGAAATGAAATTGGCGAAAGAAGCAGTGGCATCAATCCCTGAAATAAGGTCTGAAAAGGTGGAAAAAATCAGGGAGGCAATTTTGGAAGACAGGTATCGTATTGATTCAGATAAAATCGCTGAAAAGATCATCGCCTCAATCATCGGTGAGTTTGTCTGACCTGTCGATATCCGGCGGGAAAAATTTTCCGGTGTGGCATTTGTATTTTTTCCTGCCTTGGTGAAACAAATCGTTTATTAATTTTTTTTTCAATAAGTTATCATTTTGCAGGAGGGCCGGCGTCAATGCTGGCCTTTTTTTTGCATAAAATAAAAAGACCGGGATGGACGGTGATGATCCCTTCAAGGAGCATATCGATTCTATTCCATTCCTGGTAAAATTTTTATACTGGAAATACAGAATAATCGAATGATGAAACAGATAAACCGAAAGATTTAAAACTCTTCGTTTTTCATTCCGAAATAACCGTGATAGAACGAGTCATTACTCAATTCCCATGAAAAAGGAGGTTTTTTCCCATGGACAAAATATCAGGTATTTCTCAAGGAACGCTTATTTCCAATCATTCAAAAATAAACCGACAAGATAGCAACCTGTTTCAGAATACCTTGAAGGCGATGCTTGAAACGGATGAAATTCAAAAGGCATCCGCAAGAAAAGCAGACGCTGCGAGCGAAATCATAGCCCCATCATATGTTAAAATTGAAGATCCTTCAGCAAACGCACTGAATGAGACGAACACGCTTCTTGATCTTCTCGAAACTTATTCAAAAGAAATGGAAAACCCTGAGAAGTCATTAAAAGACATCGAGCCGCTTATCATTTCAATCAAAAATCATGCGACCCGGCTTATGAAGGAATTTGACGAAACAATGCATCCCGACGCGAATCTACGAAAAATTGCCGAACAATGCGCATTGGCTGCAAATGTGGAATATATTAAATTTCAGCGGGGTGATTATATTTAGTTCCCCGCCCCGCTATTTATCAAAGCGCCGGGCGGCAATGGATGCGTGGGGCATGTCTTCATGCACGAGAAAACCGGCAAGTCGGATTACGGACAAGGGCTCTGCCATTATTTGGCCTTTTGTTTGGCCGCTTCCCATACTGTTTCCATCTCATTTTGAGAAGCGGATTCCAGACTTCTTCCAGCTTCCGAAAACACCTTTTCCATGTATTGAAATCGCTTTTCAAATTTTTTTATAGACGATCTCAAAGCTGTTTCAGGGTGTATGTGTAAAAAACGCGCTACATTTACCATTGCGAACAGGACATCCCCAAACTCCATAGCGATCTTGTCAGAATCCCGTCCGGATTGATTTTCCTCGATTCTTAACTCTGATTTTAATTCAAACCATTCTTCCTCCACTTTTTGCATCACACCTACAATATCGTTCCAGTCAAATCCGGTTCTTGCCGCTCGTTCGGAGATTCGGTAGGCACGAACCAAGGCAGGAAGCCCTGGAGGAACGGAATCAAGGATCGACGTCTTGCACCTGTGATTTTTCTCCTTCATCTTAATCTGGTGCCACCTTTGTTTTACTTCTTCAGCGGTGTTGACTCTTTTCCCCCCGAAAACATGGGGATGGCGGCGAATCATTTTCTCGATATTGACCTCGGTAACGTCATGGATATCGAACTCTCCCATTTCTTGATACATTCTCGATAAAAATAAAACGTGAAACAACACGTCTCCAAGTTCTTCACATACATCTTGGGTTTTGCCGGATTCAATCGCCTCCACCAGCTCGTATATCTCTTCGATCAGGTAAACCGTCATGCTTCGGGGAGTCTGTTTTTTATCCCACGGACATCCACCTTCTCCCCTCAGGGTCTTGATAACATCCATGAGGCTATCAATGCCGGAAGTTGTATGCATCAGTTTTGTTTCTTCCAAGTCTCTTTGAAATCTTTGAGCTTAAAAGAAAATTGATCTTTCATGGATTGGGGGATCACCTTTGCCAGCCTCTCCGAAACCATTGTTATATATGGGGAAAGCATTGAGTTTCTGATTACGGGCGATCCTTTGGGAAGGAAAGCGGTGAGCATAATTAATAAAATCGATACAATAAGCACGCCTTTAATAATGCCGAATCCAGCTCCGGAAACCCGATCGATCCAGCCAAGGGACGCTATTTTTAGGATATACTTTATAATGATACCCAGAATGTTGACAATAACCAAAACACCGACAAATAGAATTAGAAAGCTTAAGATATTTGAATTGGCAACGTTTGATATCCACTTCGATAATAATTTCGCGATTTCTGCATAATACGTATAGGCGGCATAAAATCCGGCCAGCACTCCGATTATCGCGGAAACCTCCTTAACAAGACCTCTGAAAATGCCCCTTACCAAACAGAAACTCAAGATAACAATAATTACAATATCAAATGGGTTCATACCTTCCCTTCATTATTCAAATATCACTCCAGATTCTAGTAATAGAATTTTTATTTTTCCTAATATTTGATAGAAACAAATTTAGGAGCCAATTTCTTTAAAAATAAAAAATTTAACTGTTTTGAATTAACAGAGCTAGTATTTCGAGTCAAGAAGTTTTCATTTTGAAGGCCGGTATGGGAAACCCATGTAAAAAATTTCAGTGGATCTTCGATAACGGCCCAAAAAACCTTTTTACAAAATGTGATTACCACTGAAGCTGATCGCCAAAATTGTTATTTGCAATCACTTGAAAGATTATGATATATCGATAAAAAATGATTTCATTTACCTATCCCTGCAGGACGAAAAATTATTTTATCTGCTTAAAATTGGCGTTGGAACGAACTGTATTTGAGTTTTCCGTGCCTTTTAACGGCAACCAGGTCGGGGATTTTTTCAGCTAAGATTTAACCCGGACGTTCATAAAAAATCGATCATGACCGGCATTCATGGCGGAGAATAAATGGCGACGTCCCCGCTTCCTCTCACTTTTTATGGTGATAATGAGTGTAATTACTCTTCATATTAATTTCATACTGAACACATATGACTGAAACCTTGGATAATAAACCCTCCCAGCTGACTTTTTCAAATATCGAGCTGGCTAGACAGCTTTTTGGTGAACGCAACTGCAACCTTCACCGAATCGCAGATACACTCGAGCTTACCATAAATACAAGAGGAAATACGGTATTTATTCAAGGTGATCATATCGCAGCGAAACTTGCCGAAAACATACTGAATCAGCTTTACGACTTGTTAAAAAATGGATACCCTGTTTATTCCAAGGACGTTGATTATGCCATCCGAGTATTGAGTTCGGATGATCGTATCCATCTTAAGGATATTTTTCTGGATACCATTTACGTCACGTCAAAAAAGCATGCCATCACTCCAAAAAGCCGCTCTCAGAAAGAATATATAGATGCCATTAGAAGCTATGATATGGTTTTTGGAATCGGGCCGGCGGGAACCGGCAAAACTTATTTGGCGATGGCGATGGCGGTATCGGCTCTTTCGAAAGGCCAGGTCAGCCGGATTATTTTAACCCGACCGGCGGTAGAGGCCGGTGAAGCGCTTGGATTTTTGCCCGGAGATCTTGCAGAAAAAGTTGATCCTTACTTAAGGCCCCTCTACGATGCGCTGCACGATATGATGCGTTTCGAAAAAGCGTCCGGCTTAGTAGACCAAGGTATTATAGAAGTTGCACCTTTGGCTTTCATGCGTGGAAGAACGCTGAACGATTCTTTTGTCATTTTGGATGAGGCCCAAAACACCACCTCCGAACAAATGAAGATGTTTTTGACCCGAATCGGATTCAGTTCCAAGGCAGTCATTACGGGTGACATAACACAAATTGATCTCCCTCCCGAAAGGATTTCGGGGCTTATCGAGGCCAAAAAGATTTTGCAGGGAATCGATGGGATCAAATTTGTCTTTTTTTCAAAAACAGACGTCGTGAGGCATCCTCTCGTGCAGGAAATCATAAGAGCATATGAGGATTTGGAAGAAAGCAAAAGAAAATAATCATTCATCTTATCCAATTTCCGTTTCCTTATAAAATGAATGGCTTAAAATACTTCAATAGGATTTACAATTCAGGCGGGACGAGACGTTCAACCGCAGAAACGCATGGAGTATTTTGAGAACCGAACACCTCTCTCCGACACCGATATTAAGCCCGAGGGGAGATTTAGACATTAATTCCATCAAAATCGGAATGATTCAACCGAATGAGTAAAGAAAAAAGAATAGATATCCTCAGCAAGTTCCTTGGAGCCAATGTTTATGTTCGTTTGGGCCTAATGATTGCCGTAACCATTCTTTACACCATTATCTTCCACCCGGACCTCATTGCCACAAAACATTCATACAAGGTGGGAGATATCGCGGAACGGGATATCAAATCGCCAAAAAATTTTTTCATAGAAGATAAAGACGCCACCGAGGCAAAACGGGAACAGTCCGTGGAGGAAGTTTCAACCGTTTATGATCATGATACGATGCTGTATCGGGACATAAGCGATCGGGTGAATCAAGCTTTCCATGATCTCCGAACGCTCTTTGAATCCCCGGATAAAACTCAAGAGGGAACCTCATCAAAAAATCTGAAAACCCCTCTCACAGGCAACACCGATGCAATAAAAATCGCAACTGATCGGGCATGGCAAGAAATCGGCGAATTTGAAGAAAAAATTGGAATTCCGATTAGCAAAGGGGCTTACTCGATTCTTGTGCAAGAAAAGTTTTCAGTCGATATTTCAAATGCAATTACCGATATTTTGACGGAAATCCTGTTAAACGGTGTGGTCATCGATAAAGAGATACTTCTTAAAGAAATCGACAAAGGAATTGTCTTAAAGACCGTCGGATCCGGGCAGGAAAAGACAGTTAAAGACTTGAAACTTTTCTACGGACTCGATGAGGCAAAAACGATCGCAAAAATTACGGGTCAATCCCGGTTGAAAGATCTTAATTACAGCCTTCAAAATCTGATTGTCGATTTTGTTCAAAAGCTCATACAGCCCAACATCACTCTAAATAAAAGTGAAACGGAACAACGGAAAAACAGCGCCTTCCAAGCGGTCAAACCGGTTCTTTACAAAATAAAGGCAGGAGAAATGCTTTTACGCGAAGGGGAAAGGGTAACAGAAGCCCAGATTTTAAAACTGCAGGCGCTGCAAGATCAAATAAATAAAGGTCAAATACTGATAAGCAGCATCGGAGTTGCGATGTTGATTTTTTATCTTTTTTTGATAACCACCATTATTAATGTAAAAAATCAAACCAGGTTTTCAGGCGATCCCAACAAAAGCCTGCTGTTTATCTCCACCATATTTATCGTCTTTATTCTTTTTACAAAGATATCGGTATTCTTGTCCGAATCTTTTTCCGCAAAGGTGCCTTTTTCGATAACTGCGTCATCCATCGTTTTCGCTGTTCCGCTTGGTTCCAGCGCGATGCTTGTTTGTTTGTTCATGGGATTCGATATCGCGATTCCTTTTGCATTGATCATGTCGGTTTGCGCAGCCGGAATGTTGGAAAACCGGTTTGAATTTTTTATCTATTTTCTGCTCAGCAACGAAATGGCGGCCTACTGGGTTCAGAATTGCAGGGAACGCAACGTAATTATCAAAGCGGGACTCAAGCTTGGACTTCTGAATTTGTTGCTCGCTATCGCAATCGCCCTGCACATGGGAGACTCTTTTGGCCTCGGAATTCTATGGAATTGTATCTTTGCGTTTATGGGGGGGGTCGGCGCAGGAATCATTACTACCGGCTTCGCTCCGGTCGTTGAAATTGCCTTCGATTACACAACGGATATCAAACTTCTTGAACTCGCGAATCTTGATCGTCCCATACTTCGCAGACTCATGATAGAGGCACCGGGAACTTATCATCATTCTATTATCGTCGGAACCATGGTCGAGGCTGCGGCCTCTGAAATAAACGCCAATCCGCTCCTGGCAAAGGTGTGCGGATATTATCATGATATCGGGAAGATCAAAAAGCCCCTATATTTTGTTGAAAACCAGGCAAATGGCAAAAACAAACACGATAAGCTTGCGCCCTCGATGTCCAGCCTGATTTTAATTTCTCACATCAAAGATGGTGTTGAGATCGCCCGAAAAAACAAACTGGGAGGAGTCATCGCCGACACGATCAACCAACACCATGGTACCAGCCTGATTCGCTACTTTTATGAGAAAGCCCAGCAGATAAAGGGAAAGGATTCGGTCAAAATCGGTGATTTCAGATACCCGGGACCCAAGCCCCAAACGAAAGAAGCCGGTCTTGTCATGCTGGCGGATGTGGTTGAAGCCGCATCCAGGACCTTGGAGAATCCCACTCCAGCCAGAATCCAAGGACTTGTGCAAAACCTTATAAACAACGTCTTTTCCGACGGACAGCTTGACAATTGCGAACTGACCTTGAAAGATCTCCACAATATCGCGAAAAGTTTCAACAAAATATTAAACGGAATCCATCATCACCGGATTGAGTATACCGAAAACCCCGTTGTGAACATTGGGAAAAGAAAAGATGGGAATTCTGATCGACAACAGGCAAAACAAGCACAGGATCTCGGTGGAGAAAATAAGGAAAAGAGCCCGGATTGTCTTAAACGCCTTGGATTGTCCTGAAGGCGAACTTTCGATCCTTATCCTTGATGACCTACAGATAGAAACCTTGAATGAAAAATATCTCAAAAGAAAATGCCCGACCAATGTGATTGCCTTTCCGATGCAAGAGGGAAAGTTTTCAAATATAAATCCAAGGCTTCTCGGAGATGTGGTGATTTCCTTGGAAACCGCCCGGCGAGAGGCTAAAGATTCAGGCATCACCACGGAGATGCGTTTTACGCAACTTCTGGTTCACGGTATTCTTCATCTTTTCGGCTATGATCATGAAACCACATTAAAAGAATCGCTGAGGATGGAAAAGAAAAGCGATGCGATCTTGAAGCGGATAGAAGAAACAGGGGAGTAGAAGAAAGTGATTTGGAATAAACCGTATCAATCTGATATTATAACAAAATACGAACTCTCATGCCGGTTGCCCATCGTTTGCGGTTAAATACCATGATGAAACGCCGACCCTTTCATATTCGCTCATTATGACTCGCCGTAAAATTCAAACCACAACCCATTCCGCAGAAGAAACCCGATTGCTTGGGGAAAAGATAAGCACCCAACTTGAAAAAGGGACGGTAATTGCTTTAACCGGTGACCTCGGAAGCGGCAAAACCGCTTTTGTTCAGGGGCTCGCAAGAGGCCTTGGCGTCCCGCCGGAATACTACATAACCAGCCCAACCTTTACATTGATTAATGAATATCCAGCGCGATACCCCTTGTTTCACGTCGACCTTTATCGCATCGGGGATCCGACTGAATTAGAAGATACGGGTATTTTTGAGATTCTTCATGGAAATGGAGTCGTAGCCATCGAGTGGGCGGACAAACTGGATCAAAACATTTTATCCGAGCATCTTGCGGTGGATTTTGAAATAATAAACGACGAAACCAGAAAAATCACTATGACTTCTTATGGACATCATACTTTTATTCTGTTAGAAAAGCTTGAAAAAATAATCTAAGAGGAAGAGATGAGTTTAATCGTACAAAAATTCGGAGGCACCTCGGTCGCCAATATCGAGCGCATTCGCAATGTTGCCAAGCGGGTAGCGAAAACCTATGATCAGGGAAACAAGATGGTGGTCATCCTTTCAGCCATGGCCGGGGTTACCGACAGCATTCTTAGCCTTGCGAAGCAGATCACCCATTCCCCTGAAAAACGGGAACTGGATGTCCTTCTTGCCACTGGGGAACAAACCACGGCGGCCATTTTGGCAATGACCTTAAAATCCATGAATTATCCCGCCATATCGATGCTTGGTTTTCAGGCAGGAGTTATCACGGACCACGCTTTCGGTAATGCCCGCATTGTTGAGATTGGAGCGCCCCGGATCCGAGGGCTTCTTGAAAAAAATTACATTGTGGTGGTAGCGGGATTTCAAGGCGTTGATGCAGATGGAAACATTACCACGCTCGGGCGAGGCGGGTCCGACACTTCGGCCGTAGCAATCGCTGCCGCGCTGAAGGCAGACATGTGCGAAATCTATACAGACGTGGATGGCATCTACACCGCCGATCCCAATATCTGCCATAAAGCCAGAAAGCTCGGCAAGATCGCCTATGACGAAATACTGGAAATGGCGAGCTTGGGTGCCAAGGTCCTGCAAATTCGTTCGGTCTCTTTTGCCAAGAAATACAATGTCCCGGTGCATGTAAGATCATCATTCAGCGAGGAGAAAGGTACCATGGTTGTTAATGAAGATTCCGATATGGAGCGCATGGTGGTCACCAGTGTAACCTGCAACAAAAACGAAGCCCGGATTACCTTGAAAAAGGTTCCTGACAGACCCGGAGTAGCGGCTAAAATTTTTACACCGATTGCCGAAGCGGGAATCCTGGTGGACATGATTATTCAAAACATCCAGCCTGGAGGTTTGACGGATTTGACCTTTACGGTTCCCAAAACCGATTTCGAAAAAGCGCTGGAAATCGAAAATCAGGTCGCGAAGGAAATCCACGCGGAAGAGGTGCTGGGAAACGAAAATATCGCAAAGGTGTCGGCGACCGGTGTCGGAATGAGGAACAATTCCGGGGTAGCATTGAAGATGTTTTCAGCCCTGGCCAATGAAAACATAAATATTCTGATGATCAGCACATCAGAAATCAGGATATCCTGCGTTATTGAAGAAAAATATGCAGAGCTCGCCGTCCGTGTCCTTCACTCCGCATTCGGCCTGGATAAGAATTAACGGGGATCAAGGTAACAAAACCTCTGAGATGAAAGGGTTCAGTACCGATCAGTTGATTTTTGCTCTCATCGTCGGAGCCGCCGTCCTGGGCATTACCGTCTATCGGGTTTTTTTTATCTTCTGATAAACAAGTGTTTTTTATAAGCCGTTGTTGATTTAAAAAAACGAACCCGAATCTTCGATCGCAGATCAAACACTCCGTAGCTCCCGGACGCGGAAAACGGACTCATCGTCACGATTCTCCAGGTCCAAGCCGATTGCAAAAGCTTTCAAACGGCAATCATAGAACTTCCTCAATTTCTCTTGCAATACGAATGGCAGCCGCCGCCGGATCTATTGCGTCTCTTATCGGCCTTCCGATTACCAGATAATCCGATCCATTTTTAACGGCATCCGCCGGTGTTGTCACTCTGCGTTGATCCGCCGTTTCCACTCCTTCCCAGCAAGGGCGGATTCCAGGCGTCACCACCGTGAAATCCTTTCCGAAATTTTCTTTTATCATTCTCACTTCCAGCCCGGAGCAGACAACGCCGCTGCAACCGGCTTTCTTGGCCATCGTAGCCCTTTTAATCACGAGCCGAGACAGATCGGAAAAAAATTCTTTTTTAAATCCAGCATCTCGAATATCTTCACTGAGGACGCTGGTTAAGATCGTAACCCCAAGAACGCCGACTTTTCCGGCTGCGCCCGAAACAGCCGCTTCGAGCATTCTCTTGGATTCACCGCAGTGAACCGTAGCAAGTTCAACTCCAAGCTCCGCGATCGCTTCCATGGTCCGTGAAACCGTAGCCGGAATATCATGCAGCTTCAAGTCCAGAAATACGCCGGCAGTGCCCGTCTTTCTGATCCGTCTGATAACTTCAGGTCCGGTTCGGGCAAAAAGTTCCAAACCGACTTTGAACATCCCGACATACGGCGTTAGAAGTTCAATATATTTCTTTGCCTCCTTGGTTGAGGATACGTCCAGCGGGAAAATAATATAATCTTTGGCATGTTTCACTTCGGAACCTCCGTAATATCCTGATGATGATTCATTCAAGGCCTGCAATGTTCCCTTTTTACCCTGCTGGAACACCGACGGTTAGGAAAATTCCATTCAATCGTCGTTAGGATCCCAACCAAGCTTTTCTTTCAACTTTGTGTAGGATCTTCCAGATTTTCAGGGTTTCCGGCAATGGTTCAGCTTGTTCAAGTCAATGATGCGACTTGACAAATCGGTTTCCGAAAACACCGAACCTCGCTCTCTACAAAAAATCCCCGGAAAAAATTATTTTTGCATCTCGTCGGACTCCGGCTCATTCAAGGCAAAAGCCTTCATATCTCAAATTTTCATATCCATAAAGCGCTTTTTCCGAGCGCCCTTTTGCCAAATTAATAAATCTATTGAAATCACTCATTTTAAAATGCTATGAATTCTTTCTTATTTATTATCTGATATCGGTAAATTTTTGGCGCAAAATTTTTCGTTTATTTTATCCACTGCCATTTTACCCTGCAAAATTGCGATAGCGAAAAAGCCAAGCAGCGATTTCATCGGGTTTTTTTAAAAAAAACTGATGAAAGGTTGGCAATGCGATTCCGGGGCAAACTGGAATTCGAAGATTCAATTCGTTTACTGCTTGTGGGACCAATGCCCGACTTGAGTATCTTTTCATAAGTTGGGCATCTCGGATGAGGGGTAGAAAATTCGTTGAAGCCGTCACCCATCATCACCGTCTCGAAAAGGCAACGATAACGGGCTCAGAAACCATCGTGTATCCGACATATCTTCGCATCTTAAAATCCGTTCGGGGCATCAAGATGAAAGACATCGACACCCTTTCTCTTTCATCCCGGCCGGAGAAAAATCAGGCTTTTCATTCCCGAATTTTCAGATATCGTGCATCTCATACCAATAGGGGAATACAGGCCGTCGCCCGAATCGGCAACAAAAAACATAAAGATTCGATTCCTGTTCTTTATGGATGTGTTTTATCGAAAGATGAGCATGAAAATGGAAATTAATGAAAAACAACAGGCTTTATTACGGGCACTTCCCGGCATTGACCGTATGTTTGAACTTGTAAAAGCGGAAGACTTTGCCGAAGAAATACCAAAATCCGTTTTAGTCCGTTCCGCTCGATTGGTTGTTGAAAACCTGAGAAACGACATTCTTGAAGGCGGGAAGCATATCACCGAAACAAACCTGTCTGATCAACGGATAATTGAAAAGATAAAATTTCAGGTTAAAAAATCAATGTCGATCAACCTGATGCGAACTATCAATGCCACCGGAATCGTGGTGCACACCAATCTTGGTCGATCTCTCCTTGCCTCCGATGCGGTTGACAATCTCTTGCTCATCGCCAGCCGATACTCAAATTTGGAATACGACTTGTCAACCGGAAAGCGGGGTTCCAGATACAAATGTGTCGAAGATATTCTCTGTGAAATCAGCACGGCGGAGGCAGCTATGGTGGTAAACAATAATGCAGGGGCCGTGCTGCTGTGTCTGGATACGATGGCAAAGGGGAAATCGGTTGTTGTTTCACGGGGGGAACTCGTGGAAATCGGAGGCTCTTTCAGGGTTCCGGACGTAATGGCCAAAAGCGGCGGTATTTTAAAGGAAGTCGGCACGACAAACCGGACCCATCTTAAGGATTATGAAAGCGCCATTGATAATAACACCGGTCTGTTGTTAAAAGTTCATACCAGCAATTATGCCATTGTCGGTTTCACTACGGCAGTTTCACTTAAGGAACTGGTTACCCTTGGTAAAAAATATTGTCTTCCCGTCATGGAGGACCTGGGAAGTGGGACATTTATCGATTTTTCGAAATACGGCCTGATCAAGGAGCCGACGGTCCAGGATGCCGTGGCGTCCGGCGTGGATGTGGTGACCTTCAGCGGAGACAAGCTCCTTGGAGGTCCGCAAGCCGGTATCATTCTCGGCAGGAAGGAAATCCTCGACAAAATCAAGAGTAATCCCCTTACCCGTGCGCTTCGTATCGACAAGTTAACTCTTTCATCGCTGGAAAGCACTCTTCGCCTTTACCGGAATGAAGAAAAGGCAATTGATGCCATACCGACGCTACGCATGTTGACACTTCCTTTTGAATCCATTGCGCTCAAAGCAAAACAGCTCGCCGGGATGCTGGAGAGTATCGGCAACCCGAACTTGAATGTTAAACGATTCAACCGGCCTTCGAAAGCCGGAGGAGGATCGCTGCCGTTCCTGGATCTTCCGAGCAAATGTATCGGTGTTCGAGTCAATGGAATGTCCGTCAATGCATTGGAAAGACGCATGCGCGAAAATATCCCTCCGATTATCGGAAGGATTGAAGAAGATTTATTTATGATGGATTTAAGAACCATACAGGATGATGAATTGTCAATCATCGAAAATGCTTTCAAGGATATACTAAAAAAGGCCGAATCATGACCCAAGACCCACAATCATTGTATCGTAAACGCAGTTCAACTCGCGAATTTTTGCTTTATAAAACCGATTATAAAACCGGAAAAAGTCAAACCCGGGTGGATAAAACAGAGGAGCAACCGGCTGCCGGTTTGGATGAATTATCACAAGTATTCCCCGACCTTCTTGCCGGAAAAACATTTATCGAGTCTTCCACCGCCCGCTTGGATTCTTTTTCAACATTTGGGGCGATGGCGATCCGGCTCAACCGGCTATCCGGTGACCCAGCAGCCTACGGAAACGATCATGAAACCGGACCACATCCCGATGTATGGATTGCCCTTGCCAAGATCATAGATGAATTTTGTAAAAACGAAACCGGGATATGGGGACTGCTCAATCGTGACACCTTTGGTTGTTTTTTCCCTGAAAAAAATGAATACTTCTGCCTGGAAGCAGCCTCTAAAATTCAGAAAACCCTTTCAGGGCGTTTCAAAGAAACCGTTACGGTCGGAACCGCCGGATACCCGACCCTGGACTTCGACAAAAGGCGGATTCTTGAAAACGCCTGCAAGGCACTCGATCATGCGGCATTTTTCGGACCGAACAGTGCGGTATCCTTCGACGCCGTGAGCCTGAATATCAGTGGGGACAAACGATACCAAGAAGGAGACATCCAAGGAGCCATTGAAGAATTTGAGACCGGTCTTCGGATCGATCCTTCTGACGCAAACCTTCATAACAGCTTAGGTGTTTGCTACGGGGTGGAAGGTGATTTTAAAAAAGCTTTTAAAGAATTTGAAACCGCTTCCCGAATTGATTCCAGTGAGGTCATGGCCATCTATAACCTGGGAATTGTCAGCTTGATGATGAACCAAAAAGAAAAAGCGCTTGAATACTTTCTCAGAGCAGACGAGATTGCAGACAATATATTTGAGGTGGCCTTTCAAGCCGGAAGGCTTTACCAGGAATTGGGGCCGCCCGATCACGCAAAAAAATTCCTCGAAAAAGCGATTGCGCTGAACCCGGAATCAGGCTCGGCTTTCCGATGCCTTGGTGATTGTTATAGCTCAATCGACATGACCCGCGAGGCACTTGCCGCATATAAAAAAGCCATTAAACAGAACCCGAATGATGCGGCTTCACTTTCGGCTCTTGGATATCTTTATAATGTCCAGGGGGAAAATCCGGAAATTGCCGAAACGTTTTGTCGTCAAAGTGTAAAAATTGCCCCAGGCAATGGTCTTTTCAGGCATCGGCTTGGGATGATCTATTTACAGGAGAATCGGCTTGATGACGCACTGGCGGAATTGAAAACAGCAAGAAAACTCGGGCACGACTCTGCGGAACTTATCGAAAACATTGAAAATCGGCTTACGGTAAAAAATTCGTGACGCAAGGTCCGATCCCCCCCGCCAAGATGCTTAATCCATGGAGCGGCCTGTTTCACCGCTAATCGTTTATTACGCAAATGATGCGATGAAAACAACTTGCATGAAAAGAGAAATATACCGTATCTGCAATATAAAATGCGTCTGACCCGCTTAAAAAGATTAACAGATCGTTTTCCATGCATGCGGATATCGTTCGGAGATACCTGTATCGTCCCCGCCCCCGTACGTTCCTGAAAAAAAGTTGTCGCCGCTTTTTTTCATCGCTCTTTTTATGGAAGTCCCGAGTCGCATGATTGCCAGCGATATGAAGCAATGAAATACCTTATCACCGAAAAAGCCGATTCTTTCTATGGGTATCCACCAGCCATTGTTTTTGCGGTTTTCGGTTTCCATTCACAAGATGCAGATCGGCCCCTGGGTGCGGAGAAGCGGAATCAGGGGAGATGAAATTTACTGTAATGAACCAAGGAATAAGCCCGGCGTCCATAGGGCTGTGCATCGACCAAGGAACGATGATAAAATGAATAAAGTCTGGATCGCGCTCGGGCTAACCGTGTTTGCGGGTATGGCAACCGGTATTGGAAGTGCCATCGCATTTACAGCCAAGAGAACCAATTACCGCTTCCTTTCCGTTGCTACGGGTTTCTCAGCGGGCGTGATGATCTATGTATCGTTTGTGGAGATTTTTTATAAAGGGGCGGAGGCACTTACAGCAACCTATGGCGACTACTGGGGACACTGGATCAATACGGCGTCTTTTTTCGGGGGTATCCTTTTAATCGGCATTGTAGACAACCTTGTGCCGAAAGCCAAGAATCCTCATGAAACACATTCTGAACAGGAAACGGCGCCACTTCATGATCCCTCTGCTCCCTTGCCGGCATTTACTTCGGAAGCCGGAGAATATGCAAAAAGATCTGTTTGCCGTGTCCACGCCCCTTGCAGCCGCCAAAATACACTCATTCGCACGGGGTTATTCACAGCGCTGGCAATCGCAATTCACAACTTCCCTGAAGGCATGGCAACTTTCTTTGCGACCTTGCAGGACCCGGCTCTGGGTTCGGCGATCGCAGTGGCAATTGCGCTACATAACATCCCCGAGGGGATAAGCGTTTCGGTGCCGATTTTCTATGCAACCGGAAATCGCAGGAAGGCATTCACCTATTCCGTATTAAGCGGTTTGGCGGAACCTTTGGGTGCCGGTATTACATATATTTCGCTACGATTCCTTGTGGGAAACCAGGCCGGAGGAATCCCCGCTCAGGTAATGGGTGTACTTTTCGGTGGTGTCGCCGGAATCATGGTTTATATAAGTATAGATGAACTCCTTCCCATAAGCCGGGCATATGGAAAAGGACACGACAGCCTTTTCGGCCTGATATCTGGAATGGCCGTTATGGCCTTGAGCCTGTTATTGATGAAATAGCAGAAAAGTAGAAAACCTACTGTTGCAATGGCTTTTGTTTTTCACAAAAAAACAGCCCAAAAGATTGAGAGATGACAAAAAACAAATCGATCACTTCAACCATGAAGCCCGTCCGCCCATTGCTCGATACCCGGTTTCGGAATGTACACACCAGATGATGGGTGAAAACGGAAATTACGGCGTCGTCCCCCAAAAGTTACAAGACGCAGCGGGACAATGTCATCGTAACTGTGTTTCGCCATTTCTACTCATTTCCGATCTTCCAAGAAGAAGCGAATTGGAAACCCGACGATGAACGGACATCGTAAATCAGTTCCGGTAATAATTAAGTATATACTGTTTCAGGTTCCGGGATTCATATTGTTTGTCGTGATTCTGTTCCTTCTTGACCGCTGGTTGGATATTCCGGGCTGGATTGTCGGGCTTCTGATTTTTGCCTGGGTGGCAAAGGATGCGATTCTGTTTCCATTTGTTCGAAAAGCCTATGAGGTGAATAGGGAGGAGGACGGAACTCCGATGCGCGGACTGAAGGGTTTTGCGAAGGAACGGTTGAGCCCTTCGGGTTACGTGCAAGTGCGTGGAGAGCTGTGGAAGGCCAAGGCATCAGATGAAACTCGGCCGATTGAAAAGGGAGAATGCATAAAGGTATATAGCATCCGCGGGCTTACGTTAATCGTCGCACCGGAAAACGAAGAGGGGTCAAATCGAGATCTATCGTAATAATATCTCGCTGTTTTTTTCCGATTCTCCCATGAGCCTTGCGGCAACCCGCAGGGGATACACCGGATGGGCTTTTCAGAAATAAACACCCCTTGATATGGATCACAAAAGGACCTTATCGGACAATTCGGCCGCTCCGCATAACAACACAGACTTAAACCACCACAACAATCCCTGAAAGCAGCGGATAATCATGAAGAAAGAAAACGTCACAAATGAAAGAAATCACCTTAAAGGACTTTGAAATTGTTGAACTGCGTGTCGGTAAAATTATTGAAGTGAAAGATTTCCCTGAAGCAAGAATTCCGGCATACATCGTTAAGGCCGATTTCGGCCCTGAAATCGGCACAAAAAAATCAAGCGCCAGAGTCACCGACCTTTACTCAAAAAAAGAACTCCTTGGGCGACTTATCATTGCGGTCATTAATTTGCCGCCGAAACAGATCGGACCGATTCAATCGGAATTTCTTCTCACCGGCTTTTACCGAGAAGATGGCGCCGTGGTACTCGCCGTTCCTGATAAAACGGTCCCTCTTGGCAAAAAGCTTGCCTGATCCGTCGCTGAAACTCTGGTGCGGGAGATCCTTCACATCAGCAGGTGAGTTCTCTGATAGATCCGGGTGAATCCATGCAAGGCAAGCATTGTATAACAGTCCATATGAAAGAACCGAGACTTCATACATGTATTCCTTGTTGTTGCAATGCTGCTTATTCCAGTTTCGACGTTTGGCGATGTTTTGTTTATCATATAGGCCGTCTTTACCGATCTTTTACAGATTTTCTTTTTCCTTTATTCCAATGTATAATGATAATAAACGTACGGCAAATCGCTTGATACCTGGATGGGCTCGCATTTTTAGCGGAGACCAGATTTCTCCAGGAATTAATGCATAATAATTTCAAGTTGATTTTGCCGATATTAATGTTTATTGTTGCGTTTTAATGATTTTTTAATCGCAGCGGTATAATTCCATCGAGTAAAGGAAAAATTGGAATGCCTATTTACGAATATCATTGTGAAAAATGCGATCGGAATTTTGAATGTCTGGTTTTCGGGCAAGAAAGACCGGAGTGTCCCTCGTGCCACAGCAAAAGCGTGAATCGACTGATATCCGCATGCCGTTTTATCAGCAAGGGGGGAGGCGGTGAAACGGTAAAAACTTCCGCGTCATCATGCAGCGGCTGCAACGCCGCCAGCTGTGCAGGATGCAGTCGCTGATGGACGGGAAGATTAAAATCGGGACAAGAGGCAGTCAACTCGCTCTCTGGCAATCCAACTGGGTAAAATCGGTTCTTGAAGAAAAATATCCTTCCCTCAATGTTGAACTGGTACCGATAAAAACCAAAGGAGACAAAATCCTTGATGTTCCTCTTGCCATGGTCGGCGGGAAGGGGCTTTTTGTAAAAGAGATTGAAGAGGCGATTTTAGATGGACGGGTGGATCTGGCCGTCCACAGCATGAAGGATATGCCTGCTGAAATACCGGAAGGTTTGTGTATCGGCGCCATTCCGGAGCGTGAATCCCCGAAAGATGTTCTGATTTCCAAACAAGGACTTCGGCTCTCTGAACTCGGAGCCGGCTCACGAATCGGAACCAGCAGCCTTCGCCGTGCCGCCCAGATTCGCCATGCCAGACCCGATCTTCTTATATCGCCCCTTAGAGGCAACCTTGACACGCGCATCAGGAAGCTTCAAAATGAAGACCTGGACGGTATCATTCTGGCGGCCGCGGGGGTTAAACGCCTGAACCTGGAGAACCGGATCACCGAGTACCTGAACGATGATATCATGCTCCCGGCCGTCGGTCAGGGGGCTCTGTGTATCGAAATTCGAAAAAGCGACTCGAAAATCGGTCCGATGGTAGCTGCTCTGGATCACCATCAAACACGGGCAGTGGTAATGGGTGAACGCGCTTTTTTAAATCGCCTGGAAGGAGGCTGCCAGGTCCCTATCGCGGCTCATGGAAAAACAGAGAATAAAATATTCACCCTTTGCGGACTTGTCGCGAATGTGGATGGAACCGTAATCATAAAAGATACGCTTACGGGATCGGAAGAAGAATCGGAATGTATCGGAGTAAAACTTGCGGATCGCCTTCTTTCAATGGGAGCAAAAAAAATATTGGAAACACTTAAGGGCGAATCGCTTTTATCCTGAACAAGCGATTTCGCCGGAATAACGGTCTGTGATATTTTCTAAATGATCTTTCTGTCGACCGCAAACCCTTGGGCATTTGAACGATGGAAACGGGTTCGAACCGATTATATTTTATTCCATCCATAACTGCCGGTTTGGCTGTTGAAAACAAAATCGACCCGGACACTGCTGAAACGGAATAACCAATGAAAACAATCAAAGGCAAAGTATATCTGGTCGGTGCAGGGCCTGGTGACCCGGAATTAATTACCGTAAAGGGTTTGAACTGCATCCAGAGAGCCGATGTGATCATATACGACTATCTCGCATCAAAAATGCTTCTGGAATATGCATCCGATCACGCCGAGCTTATTTATGTCGGGAAAAAAGGTGGAAATCACACCCTGCCTCAGGATAAGATCAATTCTCTGATTATAGAAAAAGCCCGAAAAGGAGAGGTCGTCACAAGGCTTAAAGGAGGCGATCCGTTTATATTCGGCCGGGGTGGAGAAGAAGCCGAAATATTGATTGAAGCGGGTATTCCTTTCGAAATCGTACCGGGCGTCACTTCCGCCATCGCAGCACCTGCCTATGCGGGAATCCCGCTGACTCACCGAAAATTCACCTCAACGGTCGCCTTCGTTACCGGCCATGAAGATCCGAGCAAAGAAGATTCCAGTATCGACTGGCCGGCCATTTCAAAAGGCATCGGCACCCTTGTATTTCTGATGGGAGTTAAAAATCTGCCGCATATTACCGGGCAGCTGATCCGCAACGGAATGCACCCCGATACGCCCATCGCTCTGATTCGCTGGGGTACTACGCCTAAACAGGTCACGGTAACCGGCACGTTGGATAACATCGTGCAGCGGGTGAAAGCGGCTGGACTCAAAGCACCTGCCATTATTGTCGTCGGCAATGTAGTCCGTTTAAGAGAAACAATGAAATGGTTTGAAAACCGCCCATTGATGGGCAAAAGAATCGTGGTGACACGGGCCCGCGAGCAGGCGAGCGAACTGGTCAAACAGCTGACCGAAGTGGGAGCCGAGTGCTTGGAAGTTCCCACCATTAAAGTTGTCCCGCCGGATGACTGGAGACCTTTGGACGCAGCGATTAAAAATCTTTCCTCCTATGACTGGCTGATATTTACCAGCGTCAACGGCGTGACGTTCTTTTTCGAACGGCTTTTTTCGAAAGACAAAGATCTGCGGGCGCTGAATAACTTGCGAACCGCCGCCATCGGCCCCGCAACCGCCAAAAAACTATTTGAATTCGGCCTTCGAAGCGACATCGTTCCAGAAAGTTATATGGCCGAATCAATCATTGCGTCTTTTCGGAAAGAAAAGGTAAGGGATCAGCGGATACTCCTTCCGCGGGCAAAAGAAGCAAGACCGATCCTGCCCGAAGAGCTGAAAAAGATGGGAGCGATTGTTGATGAAGTAGCCGCGTATTGCACAAAAGAAATTCGCGACAACGCCGATAATCTGTTACAAGAGCTCGAAGGCAGAGCCATCGATCTGATAACATTTACCAGTTCTTCCACGGTAAAAAATTTCAGAGCTATGATCCCAACGGAAAAATTCGAATTCTTGCTAAAGGACGTTTCAATTGCCAGCATCGGTCCCATTACCGCCGACACCGCAAAAAAACTGGGATTTGATGTCCACATTATCGCAGAATCATACACGATTCCAGGTCTTTGCAGCGCAATTGAGCAATATTTTAGTAAAAATTGAACAAATGTTAAATTTTAGAGCTGATAAACAAATGGAATCGGATGATGTTCCGATAGGAGATTGAACCATTGCCGAAACCCGAATTAATCGACCGATACAATCGTCGCCTGACCTATCTGCGTATATCCATCACCGACCGTTGCAACCTGAGATGCCTGTATTGCGTGCCCCGGGATGCCATTCCAAAACTCAGGCACACGGAAGTACTGCGTTACGAAGAAATCCTGCGTCTGATCCGAATCGGGGTGTGTCTTGGAATCTCCAAGATCCGCATAACCGGGGGGGAGCCGCTGGTCAGAAAAGGCTTTGATGCCTTTCTGTCCGAATTAAACCAAATTGAGGGGCTGGCCGATCTCTCCCTAACCACAAATGGGGTACTGCTGGAGGATCATATTGAAAAAATCAGATTCGCCGGAATCAGACGGATCAATGTCAGCCTGGATACCCTGAACAGGAAGAAATATGAACAGATAACCGGCCATGACAGCTTCGAAAAAGTATGGAAGGGAATCCGTCTGGCTCAAGACATGGGATTTGATCCGATTAAAATCAATGTGGTTGCTCTTAACGGAATCAACGATGATGATTTGGCGGATCTTGCCGAATTGACGTTTTCCTATCCCTTTCACATCCGGTTCATTGAATACATGCCCATCGGCAACGCATGCCTGACATGCAACCGTCATTTGCCTGCAGATGAAATAAAAACGCGCATCCGTTGTCTGGGAAACCTGACTCCAGTAAAAAAAGAGGCTTATGACGGTCCCGCCGACCGCTATCAGCTGGAAGGCGCCAAGGGTGAAATCGGATTTATAAGCGCGATCAGTCAACATTTCTGCCACCGTTGCAACCGGTTGAGATTAACCGCAAGCGGCCATCTGAGACCCTGCCTGTTATCGGATTTCCAAGTAGATCTCAAGGGCCCGCTACGAAAAGGATGCCTGGACAGCGAACTGGTGAACCTTTTCCTGAAGACCGCACATTGTAAACCTTATCAGCACGGCCTATCCATGGAACATCCCACCGGCGTTTCAGGCCAGATGCATGCAATCGGTGGATAAGACAAGGCATTTTCGATATCGGGCGACAGGAGCGGAAAATTCCGTCTGTTGCATTTATCTATTCCAGTGCATGGTTATTGAAATCAGCAGATCGATGATTTTTCAAGGTTTTCTTTAAAAAGGCGGGGCCTTTGAAAGCTGGAAGGTGCCTGGGCTGAAAACCGAGGGAGGCTGCATTTCATACCCCAAACAATTGGGTACAGCCCAGGCTATCTAAAAGTTTCTGAATCACACAAAATAATAAAACTGATTTGCTGAACCGACTACACGAAAACAAGAGGTGGATGTGATTCAGAGAACTTGCCGCTGCCCATAACAGATTCCCACGGACGAATCAAGAAGAATTTTCCAATTACCGCATGAATGATGGAAGAAACGTGATGATTTCCGGGAAAACGATTAAAAGAAACAAGCATATTATATATGCCGGCAAGAAGAAGGCTACCCCCTTGAAAACATCCTCCAGAGGAACATCCTTTGCCATTGCGCCAACCACGTAAGTAGTCGCTCCCACGGGAGGAGTTACAGCCCCTAAAGTCGTTACCACGGTGATCGATACACCGAACCAAATGGGATCATACCCTAACTGTGTCGCCACCGGAAAAAAAATTGGAATGGTGATCAATAGCAGCGCCAATGCATCCATAACCGCACCGCCCACGATATATATTACAAAAATGATCGCCATAATGACCGACTTGGGCACGGGAAGCCCAACCACCCATGAGGCAATATCAAAAGGTATCCTGGTTACAGCCAGAAAACGGCCGAATACGACTGCGCCGGATATTATTGTGATCACCATGCATGACACCTGAAGCGTGTCGGTCAACGAACTGACCAATCCTTTCCATGTGAGCCGACCTTGCACCGAGCTGATTATAACCGCCAGCAGTGACCCCGTCGCCCCGGCTTCCGCTGGTGTGAATAAACCAAAATAAAGTCCAAGCATCACCAGCAGAAAGAGTGTCCCCATTTCGAAAGCTCCCGAAAGGGATCGGAACTTTTCGATAAAACCGGCCCTGGGCCCAACCGGACCCCATCCAGGATGAAGCCGGCATACAACGTAAACGGTTACCATTAAAAGTATCGAAAGAAGAATGCCGGCCCCGATTCCACCATAAAAAAGTCTGGCGATGGATTGCCCGGTGGAGAGGCCGATAACAATCAGTACCACACTGGGTGGGATCACGACACCCAGTGTGGATCCGCAGGCAACGGCACCGGTGCTGAGGATCGGATTATAATGGTATTTTTTCATCTGGGGCAGCGCCACCGTCGTCATTGTCGCAGCGGTCGCGGCGTTCGACCCGCAAATCGCTGAAAACGCGGAGCAAGCCATCACAGTCGCCATCGCTATCCCACCCCGAATATGTCCCACCCATTTATAGGTTGTACGATATAACTTTTCATTGACTCCGGAATAGAATGCGATCTGACCCATAAAGATGAAAAGCGGTATAACGGTCAGACCATATTCGGAAAAGGTGGACCATAAAACGGAACCGATCATGTTGATCCCGGCTTTAAAAGAAACCACGTAACAAAATCCCAAAAACCCTACGATTCCCATGGCAAAACCAACCGGCATGCCGAGAAAAAAAAGAAATATGAGAAGCAGAATAATTCCTATAAGGCCAATCACTGCCAAGCTCACCTTTGGGTCTCCTTTTTCGAAAACAGCGTATCGATCAAATCCGCTAAAAACACGAGAGAAAGAATGGCAAAACCGATCGCCGTCCCATAGGTGAAAGGGTAATAAATGATTCTCAGGGTTTCGGTAACTTCTCCGGTATTCCAGAGTCTCGTAGCCAATTTCGCGATCTGCCAGGCTGCCATGGAAAAAAAGACCGCGCAGCCCCCCGCATTAATTGTTCGTAAAATCATTCGTGTCTTTTCGGAAAAACTGTTTATCAAAACATTTACAGCGATATGCCCTCCCTTGATCTGGGTATAGCCCAGGGCGAAAGCGGCCACAATCGCACCGAAAAACCCCATCAGTTCAAATGTTCCCGGAATGGGCACCCACACCCAGCGAAGGATTATGTTGGCACAGGTCAAAACCACCATGCAGACCAGAAAAATTCCGCCGATGTAAATAAGGACCCGATTTAAATACAAACTGATTTTCTGCAGCGTACCCACAGCTATCCTTTCAATGATTCGATCATCGATGCTATTTCGAATACTTTCTCACAAGCGACTTCAAATCCGATAGAATCGCTTCCGCCGGGAGTCCCTTTTCCTTCGCTTCAACGATCCATTGGTCAATGATCGGCTGTAGCATTCTTTCCCAATTTGCCTTTTCTTTCTCGTCCAGCCGGATCGATTCAACCTGATATTTTTCTTTGGACCAGGCAATCGATTCTTTTACATGATTGTCCATATAAGTGCCGGTCCATTCCGCCTGCTCCGCGGCCAGCGTATCGAAGACTTCTTGCACATCCTTCGGCAAGGAATTCCACCGCTGCAGGTTCATCACCACGGAAAATGGGTAGATGACCGTATCGGTCATAGTTACAAACCGGCAGAGTTCGGCAAACTCATAATCTTTCATAACCTCAAGGGAAGAAAACAAGCCTTGTACGACGCCTTTCTGCAAAGCTTCCGGAGTAGCGGACATCGGCATTCCAACCTGATTCGCCCCCCATGCCTTGAGAATCTGTGCGGCACCGCCGGAAGCCCTTAGATCCAAACCCTTGATATCCTCCAAATTTCGAATGGGTTTTTTGGACATAATATTTGCCGGAGCGGTTGTGAACATGGTCAGAACCTTCACCTGCGCAAATGCCTCCGGTTGGTACTTTTTGAAAAAATCCCACAAAACAAGACTTCCGACTTTCGCATTGGGTATTCCGATGGGAAGACTGGTAGCATTGGTAGTCATAAAACGGCCGGGTTGATAGGCCATGCACAGGCAACCGATATCCGCTTGACCGGCAATCACGCCATCCATCATGTTCTTGGCATCCAGTAACGTGCCCCCCGGAAAGGTGTCAACGGCAATCCTGCCCTTTGTGCGCATTTCCACCTCATTTTTCCATCGTTCCATCTGAACGCACGGGAAGGTAGGTGCGGATGGAAAATTTGCATAGCTTAACTTGATCGTCTCGTTTTTCCCGAATGCGCACGTACATGTCATGATAAACATTAAAGCGATAAAGATTCGGATAAAAATCATTCCGGATTTTCGTCTCATCCCTCATGCCTCCTTTTGTCTGTCGTCATTTGTTTTTTCCTCCTTGCGAATTTATGAAAAAGCCTGTTTTTTTCCCGGATACCATTATCGCTTCTTGTGCATGGCAAGTTGTCCGGTCAATAATCGGCCGGTGGTTCCGAATGGCGGATCGGCTACTTGCGATTTCCGTTTCTGTGATCAAAGACCCGCTGACTTTTCCTTTGAGTTCGCGGTAATGAACCGGGATCGAGGATTTCAACATTACTTCTCACCAGTATCTTGTGCCGGATTTCCGATGCGATTAATTCGGTTAGACCCGGATCATCATCTTTTCTCCCGCCTGTTTTTCGTTCCACACAAATCTTCATCATATCCCGGCCGCCTTCCCGTTCCTCCAAATGGATCTGAAATTCACTGCCGATCCCTTCAACCTGGCTCAGCACATGTTCAATCTGGCTTGGATAAATATTAACAGCACGGTAGATGAACATGTCATCCGTCCGTCCGAGGATTCTGTCGTGCATGGGCAACAGGATTCCGCACGGGCAATTTCGATCCAGCAGGCGTGTAATGTCATGAGTGCGATAACGGATCAACGGACTCCCTTCTTTGTGCAATGTAGTGACAACCAGTTCTCCATCTTTACCGGACGGAACCGGCTTCAGACTCACCGGATCGATCACCTCGTAAATAAAATGATCCGCCCAATAATGAATTCCTTCATGGAAGTGGCAATCGAGTCCCGTACCCGGCCCGTAAAGCTCGGTTAACCCGTAAATATCAAAAACATGTTCCACGCCCATCAGTTCCTTAATTCGTTGTCTCATGGCGTCACTGCAACGTTCGGCACCAAGAATCACCTTTTTTATCTTTATGTTGGGGAGCAGACCGCGTTTATGAATTTCCTCCGCCATAAGCAGCGCCATGGATGCGGTAGAGCAGAAAACCGTGGATTGCATATCGACCATCATTTCACAGTGCATCTCCGCATTGGCAGGACCTACAGGAAGCGCCATGGCTCCGAAACGTTCACAGCCTGCCTGAAATCCCACACCGGCCGTCCACAAGCCGTATCCGACAGCAATCTGCACCCGATCCTGCCGGGTCAACCCGGCCAGTTCATAGCAGCGGGCAAACATGTCAGCCCACAAATCGACATCCTTTGCCGTGTAACAGAGAATTTTGCGTTTCCCCGTCGTGCCTGAAGATGCATGAATTCGGACGATCTCATCAAACGGCACGGAACGCAGCGGAAAAGGATATCCTTCCTGTAAATCCTCCTTATCGGTGAAGGGGAGTCGTTCAAGATCTTCAACGGAACGGATATCCTCCGGCCGCAAACCTGAATCCCGTATTTTCGTTTGATAATAGATTGAATGGTGGTATGCGTGACGAACCGTCCATTTAAGGCCTTCGAGTTGAATTTCCCTCAGTTTGGCCTCTGTTAAATCATCCGGAATGAATCTCATCATGAACTCCTCTAATTTTAAGCATGATTTTCAATTACTATTGGTTAAGGAGGTATCCTGTCACAATTTTTATATGCGGGAAAAAGCGGTCGCGCTGCCGAAACCCGGACTTGCCGCAACCGGGAATTATACATTTGAAGAACCTTGCAGCAAGCTGCGGGGAATTCGCTCGCTGTTTCGGTTCAAATTTTATCGTAAACCTTTTGACGATGGATCATTTTCAAGCAACATATCCGTTTTCAACGGCTTTTATGGAATCATCGAACAATTTATTGCTTTCCGCCATTTGGCTTTTCAACACATGCCGGATCTCTTCAATGGAGCAAAACAATCCCTTATTTCCAGGCAACTTCTGGGTTCTGGCCAATGCAAAACCGAGCAGAATCAAGTTGGCGGATTTCATGTTTCCTATTTTCCGAGCCAGTGAATCCGCATCCGCCCGAAAAACGGATAGACCGGGAGGTAGCTTGATATCCGTATCGCTGTTTACGACGATCCATCCGCCATTCTTTACATAGGAACCATGCTGGGAAAGATTTTCGGCCTTCAAGGCCAGCAGCCCATCAGCAGCAAGAGGCCGAATCAATGGACTCGAAAAATTTCCAACCTTCACGTGGGAGATGACAGTACCACCCCTCTGGGCCATTCCATGCGTTTCCGACGTGATGACCGATTCCCCTTTTTGAATTGCCGCTTCCGCGAGAAGGCGTGTGATAAAAAGTACTCCCTGACCTCCCACTCCGCTGATTAAAATTTGCTGTTGGATGGATTGTTTCATAAACATCCTTGTATTAAATTTATATGGATCTTTTTCACGAGACTGCAAACGAACCCTTTTTTTGTATGAAATTCTTCGGGCAAACCTGAATGCAAACACCACATCGGTTGCACAAGGCAGGATCAATGAAGACACGCTTTCGCTCCTCATTATAAATAAGCGCGGGGCACTCAAAATGTCGGATGCAGTAACGACAGCCGTCACATGCATCGCTCACTTCAACCGCTATCGCCCGTTTGCCTCTATTATTCTGTGAACCGCCAGTCAGACAGGGATGGCGGGATATGATAACCGCCGGCCCGTTTTTTCTGCTGAATTGGACTGCTTCCCGGATAACAGCAATCAATTCATTCAGGTTATATGGATCAACTTCATGACAGAATCTTATGCCGCAAGCGCCAACAACCCTTTCAATATCAACAGCTTCCAGTGGTTCGCCGGTCGCACTGATTCCACTTGCAGGAGTCGGCTGATTTCCTGTCATGGCGGTGGTTCGATTGTCCAGGATCAACAAAACAAACGATACGTTCTGCACGACCGCATCGATCAAAGCCGGTATTCCGGCGTGGAAAAACGTCGAATCACCGATCGTTGCCACAATATCCGGACAATTTTTTTGCCCTTTGTAAGCATGATAAAATCCCGCCGCCTGGCTGATGGCAGCCCCCATGCACAGTACCGTATCGACAGCTCCCAGATTCAGCCCCAGTGTATAGCAGCCGATATCGCCGGTGTATATTCCATGAGGAACGGCCTGTTTTATGGCAAAAAAACTGGCCCTGTGCGGACACCCCGCACAGAGTGTGGGACGCCTGCCGGAAAACGAGGAAAAGTGGACAGGTTCATATGCAATATCCGCAAACTCGCAAACCATTTGTTCGATGACTTCAGGTAGCAATTCTCCGGCTTTTGGGACCGAATCGGTCAACCTTCCCTTTACCCGATGTCGATCCGCTATTTGCATCTCGATAACCGGAGAAGTCTCTTCAAGAACCAGAATTTCATCATAGTTCTCGATTAAATGGGATATGAACTCTTGATGCAATGGATAGGGTTGCAGCACCTGGTACAGTGGAATGACGTCCCAAAGCTTTCGCTCTTTCATAATATCTCTTATATGCCCTGCCGCAATCCCGGCGGCGATAACCGCGCGGCGAGCTCTCGCTCCATCATTAAGACGGATCGGCGCGGTTTTGTCCAGGCTGGAAATGGCTTCCAGTTTTTTTTCCAACTCCTTATGAAGATGAAAACGAAATTTGGGAGTTGCCGCCCATCGCTCTGGGGCTTTTTGAAAATTTATTTTTTTTTCCAAAGGTTGGATGTCTTTCAGCAGTATATCCTGACGGGCATGACAGACCCGGGTGGTGGGACGCAGCATAACCGGAATTTCAAATGCCTCTGAAATCTCAAAGGCTAAAGCCGCCAGATCCTTTGCCTGGCGTGGAGAATCCGGGTCAAGAACCGGTATTTTCGCCATCATTGCCATGAGCCGGCTGTCCTGTTCCGTTTGAGAAGAATGCGGTCCCGGATCATCGGCGCTGATGATGACAAATCCGCCTGTTGTGCCCATATATGCAGCACTCATAAGAGAATCCGATGCAACGTTCAGCCCGACCTGCTTCATGCTGACCGCGGTTCGCAAACCGGCCATACTCGCCGCATAGGCAATCTCGAAAGCGATTTTCTCATTAACCGCCCACTGGACATGGATGATATCAGCACCCGCCTGTTTGAGACAGGCAAGCGTGGAAAGAATCTCGGATGCGGGTGTCCCTGGGTACGATGTCGCGACCGAACAGCCGTTATCCACCAGTCCTTGTGCAATGGCTTCATTTCCGAGCATCAACCTTCTTATATTCAATGAATTCCTCCGTTTTTTAGGTGCCACTTGAATGCGAACGAAAGTCAGTGCCGCATCCATGTAAATGCGCAATTCCGGACGCACAAACAACTGAAGCCAGGGTTTCTCGGTAACCCTGGCTTCAGTTAAAATTAGAAGAGCCATGAGCTACTTCCGCCGAATGCCGAAGCTTCTCACGGCTCTGGATTATTTATCTTCTATTCAGGCTGGTGAGCAAGCTTCATCATGTGCGCCAGCACCAGCACCAATACATAAACTGCATTGAAACCTCACGCATCCGGGATATAAATCACACCATCCCCTTGTTCGATAAAAAATTTGGCAGTTTCCGAAAAAAGCTTATAAAAAATTTATATTCCAATTACCGAAGGGATTCGGTTTTGTCAAGAACCGAATAATCAAAAAATTTTTAAAAAATATCGACACAACTTCTATAATCTTTCGGTTGCGATGATGGTTTTTTCTTTGAAAAAAATGCCACCAGTTTATATCTCACCGACAGCGGTGGTCATCGGAAATGTCGTCATCGGCAAAAATTCGTCGGTTTGGTTCAATTGCGTCATACGGGGAGACGAAGACCTCATCTCGATCGGAAAAGAGATCAATATCCAGGATCTTTCCGTCTTGCATGCCGACTCCGGGAAGCCGATTTCCATCGACGACGGGGTCACGATAGGGCAGCGCTCCATCATTCATGGCTTTGAAATTGAGGATCATTGCCTGATCGGGATGGGCGCAATTATCATGAACGGGGTCAAAATCGGAAGCGGAAGCATTCCGGCCGCGGGATCGGTTCTATTAGAAGATACCATGATTCCGCCGTTTTCTTTGGTTGCCGGCATTCCTGGAAAAATCGTTCGCACTTTTGGTCCGGAGGTTCTTGAAAAAACCAAATCGACCTGTAACACGTATCGGATGCTCTCCGGAGAATATAAGTCAAAAAAAATTGGCATTAATCGAATAGAAAACTTTTGTTCGATTGTTTTGTACCCGGTTTGATTCTTTCCTGATCTTATTGGACCCTACTTTGCCTTTTACAGCATTTACTTCAGGTGAAATCAAACGATTCCGGTTATTCCGATTGCTTTTCATTGCGCCATAAGTCCCCGCTCCAGTCATGCGTCGAATCACGCGATTTGAATTTTTGGGGGAGATACAAATCCTGTTTTTTTCCTCTTGACAGGGAAAAGATGATGATTATCATTTATCCATTTAAAACCATTGCCTTTTAATTTCCCGATCTTCTATCGATTAATAAGCATTTTCTTTTTAATTGCCTTTTAAAGATCCATATGACGTCTTTGAAAAATTTTTGGAGACAAATCCGAAACCTCTTCATCTGAAAAAAACAAAATTATTATTTGTTAAAACCCGGTTGTCACTTTAAAAAATTTGAATGATAAAATGGAAAGTATAAAACAAGGAGGCCTAAAATAATGAAAATCAGACCGATGAATGACAGAGTGCTGGTATTGAGAGTGGAAAAAGAAGAAAAGAGCTCAGGAGGAATCATCATTCCCGACACAGCCAAAGAAAAACCTCAAGAAGGCAAGGTTGTCTCTGTAGGACCTGGGAAAATGGCGGATAATGGCAAAAGAATTCCCATGGAGGTAAAAAAAGGGGATCGAGTCTTGTTTTCCAAATATGCCGGTTCCGACATTAAGATTGACGGTGTGGAACACGTGGTTATGAGAGAAGATGATATACTAGCAATTTTTGTTTAAAAAGGAGGGTTGTCAGAATGCCTGCAAAAATGATTTCTTATGGGGGACAGGCTAGGGAGCATATGCTCAAAGGCGTAAATACCTTGGCCGATGCGGTAAAGGCGACATTAGGTCCTAGGGGAAGGAATGTTGTTCTGGAAAAATCTTTCGGCTCTCCTCTTGTCACCAAAGACGGCGTAACCGTTGCCAAAGAAATAAAATTGGATAACAAATTTGAGAACATGGGTGCCCAAATGGTCAAGGAGGTAGCCAGCAAAACCAGCGACGTCGCCGGCGACGGAACGACAACAGCTACGGTTCTTGCTCAGGCCATTTATAGAGAAGGACAAAAACTGGTTGCTTCCGGAGTCAACCCTATGGCCATTAAAAGGGGTATAGATAAAGGCGTAACGGCTGTTGTCGATGGGCTGAAAAAATTATCGAAACCGATTAAAGGCAAAAACGAAATTGTGCAAGTCGGTACCATTTCTGCAAACAGCGATGAGGTCATCGGCAAACTCATTTCCGAAGCAATGGAGAAAGTCGGCAAAGAGGGAGTCATTACGGTGGAAGAGGCCAAGGCGATGGAAACATCCCTGGAAGTTGTGGAAGGAATGCAGTTTGATCGTGGCTATCTTTCACCATATTTTGTCACAAATCTCGAGAAAATGGAAATTGACCTCGAAAACCCCTACATTTTGCTATATGAAAAAAAGATCAGCAACTTGAAGGACCTTTTGCCACTTTTGGAAAAAATTTCCAGAAGCGGGAAATCCCTTTTAATCATTGCCGAAGATGTGGAAGGTGAGGCTCTTGCGACCCTGATTGTAAATAAGATTCGGGGTACATTGCGGGCCGCTGCCGTAAAGGCGCCCGCTTTTGGTGACCGGCGAAAAGCCGTTCTTCAGGACATTTCAATTCTTACAGGGAGTCAGGTCATTTCCGAAGACATCGGCATGAAACTGGAAAATATCACATTAGAAAATCTTGGAGGCTGCAAAAAAGTAAAAATCGATAAAGATAACACAACCATCATTGATGGAGCCGGAAGCAAAGATGCTCTGGAAGGTCGGGTTCGACAGATTCGAGCTCAGATTGAAGAAACCACATCGGATTATGACAGGGAAAAACTTCAGGAGCGTCTGGCCAAATTGGTCGGAGGCGTGGCGGTCATTAAAATGGGAGCGGCGACAGAGACGGAAATGAAAGAAAAGAAAGCCCGCGTCGAAGATGCATTGAATGCGACCCGGGCCGCCGTTGAAGAAGGAATCGTTCCCGGCGGCGGTGTGGCCCTTGTTCGATGCATGGATGCTCTTGAAAAATTGAAGGTTTCCGGAGAAGAAAAAAACGGCGTTTCCATCTTGAAACGAGCGTTGCAGGAACCGCTTCGACAAATTGCTCGAAACGCCGGTCATGAAGATTCCGTGGTTTTCAAAAAGGTAATGGAAGGAAACAATGATTTCGGTTTCAACGCGGCCACGGAAAATTATGAAAATCTCTTTGAATCCGGAGTCATCGATCCGGTTAAAGTGGTTCGATTTGCCATTCAAAATGCTGCATCGGTGGCAGGCCTGATGTTGACATCGGAAGCAATGATTACCGAAAAACCGGAAAAGAAGAAACCAGCACCGGCGATGCCGGGCATGGATGAAGAAATGTATTAATAGCCGACTGCAAATTTTGGACGCCGAGCATAACTAAAAAAACTCTTTGGGTATGCAAGGCGTCCATCAATTTCAATAAGGTTTACCCTCCTAACTTTTCTGTTCAATCAGACTCATTACTGTTACTCCTCAAAAGTCGGGGATATCCTCGGTTCAACCGGTTTGAAAAACCCCTGCCGATATCCCTCAGCCCCTATTTCTTTGACATTCAAACCATTTTATACTACTATTTCAAATAACAAAGACTTATCTTAAAAATTTCCTGTCTCTTGATCCGGCACATAAAATAAATCCCAAACATCTTTGATTAAAATTTTTTCTTATTTTTGTTTTCAGGCCTTCGATCCTATCGGACAAACAAACCATTGCGCCAAATACTAATACGAAACGGAGGCGAAATGACTGTAAGGGTTCTCATTAAAAGAAAGTTTCCGGAAGGCAAGACAAAAGACCTGCATATTCTCATTAATCAACTGAGAGTTCTTTCAACAGCCCAACCCGGCTATATTTCAGGCGAAACATTAACAAGAATCGATAAGCCCGGGGAAAGCATGGTCATCAGTAAGTGGAAATCCGTATCCACCTGGGACAAATGGCTTCACAGCAAGGAAAGGGCACAAATTCAGGAGAAAATCGATCGATTACTTGATGAAAAAACCGAATACGAAATCTATGATTATGATTAAATTCGTAAGTTCCATGCCTTGCTGAAACGGAAAAGACTTGAGTATAATGCGCTCTTTCGCTCAATCTGAGGTTCAGGTTCAAATTTTAATTCTTCAAAGAATCAATGTATTCCTGTGGTAAAAATGATCGCCGTCCTTGAACTTGTTAATAAGAGCTTCTACAAAGGTTTCGGGGCGATTTTATCATTAGGGGCACGGATTATTTGAAAATCACTCGCCAAACCGGCAATAAAGATATGTTTGTTGATTACAATCCCCCAAGCGTTTGATCCGGTAAGACAATATGGTGTACTTCGGTATACCGCATCCGATTTGGCCGGATCTCCGCTGCTCCGGACAGAACTATCATTTCATCCGGATTCATATACATTCTGTTTGAACGCAAAATACAGAATTAACCGTATTTACGAACCGAATCGCTTCCATTATGTTACATTATTCGATCTATCCAATCCGATGGAAAGTATATCCATGAGGATTCGAAAGGGGAGTGATATCCTGAAATCCTGAATAACAACAGAGAGATAACCTGTTCTTGTTGATTTATGATGTGGCTTGATCATCAAATCTTCTGAAAATTCCAGTTAACACGTAAAAACATTCGGGAGGAAATGCCATGATTTTGAAGGAATATTTTGAGAAGGCGAAAGGAACCGGGGTACTGTCAACGGCGGATACGTCCGGCAACGTGGATGCCGCTTTTTACAGCAAACCATATTTCGAGGATGAGGAGACGGTTTCATTTATCATGCTGGATCGGTTGACCCATACCAATCTGCAATCCAATCCCAAGGCGGTCTATCTTTTCAAAAAAGAGGGAGAAGAATTTATCGGAAAGAGACTTTTTTTAATCAAAATTAAAGAAGAGGAAGATGAGGATAAAATCAATGAGCTGATGAAAACGTATTACCCGGCTTGGCATGATAGATATAAGGATGAAAAAAAGTTTCAGGTATTTTTTAAAATCACCAAGGTCTTACCGCTGATTTCCGAAAAGTAATAAAATTCGCGAACGTAATGTTCGGAATCCCGCGGGCATCTGAATTGTCTGCGACATCAGCCGATCGTAAGGGGCTTTCAAAGGCTTATTTAAAAAAACGACACTCTTTAAAGCCGGTTGCGACGGTAAGCAACTGAAATGCCCGTCGATTCTTCACCTGCCCCATTCGAATCGGTGTGATGACAGGCGGGGGTGGGAATTTAAGAAATTGCCGGCACTCGGACGCGGACGGCGAATCGATTAAAAGCAAATACTCCGATAATCAAATCCTTGAATAGGATATCAAAGGAATAAACATGATCAGCAGGAGTGCAATGATGGCAATTATATTGATCAGCTTATCCATCAATCTTTTTCTCCAAATCCAGGCCGAGTCGGTTCATCCGGTTTTTATAAACGGCTAATCTTGATGATTTTTTAAAAGGTCCGATAGTAAACGGTCAAGAAAAAAACAAGATACGCATACCCCTAAAAAACGATATGCAGTTATTAAAATATGCAATAATTCATCCTGTTAAAGATGGGCAGTTCCTTTATCATAATGTTTATAAAAAAACCATGACGAATATTTGTCGGTATTCATTTTTCAATCCCGGACGCACGCCGATTAACCGGGCAGGGATGCGTCGGATAATGGAAAACCGGACCCTTTACCAAACCATCAATTTTTCATATCGGCAAAACAAAAAGCCTGCTTAAGGTAATTGAGTTTCATTCCGGTATGCAATGTTTGATTTTATCATTGATCAAAGTGCTTGCCCATTCAATAATTATTAAAAGCCTTTCGGGTGCGATTCTTTTGATTTCATCATAAGACAACCATCGGTATTCATGATGTTCCGGTTTCCCAAGATCCGGATTGATTGAAAACACTACTTTGGATTCCGTAGTATTAGCAATGTAGTATCTTGCGACTTTTCTACCTCGATCATATGGCAATGTTTCTTTGAATTCGTTCCCCCACTGGAAAATGAGCCCGGAAATACCGGTTTCTTCTCTCACTTCTCTTTTGGCCGCTTCGAGGGGGGTTTCATCAGCTTCGACGACCCCTTTTGGAAAGTCCCAGTTTCTGTAAGACCTGAGAAAGAGGTATTTCCATTGATATTTGTCTTTCCTAACGACGACAATTCCCGCAGACCGTATCAACGATATGCTCCAGTAAAAGGTTCCGTGGTGAAAACTCTTGAAAATTCGCGATTTCGTTCAACTTCAAGCAACACGATCATGGTTCGATAGGGAAATCCATCGATTATTGCATGGATCCAAATTCTGTATCTAAGCCAAAATTGCCGACAGCAAGACAGCCAGTATACCGTTCAAAAATATGCCGTCAAAGGTTCCGGCTCCCCCGATGGAGGCTACAGGGGCTCCCAGATGGGCAATTTTTTTTAGATTCAGTATATCCGCACCGATCAATGTTCCCAAGGTTCCGGAGATATAGGCAACCACCGGTGCATTGTTGTATGCGGTAACCATCGATATGAGAGCGGCCAAAACGGGGGGTACAAATGCCGGAAGGGCGATACCGAGGCCTTTTACGGGCTTAGCCAATCGAAAGGTCACAAAAGACATCAAGGCGGTTGCGATAGCAGCCCTTCCCCAAATGCCGCTTTTTATCAGAAGATAAACCGACAGAAGAACCGGAACCACCGCTCCGCCGAGGTTAACCGCCAAAATGGTTTCTTTTTTCTTACAAACGGGAATCCAATACCTGAAACCGAAAACGCGAACCATTGTCTCCTGAACGATGATCTCCTGAGGAATTTTTTTCACGGGAATATTGATGAAGCTTCCAAACAAGGTGACAAGCAGTGCTGTGAAAATATAATGATTCGGAATACCAATCTGGCTGAAGGCCAATGCAATCAGGTTGATCTTTACCAAGGCGAAGAAAAACAAAACCAGGAAGAAAAAAATGACAACAAATACAAATGCAAACGAATTAAAAAACATGATTCGCCTTCTTTACGATTGACGACTGAGAATCTTTTATGAAGCGTCCGGTGGTTCCGTGGGGAAAGGATACGGGCACAAAAACGGCTTCGGAACAACACGATTCAGCGTCTACCGGGATCGATTAAGACCGTATTTTAATGCCCTTGAGGTTTTTCCATGTTTTTTCTGAATACCAGATATCCACGAATTCGAGGATGGAATCCAGCTCTCTTTTTTTCATTTCTTCGGCGATCGGCCTCCGTAAAAGTTCTTTGATACTTCGAAAAGCAGACTCCTCTTTCTCGGATAAGTTTTTGGCGATTTTCCCGGCCTCCGTTGCCAGATTTTCCTCTGAAGTCACCTGATCGATCAGCCCCACTTCAAATGCTTCGGCAGCAGAATACATCGCCCCTTGATATAGAATTGAAGCTGCGTTTTTTGATCCCACACAAAATTTAAGCATTTCAATACTACCGGCCGGCACAGAAGAGCCGAATGTAATTTCATTTAACGAAATTTTCGCCTTTCCCGAAACCATGATCCGGTAGTCGCAGGTGCTGGCCAGCATACAACCTCCGGCCATGGTGTGACCGTTTAAGGCCGCTACAACCGGTTTCGGGTAAAGAAACAGATAGGAGTATAGATCCGTAAATTTTACCAAAAATTTGATAAAAGCATCTTTCGAGTATGTTAAGAATTCCGGAATATCAAACCCAAAGGAAAAGAAATTTCCGCTACCGGTCAGAATAATCGCATGCACCCTTGGATCGTTTTCCAAATCCGCAAAGCAGTCATTAATTTGTGTGATCATCGGTTCATTCAAAGCATTGACTTTACCTCTGGTCAAGGCAACTTTGGCTATTCCGTCTTCTCTGGAGACCTGAACAAATTCCATGCCATCCTCCTTTTCTCATTGAGAAAAAATGCGCTTTCGCCGGGTTTTTTATGCATGATGCCATAATCGCATGGGGATGTCAAAAATTTATGGCGAAAGTTGAAACGCCTTGAAGGCGATTTCCCTATTTTCTTTCGGGCGAATATTTTGAGGGCATGATGAAAGGTTCGTCGTTTCTCTCAATTCCTTTATCGTTTACAAAAGAATGCACTTTATGTTAATTTTTTTTTGCTTCCTCATTCGCTTACTTCCTTTTTTTCAGCAAACATTTAAATATAGGATCCTCCCAGACTGGGCTGGGGAGACAAACGCGCTCGATTTTTCAATTCAACTTTTTGGGACCATTCGCAACTTTCGTTCTTCTTTTATGAGGTGATAATCATTCAATGGTTAAGAAGCAAGAGTTCACAAAAATTTTGGTGGCCAACCGGGGAGAGATCGCCGTTCGGATTATGAGATCCGCAAAGGACTTGGGCATCAAGGTTGTGGCTGTCTACGAGGAAACCGACAAAGACACTTGCCATGTCATGAGGGCTGATGAGGCCGTCTGTATCGGAACCGGTCCAAGAAAGGACTATTTAAATATCCAGGGAATCATTACCGCCGCCCGGAAATCCGGCGCCCAAGCCATTCATCCAGGATATGGATTTCTCGCGGAGAATCCCGATTTTCCGAAGGCCTGCACAAGTGCCGGAATTTCGTTCATCGGGCCTCCACCCGAAGTAATTCGAGACCTCGGAAGCAAGGTCATTGCACGCAGACTTGCACAAGAAGCGGATATACCGGTTATCCCTGCCACGGAGGCACTTCCTTCCGGGGAAAAAGGCGAACAGGAAGCGCTGGTTTTTGCATCAACCCATGGCTATCCGATAATGGTTAAGGCTGTAGCCGGAGGCGGAGGCCGCGGCATTCGAAAATACCGGGACGAAGGCAGTCTGATCAGGGGCCTTAATCAATCGCGCTCCGAAGCGCTGATGGCCTTTGGAAACGATGCCGTCTACCTGGAAAAATGCCTGGAGTACGTGAAGCATGTCGAGGTCCAGATTCTGGCGGATCATTATGGTCATGTCGTTCATTTGGGAACCCGTAACTGCTCCATTCAGCGTCGTCATCAAAAACTCATCGAAATTGCACCGGCCGGTTTGGACGCTACATTGACGGAAAAAATTTTAGCCGCCGCGGTGAATATTGCCAAGGCGGCTAATTACCTGAGTGCAGGCACCGTGGAAATGCTTGTTGAACCTGACGGCAATTTTTATTTTCTTGAGATGAACACGAGAATCCAGGTAGAGCATACCGTAACCGAAATGATCACCGGCATTGATATCGTTCGTGAGCAACTGCTGATTGCGCAGGGAGAACCCATCAGTTTTTCTCAGGATCAGGTCATTGAGCGGGGATGTGCCATTGAGCTGCGAATCAATGCCGAAGACCCCAGAAATAATTTTCTGGCCGATCCCGGGCTGGTTCGCGTCTACCTGCCTTCCGGGGGTCCCGGGGTCCGTCTGGATGAAGCCGTATATCAGGGCTTTGAAATTCCTCGTTACTATGACTCGATGATGGTAAAATTGACCGTTTTCGGTTTCACCTGGAAAGAAGCGGTTCAGCGACTGTCAAGGGTTCTCGAAGGTTTTTTGATTATCGGGGTAAAGACGACCATACCTTATTTTCAGAAAATCGTTCAAGAGCCCGATTTCATCGAAAAGAAGTTTGACACAACGTATGTCGATACGCATCCCGGGCTTTTGAAATACCAAGAAGAAGAAAAAGAAGAATACAAGATTGCCCTTCTCATCGCCGAGATCCATGCAAACGGATACAATCCATACGCCCGATGAAGCGGGAGAAAGACGGATTATGCCACAGAGAATTACATCCGATATGAGTGCTAAGAAAATTCTTGAAGTCCTTCGGAATGCCGGGGGTTATTACCTGTGCAACAATGAAAGGGACGTCTCGCAGTCGGATTTTAAGAACCGATTGATGCCGATGACCACAATACGGGTAGCTCCCTATCGGGAAGCAGCCGGTTTCTTTTCTTTTGAGGTAAGCGGCGGAGCATCGGTTCACGTCGATCTGATGAAAAAGCAGGTAAATCCATTTGAGAAACTGCGTATCGCGCGTAAAGCCATGCCGCGAACTCTTTTGCAGACCGCATGTCGGGGATCCAACTTGTTTGGCTATCGGCATTACCGGGAAAACGTTATCCGCCTGACGGTCAGGGAGTTTGCCAAATATGTAGATGTCTGGCGGGTCTATGATTTTCTTAATTACGTTCCCAATATGATCCCGGTATTCGAGGAAGTTCAGAATGCGAAAAAAGTTCTGATGCCCAGCATCTGTTTCAGCACCGGCAAGGAGCATACCGATGACTATTACGTAAAAAAAGTCAAAGAAATTTTTGATGTAACCGGAACGGATGTCATTATTTCAATTAAAAATCATTCGGGTTTGGGAACTCCAAAAAGAATTGGAGATTTGGTGGAGGCCATCCGCTCTCAATATCCCGACATCATCTTGCACTATCACGGCTGTAACACGGACGGCAACGATATCGGCCGAATGACCGCCGCTATCCTGGCGGGTGTCAAAATCTGTGACGTCTCCGATCATGGCTATGGATCGGTGTATGGCCAGGCCCCGGCGCTCAGCCTGATACAATCTCTTGAAGACTATGATAAAAAGGCCGTCGGTATGAATATCGAGGCGCTGGTGAAATGTTCCGATATTTTACGGCGAGAACTCAAAATCTATGAGCCCTTCGAGAGCCCGTTTCGAGGTCATGATCCAATGGTTGCATTCTATAAGCTGACCGGCGGTGCAGTCGGCAGCACCTTCGAACAGGCGGACAAGGGCGGATTTCTAGAGCAAGTACCTAAAATTTTTAACGAAATGGCCCGTGTGCAGATCGAGCTCGGAAACTGGTGGTCCTGTACCCCAGGATCGCAGATTCTCTGGACAACGGCGGTTAGCAACGTTTTATCCGGCCGCTACGAGAAACCGTCGCTGGATCTTAAAAATCTTATTCTTGGCCGTTACGGGCCCTTCCCGTTTTACCAGCCGGACGAATGGATTTATGAGAAGGTGTTGGAATATCAGCGGGCGGATGGTAAAAAATGGCGGCAGATCCTTGCCGAAGAAAAAGGCCTCCCGAAACTCCAATCAATCGATTTGGAACAGCAACGTAACCAGATGGAAAAAGAGCTGAAAAGGTCCGTCTCTGATGAAGAGCTGGTGCTTTATCTTCAGCACCCTTTTGATGCCGTTTCATTTTTCAAATTCGAGGCCCGATACGGTAAAACATGGGTTTTGCCGCCGGAGGTCTGGTTTCGCCGGGGAGGATTCAAAACCGGCGAATGCATCAACTTTAAAGACGAAGGCGGTAAACCCCACCGTATCGAATTCGTATCCTGTCACCGGGAAGGAAAAACAGCCCTCACCTCGCTGCTGATTGATCACACGCTTCATAAACTGAGCGTCGAGAACTTGGCTGATAACTAAAGCATCCCTAAAAGAGACTGGATTTCCGTTTCCTGGTCTTTCTGATTCATCTTGAATTTTACACCGATACCCTGTTCACCGGCCCTTACAATTTCTCCGCTGATCTTGATGTGCCTCTTCTGATCGGGAAGCGGAAAAGAAAGTGAGACCTCCTGCCCGACAGAGAAGGGGATACGGGTCCTGATAAATACGCCTCCCATCCCGATATCTTTGATAAAATCCTTGTAGGCACGATCCTCCGTCGCATAATCGACGGCCATGAAATAAGGCTTTCGGGGATATTTCCTTTTTTCACCGGATTGCTTTTTTTCAAGTTCACTCAAGAGCGCCTGCTGATCGTTTTCAGTCAAATTCCTGACCAGCTGGATTAAGCGTTCTGTAATGCTCCATTCTTTTGATTGCAGGCTGGAATCATTCATTTTCGGTTTCCTTTGAAAAATCATATCGGACAAATTTTGAACCAATTCAATGAAACGGACCGTGAGGCGGGCGATTTCGTTCTGGAGATCGGAGGCAGCCATATGATTATCCCTTCTAATAACCGGAGGCAAGGCATCATTTCACCCGGAATTTCAATAACATCAAGACGTTCAAATCTCAATCGATTTTTTTCTTTTCATCACCGGATCCCTTTTCTTTTAAGTTTTCGTTTTTTGCTAGAGCTACGACCTCAGCGTTGCCGTTAAACGCAAAGGATGGGCAAAAAGCTCGAGAGCGGCAACAATGTCGGTACTGACGATATCGGCCGCAAGCAACGATTCAACTGCAGCGCCTTCTCCGAGAATAACCGCAATGCCGAGCGCCGCCTCTTTAAGCATCAGCCGGTCGTTCCGCCCATTTCCGATGCAGGCCGTTTGTTCAGGTCCGAGATGCTTCACATACGAAAGCTTGCCGAGGTCCTGATTGTTTGCAGGAAGAATTGAAACGCTGCATGGAAAACCTTCCATTCGAGATCGGGCTTTTCCAAAAGTGTCCGCCGTCAGTACATGAATTTGAATCCGATCGGAAATGGCTTCCATGCTTTCTTTTACCCCTTCCATTATGTATCCGTCAAAGGCAAGGGTTCCATTGTAATCCAAGACAAGGTGCTTGATCTGGAATCGCCGGTACCCGGGAATATCTATTTCCATCCTGATTTGCCCTCCCGTTTTAAGTTTGGCTGACCGATCCGTTCCTTTATTCGATTTGTTAAAAAATCGACCAACGTCTGAGATTCATGGCCTTTTTCACCCGCTTCACCGCCATATCCAAAGCAGCATCCCGCGGAAGTGATTTATTTTTCTTTGCCTCCTCAAGCACCTGAGCGGTATTGTGAAGGAGCTTTTCTTCAATTGCCTGAAGTGCCGCCTTTTGGCCGCTTCCATGGTACTCCATCGAGGCGCAGATCACTCCGCCGGCATTGGCGATGAAATCTGGAATACAGAGTATGCCCTTTTTATGAAGATATTTTTCAGCCCCATAGGTTAAGGGTATATTTGCGCCCTCAATCACCAACTTTGTTTTTAAACGATGGATATTATCTTCATTCAGGACATCCGGACGTGCCGCGGGAATCCAGACATCACACTCGAGATCGATGATTGCATCCCTGTCAATCTTGCGTCCTTCGGGATGATCAACAACACTCTTCCCGGCCTGCTTCAATTCGGCAAGTGCATTGATATCCAGACCCTCGGGATTTTCAATTGCACCATGGGAATCGGCCGCGCCCACCAAGATCCCCCCCTTTGAAACAAGAAAACGGGCGGCATGCAGACCTACTGCGCCTAAGCCTTGCACAACGATCCGGGAACCTACCAATTCCAAATCGCAATACCGAACCGCGGTTTCGGCAACGTGGCTGATTCCCCAGCCTGTCGCCCCGATCTCGTCAAGAGGAATACCACCGATTTCACGAGGAAGTCCGACTGCCCGGCCAATCTCATCATGGACCCAGGCCATACATTGCTCGTCCGTTCCCATGTCCGGTCCGAAAATGTATTCCTGAACATTCCTTAAGGAGCAGGCAAGTGCACGAATCAGCTGTTCTTTTTCTTTCCGGGGCATCTTTGGATCTCCGTAAAGCACCACCTTGCCGCCGCCGTGCGGCAGGCCGGCGGCGGCATTCTTGAACGTCATGGCCCTCGCCAGCCGGAAACATTCTTCCGGGGTGACATCGCAGGCCATTCGAACTCCACCGATCGATGGTCCGGCGGCTACATTGTCCACAACCAGAATCGCTTTCAGGTTCACGGACGGCTCGTAAATATGGATAATTTTAGCCGGACCGAGATCATCCGCCAATTCATAGATATCTGTCATTGCCAATCCTTTTTCATTGTTCGGGTAACTGATTGTTTTTGTTCGGTATCGAACTAATGGTTTATAAAGAAACCCGTTTCCCGCGCCATTCGCTGTCTTTCATCCCGCACCGTTTATCAATATTTTTAAAAAATCGGTTCTTACGGCTGAAAAATATCAAACCGGATTGTGAAAAAGCAGCCTTAAAACCTTCACAAGATTGAAGAACCCCGCAATAAGCTGCTGGGAATGCGCTCGCTGGTGCGGTTCAAACGGAGAGAATACCC
>JAHDSC010000026.1 GCA_018432925.1 Desulfobacterales bacterium | reverse complement strand
ACGAATTATTTTTAATCGGATAGAGGGACTCATCGTTCCGAACGAGTTCCTGTGGAAAGAAATGATGTCCAGGCGCAACATGAATGCCGTTATCATTCATAATCCTTGTGAGAGCATCCCGGAGAAACATGATCCCGGAATGGAAGAATCGAAGAAGGGCGATATCAGAATTGTCTATACCGGTGCGGTTTATCACGTTAACTTCGGTGCCATTCGGAATCTGATCTCTGCTCTGGAAATGCTGAAACGACCCGACATAAAGCTGCACCTTTACACAGCCCAATCAGAAGAATGGCTCGCAGAACACGGCATTAAAGGAGATTATGTCGTACATCACAATCATGTTTCGCACCCGGAGGTGGTTCAGGCTCAGTCATCCGCTCATATCCTGTTTATACCTTTCGATTTCCATTCACCAGTCCCGGAGGTGGTCCGAACCTCGGCACCGGGCAAGCTTGGGGATTACCTGGTCAGCGGGACGCCCATTCTCGCACATGTCCCTTCAGATACCTTTGTTAAATGGTATCTTACGGAACATCAATGCGGTGTAGTAGCTGACCGTGACAGTGTGGAATATTTGAAAAAGACGTTAATTCAATTGCTTGAAGATGAAAAATTACGAAAATCGATCCGAAGAAATGCCTTGGATCGAGCCCGGCTCGATTTTGATCCTGTGGTGATGAAGCAGAAATTAACGGCAATGTTGGGAGGCTGGTTATGAAAAATATTGTTTCCCGGATCAGTGGATTCATCAGGCGGCTGGGAAAGAAAAGCCGACAGATGGTAAGCCCGGGATTCCTCTATTTTTTCGCCCAGAGAATACTGCGAAATTACTCCGGTGTTGCAAAAATTGTTCAGAAGATGGCTGAGACCGGGGAGGGAACGGATGCTTGTCTGGAGCGCCATTGCCTGCCCATGCAGGTGCATTTTTATTCGCCGGTACCGGATATCAAGGATCTTGTTGCACGCAAAGTTTGGAATGGACGTAGTCAGCTTGCCGGCATCGATTTTCAGGTGAACAAGCAACTGGATCTTTTGAAGAAAATAGGCAGGCAATATGGAAGGGAATGTAAATGGCCGTTGAAGCCTACGGGAGATCCCGCTGATTTTCATACAGACAACGGCTGTTTCAGCTATGGGTGTGCTGCATCCCTTCATAGCATGATTCGTTTTCTTAAGCCCCGGCACCTGATCGAAATTGGTTCTGGATTCTCCTCCCGCGTCATCAGCGGTGCGGTCAAACGCAACGCGGATGAAGGAAATCCCTGCCATTACTGCATTGTTGACCCTTACCCCGGTGAAGTGATTACGAGTGGGTGCCTTTCCCATGACCGGCTGCTCCAGGAGCGAGTGGAACTTTTAAATGCAGAAACATTTGATGTGCTGGATGAAAACGACATTCTGTTTATAGATTCCGGGCATACGGTACGAACGGGCAGTGATGTGAATTTTCTTTTTTTAGAAATCCTTCCCCGCCTGAAGTCCGGTGTCGTAGTCCATATCCATGATATCAGTCTTCCCTATGAGTACCCCGAAGTTTACTTCACCAACCCCGGTTTCAGGGTGTTCTGGACCGAGGCTTACCTTTTGCAGGCCTTTCTTGCATTCAACTCTGCATTCGAAGTGATGCTGGCCATGAATTTCATTCAAACTGAGCACATGAATACGTTTTGTGAAGCCTTTCCATGTTTTAACCTGAAGGAAAACTGGGCAAACAGCGGCAGTTTCTGGATCCGCAGAAAAGTTTAGTCCCGAGCGGTTCATTACTGAAGATATTCCCTCCGATATCAAATGAAAGATGCATCTCGATATTCAGTTCATCCAAACATCCGGATTCTCTTTGTTGCTTTCTCGAATAGTATCCATACGGTAAGGTGGATTAATCAGATCAAATCCATGGGCTGGAGTCTTCACTTGTTTCCCGCTGATTTTTACCCATCTGCTCACCCAGGCTTTGAACATGTAATGATTCACTCGGTAGCAGAAGATAAAGGTTTGTTTGACAATCAAGAAAATTCAAGCGCAGGTAGTGCATTTGAAGATAAGAATGATTTCAAACAAAAATTGAAAAGATCCCGTTTCTTTCAACTCAGACCGATGAAAAAGCTCATTTCAGTTCTATCATCAATCAGATTCAAATGGTGGTGGAGATGCGAATTACGGAAACGTGCAGCCAGATTGACCGATCTAATTAAAGAATTGCGCCCCGATATTGTCCATTCTCTGGGAATGCAGCATGCAGGGTACATGACTCAGATGGCAAAAAAGAATATGCAGCAGGATTTTCCTTTATGGATTGCCACTAACTGGGGCGCGGATATTCATTACTTCGGTAATATACCCGAACATGCGGCTAAAATCAGAGACGTTTTGGAATCCTGCGACTATTACAGCTGTGAAACGCAGCGGGATGTTCCGTTGGCGAGAAAATTCGGCTTCAAAGGGAAAATCCTGCCGGTTTTACCAAATACCGGTGGGTTTGATTTTGTAAGAGTAGACCATCTGAGAACGCCCGGCCCTATCTCGGATCGCCGGGTCATCCTGTTAAAAGGTCCGCAGGGCTGGGTTTACAGAGGACTTGTCGGGCTCAATGCATTGGCTCTGTGCGCAGATGTGCTGAAAGGTTATACCATAGCCATTTATCTAGCGGCTCCGGAAGTGGCTGAGGCGGCAACGGCTCTGTCGCGAAAAATCGGCTTTCCTGTAGAAATCATTCCGTATTGTTCCCACGAAGAAATGCTGGCTTGGCATGGGAAAGCAAGGTTATCCATAGGACTGGCCATGAGTGACGGCATCAGTACATCGTTTCTGGAAGCCATCGTCATGGGATCTTTCCCCGTGCAATCCAACACGGGCGGTGCCGGTGACTGGATCGTTGATGGTGAAACAGGGATACTGGTACCCCCGGAAGACACGGAAGCTGTTGCGAAGGCCATCCGGCGTGCGCTCACGGATGATGAACTGGTCAATCGCGCCGCTGTCATCAACAAAAAGACAGTTAGAGAACGGTTGGATTATGAAAAAGTACAATCTGAAGTCATTGCGATGTACAAAAGCATTCTTCAACACGCGGATTAAGAAGTCAATTTATGAACTGCCTTGAAGAACGAAGGATTGCCATCCATTAGCAACTCATCAACACCGGTTTATGCGATTACGGGGGGGGCCAGCTTTATCGGGCGGCACCTTGTCCGTCACTTATTGACTTTCCCTGATATCGAGATACGTCTCCTCATCCATCATCACCGGCTGGATTTGCCCGAAGAATATCCAGGCCTAAAACTGATTACAGGAGACCTCCGGGAACCGGAAACCTTGGAGGGGTTTCTTCAGCCGGATTGCGCTGTGATCAATCTGGCTTTTATCGGGGGAGCTTCTGAGCAGTATAATCTGGAAGCCATATCCAATCTTGCCGATGCTTGCCGGAAGGCCGATATAAGGCGAATGGTCCATTGCAGTACCGCCGTAGTGGCCGGCCGGGTTTCCGATGATGTAATCACCGAGGAGACCGAGTGCAAACCGGACCATGGTTACGAACTTACCAAGTTCAGGATGGAAAAACTCATTACAGAAAAGGCTAGAGGACAATTTGATCTGGCTGTTTTACGGCCGACTGCGGTGTTCGGCCCCGGCGGAAAAAACCTGCTAAAGTTGGCAAATGACCTCTCATCCGGAAATCGGATATTGAACTATCTCAAATCCTGTCTGTTTGATCGTCGTAGAATGAATCTTGTTTCTGTCGACCACGTAATTGCGGCCCTGATCTTTCTGTCCTCTACAGAACAAAAGATGGAAGGCGACATCTATATAGTTTCCGACGATGACCACCCGCTGAACAACTACCGCAGTGTGGAACAGTATCTCATACGGGCGCTTGGGTGTCGGGACTATTCGCTGTCTAGGATTCCCTTGCCTTCAGCTCTGCTCGCAACAGTCCTAAGGCTTGCAGGCAGATCGAACAGCAATCCGTCCCGCATTTATCATATGGGGAACCTCATGGATGCCGGGTTTGAAAAAAAAGGTTCTTTTGAGGCAGGTTTGGCCTTATTTGCAGAGTGGTACGGGAAGCAGCGCATGCATTTCGAAGCTGCAGGATATCATACATGAAAATCCTGCATGTCAACATGTCACTGGACTCCGTAACCGGTGGGGGGACAGCGGAGAGAACCCTGCAGCTTGCCCGTCACATGAGTTATCTGGGGCACACGTGCACTATTTTGACGACAGAGATAGGCATGACGCTCGAACGGCGCAAATGCATGGAAAACTGTAGGATTGTCGCCTTACCCGTTCTTTCAAGGCGTTTCTATATCCCAAGAATAAAAGGAGTAGATATTACTGAACTGGTTGCGGCGGCGGATATTATTCACCTCATGAATCATTGGACCCTTCTCAATGCGCTCGTCTTCCGAGTTGCTCGTCGGCTGAAGAAGCCTTATGCCGTCTGTCCAGCCGGCGCGTTGCCGATCTTCGGACGCTCACGGCTTCTCAAACAAGTGTATAATGCCTTGATCGGTCGAGACATTATCGTTCAAGCACAAGCCCATATTGGTATAGCCGATAATGAAATACGCCAGTTTGCCGACTATGGTGTATCGGCGGATCGAATTACTCTGATCCCCAACGGTGTCGATCTCCGCGAATATCCGCTGGTCGACGTGATACCCTTCCGTCATCAGACGGGTCTTGGTATGGCACCATATATCCTTTTTGTCGGGCGATTGAACCTCATCAAGGGACCCGATCTGCTTCTCAATGCGTTTTTCGAGATTGCATCCCTCCATAAGTCTGTTCACCTTGTGTTTGTTGGACCGGATAGCGGGATGGAGGAGCAACTGAAAGACATGGTGGACAAGCAAAATATGGGCAAACGGATTCATTTTCTGGGATATTTGGGGGGTGTCGATAAGATAGCAGCCTACCAGGGTTCATCCTTTGTTGTCGTTCCGTCCCGTCAGGAGGCCATGTCGATAGTTGTACTTGAGGCGGGGATTTGCGGCAAAGCAGTCCTGATGACTGATCAGTGTGGTTTTTCATCGAGTAGTCAAGCGGATGGTGTCCATGTGGTTACCCCTACAGAGGCAGGCATCAGGGATGGTATGTTGGATATGATGCAGGATGATGGAAACACGAGAAAAAAGGGGGAACGCTTTCGTCAGTATGTCATGGAAAATTACACTTGGGATATCGCGGCCCGACGTTATCTGTCCCTCTTCGAGCAAATATTGAAAGCCGGCCACGATTGAGTTTGAATATATCTTAAAAAACAGGAGCCATAGATGTTTTCAAATAAAACAATTCTGATCACGGGTGGAACGGGCACCTTCGGGAACGCGGTGTTGCGCAGATTTCTGGAGACCGAAATCCGAGAGATCCGGATCTTTTCCCGCGACGAGAAGAAGCAGGACGAAATGCGTAATGCCATGGGTAATCCAAAAGTATCCTTCTATCTGGGGAACGTTCGAAATTATGACAGTATTATGGGAGCAATGAACAATGTCGATCTGGTTTTTCATGCCGCAGCGCTCAAACAGGTGCCCTCCTGTGAATTCTTTCCATTGGAAGCTGTTCTAACAAACACTCTGGGTGCGGAAAACGTAATGAAAGCTGCCCTGGCCTGCAAGCTAAAGAATATGATTGTACTCAGTACGGACAAAGCGGTTTATCCCATCAATGCCATGGGCATGTCCAAGGCGTTGATGGAAAAGATGATGGTCGCCAAGGCGCGCACTTACGGGGAGACAAGTACTATCTTCTGCGGTACCCGTTACGGCAATATCATGGGATCACGAGGATCGGTCATTCCGTTTTTCATTAAGCAGATTCTCACGGGTGTCCCCATAACTGTAACGGACCCGAACATGACCCGTTTCATGATGTCCATCGATGACGCAGTGGACCTGGTCGTTTATGCGTTTCGGAACGGAAAACCCGGTGACATCTTTGTTCAGAAAGCGCCTGCAGCAACCATTGAGACCCTTGCTAATTCCCTGAAGCGACTTTTCAACGCTGACAATGAAATCCGGATTATCGGAACACGGCATGGGGAAAAGTTGTATGAAACACTCCTTACTCGTGAGGAAATGGCCAATGCTGAAGACATGGGGAACTATTACCGCATTCCTTTAGACATAAGGGGTCTCAATTATTCCTGTTATTTTACTGAAGGGAAGACGAAAATCTCCAGTCAGGAAGATTATAATTCTCACAATACACACCGTCTGGGCGAAGATGACCTGATAGAGTTGTTGCTGAAACTCGATTTTGGCTGTAAGGCCATCGAGACTCGCAAGATTGAATTATGAGTTTATGAAAAGGT
>JAHDSC010000119.1 GCA_018432925.1 Desulfobacterales bacterium | reverse complement strand
TGGGGGACGATCATAATGATGTTGTTCACACCGGTTAACTTCATCAGGATTCCTATTCCTTTTTTAACTGAGGCGGCTTTGGATTTTAGAATATACTGATTGGTGATCGTCAACAGGTCGCTGTCAGCCCCGCTGATAACAATGGTATTAATCGACTTTTCCGGCTGAAAACAGGACTTCAACGGCGGGTTTCCCGGTACACCGGCAAGGAAATTGATCGTGTCTTTTAGATTTGGAGTTTTACTGATTTTTGCGAACTCTTCATCAATCTCCTCTTTTTCGGCCACATCGATTGAAATTGCCGTGTAAGCCTGGCCGAGCCCGCCGGAAAAAGAGGTGATATAGGATACGGTTCCGGTAACCGATGAAATGACATACTCATCGCTGTCCGGAGAGATGGATAAACGCTGCCCAGTCTTGACCGTATCACCGATTTTGATGAGATCCGATTCCCTTTTAATGTATGGATCAAAGGGGACGTTTAATAAAAGTGTAACCTTCTTTGACGCTGGAATCTTGACTGGCTCCGACTGCTTCTCTTCTAAAAACTGATTTTCCAGCCGGGGCTTTGCTAAACCGATAAATGATCTTTTTATCATAGTTCAACCTTTTTTCTTTTGCCGCATTGACGTGAAAGGTCACAAAAAAGCCGGGAGCAATAAGCATCCGGCTTACATGACATGACATCCTGCACAATCCTGGGGACCGGCATCACCTTGCTTATGGCAGTCGATGCATTGTGAGTGAAAGGCATCCACCCGCTTCTGCATCTCGGTGCCCTCGATATCCTCCGGCTCGTGGCATTCCGCGCAGGTCTTAAGCGCTTCTTTTGCCCCTTCATCCGTCTGATGATGACAGTCACCGCAAGCCCTCAGACCTGTTTCATCTTCCGGGTGGTGATGGCAGTCAGCGCACGAAATGCCATAACCTGACTCTACGGTATGGGTTTTATGGTCAAAAAGTACGTTTCCCGCAACATTTTTAAACACCATCCTTATCGGTTCCTCCGGAGCCTTTGCAGGAAATGCTGCATAGCTTAAGATACCCACAACCAATAAAATAATCGCCAGGCCGTAAGCCACCTGCAGTTCTTGCTTTGAAGTCATTTTGCATCATTCCTTTCGAAATTTGGTGGAAAAAAAATGGGCCCCTAAAAACAAAAATCAAGATGACCACCTACCACCATGCAAAACCGATTTCAAGTCTTTTTTTAAGAACAACAAAAAAAGTTCCAAGCGCACAAAAGATTACTGATTTGGACGGTTTGTTAGAAATTTGATAATAATTTAGCATGCGTATCCGGCGGCCATTATTTGCTTGACATACGGTGGCTGAAAAAGTAAACAACTTATCGTAAAATACCAATAATTATATAAAATCATGACAGAAGCCACCGGCGAAATATACCAACGGATTAAAAGCTCCAAACACTTGCCCAGCCTTCCCCAAGTGCTGCTCAAACTTATTGAAATTTGCGGTAAGGAAGAAACAACCCCGAACGAATTATCTCAAATCGCCGCCCAAGATCCTTCCATCAGTTCCAAAGTCATGCGGCTCGTCAATTCGGCCTATATGGGTCTGGCCGTGAAAGTGAACAGCCTAGAAAAGGCGATTTTATACCTTGGATTGGATACGATTAAAAATGTTGCCATCAGTGCCTCCGTGCTCCAGGCTTTTAGTCGAACGCAGGGAAATTCATCATTCCAATTAAGGCAGTTCTGGTGGCATTCCCTGATGTGCGCTTCGATTTCAAGGAGGATTGCAAAAAAAATATCTTACGGGTCTCCTGAAGAAGCCTTCTTATCCGGGCTTTTGCATGATATCGGGAAATTGGTGCTATGGGTGAACTTCAAAAAAGACTATGCTGAAATTTTAAAGCGCTCCGGAAGCAATGCCGATTTGCTCATTGCCGGCGAGAAGGAAATAGGAGCGACCCACTATGAAGTGGGCGCATGGTTGGTTCGACACTGGAATCTCGATTCCTTTATGGCGGATGCGATATTATACCACCACGAACCCCCGGAAAGAATTTCAGGGGCTTTCCCGCTCGTTAAAATCGTATATGTAGCCAACACGCTGTCTAAGCGGCAGGCCGAAAATTCGGAAATCCGACTCGGTATCGCAAAAACCGTTTTCGGTTTCAGCCGGTCTCAGACCGAAGAATTAACAGCCGAAGCCGCTGAAGAAGTGCTGGAGGTAGCTCGATCCCTGGAAATCGCCGTAGAACCGCCCCCCGGTGAAGAATTGGCCGAGCCGGAAAAAGATTTCAACCGGTCCGAAGCGCTGTTGCGGGAGATCAGAAATTTTTCTCTTCTTTACGGAACGTTACAAAATCTTTTAAAAGCCGACAATAAAGACGCGATTCTTAAAATTGCCGAACACGGCCTGCAGATTTTGTTTGATGTCAAGAAAGTTCTTTTCTTTCTGTATAACGCCGAAAAAGATCTTCTCATCGGAAATTTACCCGCAACAAACCCTTATTATGATCTGTTAAGTTCACTAGAAATTAGGACAAAAAACGAAAAAAATCTTCCGGCCCGATCGCTTGCCCGAAAAGAAATCATTGATTCTTTCGGCTATCTGGCCGGTGATGTCGAAACAATCGCCGATGAACAGATTATTAATTTGCTGGGTACCGACGGAGTATTGTGCCTTCCGATGATCGCCCAGGAAAAACCCGTGGGCGTTATCATCGCAGGCATATATCAGCCGCAGTTCGATCGGCTTTCGGATCAGCTGAAACTTCTGAACATGTTTGCCGGCCATGTTGCAATATGTCTTCATGTCTATGACGTAAAAGAAAATCAGGCAAAAACAATCAAATCGGAACGAATGGAGGCATTTTCAACAATCGCCCGGAAGGTTGCCCATGAAGTAAATAATCCTCTGGGAATCATAAAAAATTATCTTACCATTTTAGGTCTCAAGCTTCCGGAAAAACATCCGGCTCAGGATGAACTCGGCATTATCAGGGAGGAAATGGACCGGATCGGCCATATCATCGCTCAATTGTCGGCTTTTTCGCAACCGGCGATAAAACACACCGAATCGGTTGATATTAATCTTTTAATAACCGATCTTCTTAAAATCCTTGAAAAATCCATTTTACTCCCATCCGGAATAGACATTCATCTTTCTCTGGATTCGGCCCTTCCGGAAATTGATAGTGAGAAAAACAGCCTCAAGCAAGTCATGATCAATCTGATACAAAATGCGGCGGAAGCCATGCCGAACGGCGGAAACATTTTCATCGAAACCGAACCTATTCGAAATCCCATGGAGAAACCGGCCGACGGCCCGCCGAAACACCCCCCGGGAAACATAAAAATTACCATCCGCGACGATGGCCCGGGTTTGCCCGAAAGCATTAAATCACATCTTTTTGAGCCTTTTACCAGTTCAAAAGGTGCGGGGCATTCCGGGCTCGGGCTTTCCATCGTACACGGCATCATAAAGGAATTAAAAGGAACCATTGCCTGTAAAAGCGAAAAGGAAACAGGTACATGCTTTCAAATTTGGCTGCCCATATCGAAAGACTGAAATGTTAAACTTCGGAGGTATCAATGGTTTTCAGCTCCAGGGTTTTCATAGTCGATGATGAGTCAAAAATGTGCGAAAGCCTCAAGTTTTTACTGGAAAGAGAGGGGCTTAACGTCGAAACGTCAACCAATGGGACGGAAGCGCTGGAAGTCCTGTCCAGAAAAAATTTCGACTTGTGTCTTCTGGATATATGCCTGCCTGAAATGAATGGATTTTATCTTCTGGAACAGATCCTTCAAAAGGATCCGGACACTCCGGTCATCATGATGACGGGGAAAGTGTCGATTGAATCGGCGGTAAAGGCCATAAAAAAGGGCGCATACGATTACCTGCGAAAGCCTTTTGAATATGAAGACCTGATGAAAACGGTAAAAAATGGGCTTGAACAAAAAAAACTGAAAGTTGAAAACCGGCTGATTCAGGGAAGGCTGAAGCTATCCGAGAATCGTTACCAGTATTTGGTTCAAAATTCACCGGATTTAATTTATACCCTGGATCAAAATGGAAAATTCACATTTGTCAATGATGCCTTTAAAAGACTGCTTCGCTATGAGAGCAAACAACTGCTTGGAAAACCCTACTATACGGTGGTCCACAAATCCGATCATGAAAAGGCGAAATGGCTTTTTAACGAACGGAGAACGGGTGAGCGCGCAGCAGCCGGCGTTGAATTGAGATTGGTTTATCCCGAAGATTCGGAAAATTTCAAACAATGCGAAGTCAATCACATCACGATCGAATTAAAATCGACAGGCATGTACGACCTCCATTTGGAAGATGAGGGGAAAGAATTTTTAGGCACCTACGGCGTAGCCAGGGATATCAGCGCCCGCAAGCAACTTGAGGCCCAGCTTCATCAGGCCCAGAAGATGGAGGCCATCGGGACGCTGGCCGGCGGCATCGCTCACGATTTCAATAACCTCCTGATGGGCATTCAAGGCTATGTTTCCCTGATTCTGGCCGGCTTGGATCGCGCGCACCCGGATTACAAAAAACTCAATTGCATCGAGGAACACGTTCAAAGCGGAGCCGAGCTTACCCGGCAACTGCTTGGATTCGCCAGAGACGGCAAGTACGACATAAAACCGGTAAACATCAAACACCTGCTGGAAAAGACGGCGACCATGTTTGGCCGAACGAAAAAGGAAATTAGCCTGCACAAACAATTTGAACCGAATCTTCGTTCCGCAGAGGCGGATGAAGGGCAGATATCCCAAGTGTTGCTGAATCTTTATGTCAATGCCTGGCATGCCATGCCTCAGGGGGGGCATATCTATATCAAGGCCGAAAATTGTTTTATCGACAATCGCAATTCTACCGGCATTGGACTGAAACCCGGCAATTATATCAAGATTTCTGTCAGGGATACCGGAGTCGGAATGGATGAAGATATACAGGAAAGGATATTCGAACCCTTCTTCACCACAAAAAAAAGAAGTCGGGGGACCGGACTCGGATTAGCCTCCGCATACGGCATCATCAACAATCATGGCGGAAAGATCCGGGTTTTCAGCGAGAAGGGCCAAGGAAGCACTTTTGAAATTTACCTTCCGGCGACAATGAAATCGGCGGTAGAAGTCAAAAAGAATCCTCAGAAAATTATCAGCGGAGAAAAAACCGTTCTCCTGGTGGACGATGAGGAAAACATTATCGAAGTTACCCGCAAGATGCTGGAGTGTATGGGGTACAAGGTCATAACGGCAACCAGCGGCAGAGAAGCGATTGAAATTTTCAGAAAAAGAAGTTCCGGTATTGACCTTTGCATTCTGGACATGATCATGCCGGATCTGGGAGGCGGAGAAACGTTTGATTTTATAAAAAAAATCAATTCGGATGTAAAGGTTCTCCTTTCCAGCGGATACAGCCTCAAAGGAAAGGCACAGAAAATAATTAAACGCGGCTGTAATGGTTTTATTCAGAAACCGTTCAGACTGGAAGATCTTTCTGAAAAAATAAGCGGAATTTTCGAAAGAAAAACAGGATAACCGGATCGCGGATTGTGATTGTTTGAGCCGCTTCTTTTCCAATCCGCGGGACTCGCAATCGAAAATACCCTTCTCAGACCAATGTCTTCACCGTTCTTCCCTCCCGGCGCACACGCCGCAAATACCACAGGAAGATTCCATGACGCAGGGAGGGGAAATCTCACCCGCTTCGGCTCTCTGATATTCCTGCACGAGAAAAGACTTACGGATCCCGTGGTCGATAAAATCCCAGGGAAGCAGTTCATTGAAAGGGCGTTCTCTGTGAACGAAAAAATCCGCATTCACGGGTGATGCCTTGAGAGTCCTGGGCCAGTTTTCATTATTGGCATGTGCAAATGACAAAATTTCTGCAACCCGCCGATCCCCGCGTGAAAACAAGGCTTGAATATAAGCCCAGCGGGGAACATCCGAGTGAACACGGACATTCGGGACCCGCTTCAGGCTTTCTTTCACCCGTTTAATTTTTTTCTTCAGATTGGGCACCTCTTCCATGGGAACCCATTGAAATGGAGTAACCGGTTTGGGAACGAAACAATTCAGGCCTACGGTTATCCTTCCGATCCGTTTCCTCATCCGGCTGGATTGCAGGAAGCAGTGCCTTACCTTTTTGCAGAGGCCAGCGATCTCGTCGATATCTTCCATCGTTTCCGTCGGCAACCCGATCATGAAGTAAAGTTTTAGATTTGGAATTCCGTTCGCCACCAGCGCTTCGGCGGCATGGAGCACATCTTCTTCGGTGATACCCTTGTTGATTACCCGTCGCAATCTTTCCGATCCGGCATCCGGGGCAATAGTTGCCGTTTTTACCCGACTTTTCCGGAGCGCGGACATCAGTTCGGAGGAAAGGGCATCCGCCCTTAACGAGCTGAAAGATATCCGGATATCCTTTTGATTCGCTTGATCGCACAGCTCGTCGATACCCGGAAAATCCGAAACCGCGGCTCCAACCAATCCGATGCGATTGGTCAGTGACTCTCCCCGTTTCATGCAGGCATCAACAAGAGAAAAGGGTCTGAATCTCGGCGGCCTGTAAACATATCCGGTACCGCAAAATCGGCAGCCATGAGGACAGCCTCGACCGACTTCGATTAAGAATGTCCGGTCAAAGGTGGTAAAAGGCGTCAGTATGATGCTATGGGTAGGAACCCGAGAAAGGTCTTCCGTAAAGATACGCCTGATTTTTTCCGGCACGTCACAAACCGGTTCGAAAGACTTCAACGTACCATCGGCATGATATTCCGGCCGGTAATATTCAGGAACATAGGCTCCGGGAACCGTATTCGCAATGGCTTTTAAATATGATTTTCTTCCAGCTGCCGGTTCAAAGGCCTCAAAAAATCGGGGAAGCATTGATTCCGCTTCCCCGATTAAGAAACAATCGATAAAAGGGGCGATTGTTTCCGGGTTTAAAAAGCAGGCCACTCCCCCGGCAATCACAAAGGGGTGGGGGTTTCCTCTGTCTCGGGAATGGAGAGGGATTCCTGCTTTTTCAAGAATTGTCAAAAGGTTTGGATAATCATTTTCAAATGAAACGGAAAAAGCGATGATGTCGAAATCAGAAACCGGACGGCCCGACTCGATTGTAGTGATCCGCTCATTTACCGATCCGCTGTCTTCCGGCAAAAAAGATCGTTCGCAAACCGCATGTTCGAGTTCGTTGATTAAGCGATACACACTCTGAAAACCGAGATTGGACATCCCGACTTGATACCTGTTGGGGTAAACAAGCGCAACCTGGATACGTCCCGTCCGGTTTTTCCGAATGGCGCCGATTTCGGATTCGGCAAATTTTCTGCGCGATCTGCCGGTTTGTCTTTCCATAAACAATTTTCGACGATTTATTGAAGATTTTTCATTAAATTCAGTATGTCATAAAAAACAGCGAATCACAACGAACAATCTTCAATCGATGATCGAAAATACTTAGTCCGCCTTCCTCCTTAAAAATGTCGGGACATCCAGATCCGTGTTATCAATTATAATTCCCTTATACCCTCTGTAGGTCGCTCCGCCTGATTCCCCTACAGCCTCCTGCCGACGGATAAAGGTCGGTTCGTCATAATCCACCGCATTCTGAAGGTCGGCCGGCGTGACGTCCCTGACTTTGCCCCTGAGTTGATGCTCCTTGATATTTTTAGGAGTGACTGCCGGATTGCCGCCGATTCCGGTTGCAATCACCGTCACTCTCATTTCATCTCCCAGGCTGTCCTCAATAACCGTTCCCCAGATGATCTCGGCATCCTCGCCGACTTCATGATAGATCCGCTCCGAAGCCTCGGTCATCTCATCCATCGTCAAATCGCTGTTGGATGTTATATTCATCAAGACACCCTTGGCACCGGAAATGGATATGTCTTCCAGCAGCGGATGAGAAATCGCCCGTTCAGCAGCCTCGATCGCCCGATTCTCACCCGTGGCAACGCCGATACCCATAATCGCCATACCCGCCTTTGACATCGTTGTTCGAACATCGGCAAAGTCAAGATTCACCAACCCCGGCATCATAATCAGATCGGTTATTCCCTTGACGGAATGCAGTAAGATTTCATCGGCTTTTCGGAACATTTCAATCATCGTGGCATTTTTAGAGGCCAGTCCCCGGAGCCGGTCGTTGGGTATGGTGATCACCGTGTCGGCAACTTCTTTTAACGCATTGATCCCCTCTTCGGCCTGCCTGGCCCTTTTTTTCCCTTCAAACGAAAAAGGCTTTGTCACCACGGCAACGGTAAGGGCTCCGATCTCTTTACAAATTTGAGCAATCACCGGAGCAGCACCGGTGCCGGTACCCCCTCCCAATCCTGCGGTGATAAAAACCATGTGGCTGTCTTCCAGCGCATTTCGAATCGCTTCCGCGCTTTCAATGGCAGCCTCCTGACCAACTTGTGGATTCGCACCGGCACCCAGTCCCGCAGTAATTCTTTCGCCGATTTGAATTGTAATCGGTGCCTTTGAAATCTCAAGAGCTTGTGCGTCCGTATTGGCAGCGATAAATTTCACCCCCTGGAGCTTGGTCTCGATCATATTGTTGATCGCGTTACCACCAGCTCCGCCAACGCCAATGACTTTGATTTTTGCCGATTTTTCCGTGTCTACGTAAGTAAACATGATCTCCCCCCCACCTTTATAATGTTATGTAAAAAACTGTTGTTTACGCTTCCGCAATCCTTCGGTAATCGAAAAATCATATCACGTCTTTGAACCATCGCTTCATTCGGTTAATAATCCGGTTGAATATGTTGGTGTCGCGTATTCTGAATTTCTGGGGGCCCCTGTTTTTAGGGCCGTAATGCCTGGCCCCGTACAAAACCAGTCCCACACCGGTCGCGTACATTGGATTGTTTACAACATCCACAAGGCCACCGATGCCTTGGGGTTTGCCAAGTCGTGTCGGGAGATTGGAAACCGATTCCGCAACTTCCGTGATACCGTCCAAAAGGGCTCCCCCACCGGTTATGACCATTCCGGAAGAAACAAAACGTTCCATCCCGGAGCGGAATATTTCTCTGTTTATCAAAGCAAAGATTTCTTCCACACGCGGTTCAATGATTTCTCCGAGTATCTGCCTCGGCAGTTTCCTAGATTTACCGCCGCTCATGGCCGGCACTTCGATGGTTTCTTCACCGCTTATATTGCGTGCAACGCAGGTGCCGTATTTTATCTTTATTTTTTCCGCTTCCGCATGCGGAGATCGGAGTCCGATGGCGATATCGTTCGTCAGGTTATTTCCGCCAAGTGCCAGAACAAAGGTATGCTTGATGTTTTTACCTGAAAAAATCGCCAGATCGGTTGTTCCTCCGCCGAGATCAAGAAGTGCGGTACCCAGTTCCTTTTCTTCATCGGTCAGTACCGCTTCGCCGGAAGCAAGCGGTTCCAGAATGATATCGCACACATCAAGACCGGAACGGTTTGCGCATTTTACGATATTGTGAGCGGATGTCACTGCTCCGGTTACGATATGAACCTTCGCTTCCAGCCTTACCCCTGACATTCCGACCGGATTCTGAATGCCGGTCTGATCATCGACGATGTATTCCTGAGGAAGTACATGGATGACTTCCCGGTCCATGGGGATCGCCACGGCCCGGGCGGCATCGATGACACGATCCACATCGTTCCGGGTAATCTCGGACCCCTTGACCGCAACAATTCCTCTGCTGTTGAACCCCATAATATGGCCCCCCGCGATTCCGGCATAGACCGAAGAAATTTCGCAGCCCGCCATCAATTCCGCCTCTTCAACAGCCTTTTTTATCGATTCCACGGTTGACTCAATATTTACCACCACCCCTTTTCGAAGCCCGATCGAAGGATGAGTACCGATTCCGATGATGTTTATGTCTTTTCCGGATACGGTCCCGACAACCGCACAGATCTTTGTCGTTCCGATATCCAGACCAACAACGATTTCTTCCTGCCTTTGCACCTTAAACCTCCTTGTGGGTCCCGGCGTTTGATTCAATCCTTACGGGATTTACTACAATACGATCCAAATTATTCAGATCGATGGAATCGAAATCCGAGCAATTCTTCTCATCCTTGAAGTAGCAAAGAATATTTTCCAGCCGATCATATTTCCGCTGGTAGTCATTGTATCCCAGTCGTATGGTTTTGACCTCATTGAATGCATAAAGCGTGAGGCCGATCTCTCGATCCACCAGGATCCTTTTGATTAATCGGATGGGGAGAATCGTGCCGGGCTTTTGTCCCAGTTTCAAAACGGTCATCACCGCCTCAAATGAAGTGCTGCAATGTTTGCCGGAAACATTCAGATCTGAAAATTCAAGGCCGCTGATGACGGGAAGATCGAGTCGATCGGATTCATTCCATTCTTTAAATATTTCTCCGGATTCATTCATTACGAATTTTCGGGAAAGATCAACGATAGCCAGCGGTTTGTGTTCCTTTATTTTGATCAGTATCGCGGATGGAAGCTCCCTGCGGACCTCGGCTTCCGCAATCCATGGATGAGCCAGCAGTCTTTTCCTTGCGAGCGAAAGGTTGACGGAAAGCGTATTCACTCCTTTTTCCAGCCATGCCTGCCGGATGACCCGGTCCGGGCGCAGCCTGTCCGCACCGCTTACCTCGATGCTCTGGGCATTGAAATAATCACATTGCGTAACTACATCGTGACCGAGTATGAGCAGAAAACTCATGGTCGCAAGGGCGGCCGCGCCGATCATCATTTTTAAACAAAACTTCAGTTGTCGAATGATTTTCATTCGGCGCTTCACCGCGCTGTTCTTGTAGTAATTTTTTCTTACGCGCTTATTGCCCAACAATTTTAACCTCTGTTTCCAGTTTTACGCCGAATGCTTTGGATACGGTGTCCTGAACCAGTTCCATGAGTGCGAGTATATCCGCACTCGACGCATTGCCTGGGTTAATGATGAAGTTGGCGTGTTTGGTTGAAATCTCCGCCCCGCCGATTTTCCTCCCCTTCAGTCCGGCCAATTCGATGAGTTCCCCGGCGGTCTTTCCGGATGCGGGGTTTTTGAAAAAGCACCCCGCACTTGGAAAATCAACCGGCTGAGTTTTCCTCCGTTTTTCCAGAATTGCCTCGGCTTCTCTTTTCAGCTTTTCAGGATCGGAAAGGCGAAGAGAAAAACGACCCTCCATTATCACCGCCTGGACTGAATCGGCATCATTCTTTTCATT
>JAHDSC010000135.1 GCA_018432925.1 Desulfobacterales bacterium | reverse complement strand
TCAAAGGAAGCTCGATTCAGATGAATCCTGCTGAAATCCTCATCAAGTTTAGATTTTTTGAGCACTGATTTTATCATAATTTTTTAGAAAAAATCCCAAAATCATAAAATCTGGAATCTTTGCAATTTTTCAAAGGTCTCGGAAGTGTCGCAATTTAATGGATCCTAGCGATGGTCGGGGCGAGAGGATTTGAACCTCCGACTTCCTGCTCCCAAAGCAGGCGCGCTACCAGACTGCGCCACGCCCCGCCAACGGTTGATCTCCTTATCACGCCTTCTTTATTCGTGCAAGTTTATATATGAATCGGAAAGGGCTTTTTTAAAGAAGTCGTCTATACCACGGGCAATTCCTTTTGCCAGAATCCAGCGAACATCGCCTTCACACAGCGCTTTCTCCTCGGCCGGATTTGTCAGGTATCCCAGCTCGATCAGGATTGCCGGCATATCCGCACCTTCAAGAACTTTTACAGGTGCTCCCTGAATTTCACTTTCCAAATTTTTCCCTTGTTCCAGAAGGCAATGCTTCACCAATAAAGCTAAAAATTTCCCGCTTTCCGAATATTGTTTTTGGATATTCTCCCATTGCGATGGTGCTGTCTCGTTTTGAATCGGTTTTTCCGTTTTCTCCGTCCCTGCGGGTTTGAAATAAAACAGGGTCATACCGCCGACTTGGTGGAGAAAACTACCTCCGACATGCAGGCTTATAAAAAGGTCCGCTTTCAGATGATTGGCCATATTTGTTCTGCCGGTAACATCGATCCAATAATCATCGGTCCGAGTCAAAATGACTTTGTATCGATTTTCCAGTTCAGCCTGAATCATCCGTGCGAGATTAAGGGTGACGGTGCTTTCATTTATTCCGCTCGAACCCCTTGATCCTTTATCATGTCCGCCATGTCCCGGATCTAAAACAATGATTCTTTTTTCTCTATCAAAAATGGTTCTTTCTGCTTTTGCCTCCCTAATAAAAACAAACAGAAGGGCGCTGATAAGCATGGAGATTGAAATCCATCGCACAAGACTCTTTCCGGCATTTCCACCATATAAAACACAGCGGCAAATGCCTAAAATTTTCTCCAGATATGGTTTGCAATGTCCTGACATCACAGGCTCTTTCATCAATTTTGCTTGACACCCATCGCGTTTATAGTTATTTATTTTTTAAATAAATTGTTTTTTCTTCTAAAATCTAATTTATTCACCTGAAATATCCAGCATCTTCCATCCGGAAAATTTATGGTGGACAATTAAAAAAAGCCGAGTAAAATTGCAAATTCAACTTGAATGGAAATCACGGAACCTCGAACAGAAATTTTAATTTCCGCTGGTCTAATATCAGAAAAAAACCGTTGTTGAAAGAATAATGCGAGAGTGGCGGAACTGGCAGACGCACTGGACTTAGGATCCAGCTCTGGAGACGGAGTGGGAGTTCAAGTCTCCCCTCTCGCACCAGTTTAGAATCAACTCCAGGTGCCTGAAGATTTATCGCTTCGGGCACTTGATTTATTAGAAAGGAAAGTTATGCAAGTTACCGTAGAAGATCTGAACCCCGTCAAAAAGAAACTGCACATTGAGATCTCTGAAGATGATGTAATCCGTGAACTGGAAAAAGCCTACAGCAATCTTAAGAAAACGGCAAAAGTAAAAGGTTTTCGTCCAGGAAAGGCCCCTAGGGCCGTATTGGAAAGATTGTATAAAAAAGATGTTCATGCCGATGTATCATCCGAATTGATTCAGAATTCCTTTTTTGAGGCAATAAAGGAAAACAATCTCGAAGTAGTTGGAAACCCGGAAATCTCTCCTCCTGCCGAGCTTGATTCGAGCGGCCCCTTTAAATATGATGCCACCGTTGAAATAAGACCTGAAATTGCGGACATCGATTATAAGGGGTTAACCCTGAAAAAAACACTATACCAGGTAAGCGATGAAGAGATCGAAACCCAACTTAAGATTCTTCAAAGAAACCTGGCGGAATTAAAAACGGTCAGCGAAAATCGGCCCCTACGGGAAGGCGATTTCGCCCTGATCGATTATGAAGGGTTTAGAGACGGGAAACCATTTCCCGAAACCCAAAAGACGGAAAATTTTACAATCAAGATCGGTGAAGGTCGAATATCAAAAGATTTTGACAAGGCATTGATCGGCATGATGCCGGGTGAAAACAGAGAAATCAAAATCCATTTTCCGGAAGACCATTTCAATACCAAACTGGCGGATCAAACAATTGTCTTCCAGGTAAAACTCACAGAAATCAAGGAAGAGGAACTTCCTGAAATTAATGATACACTTGCCAAAAATCTGGGCAATTATACTACGTTGGACGAACTCAAGAAGGAAATTACCAAGAATCTAACAAAGGGGTATGCCAAACGTGTGGAACGCGAGTTGAACGATCAGATATTTGAGGCTTTGATCGCAAAAACCGGCTTTGAAGTTCCTGAAACATTAATCAAATATGAACTCGACGGTATCATGGCAGACCTGGAGAGATCCTTTGCATTCCGGAATGCATCCATGGAATCGCTTGGGCTAACAAAGCAAAGCATCGCGGAGCAGTATCGGGAAACCGCGGAAAAGCAGGTCCGGCGTCATCTGATTTTAAATAAATTAATTGACCAGGAAAAGGTGACCGTATCCGATGAAAATCTCCAGAGCGCTTTTGGGGAAATGTCTGAAACATTCAATCAACCTTTGGAAAAGATAAAAAGTTTCTATGAGCAGGATTCAAGCAAACTGGATGTTTTGAAACAAACCTTGCTTGAAAAACAGGCAATCAAGCTTATTATTGATAATAGCGATATAAAAGAAGTGAAGGCCGAGGGAAAACAACCTCCTGAAGATCAGTCAGAGAATAAGGCCTAATACATATCCGGTGGATTTTTTCGCCCCATTGAACTCGTCGGTTTATCATGTTATATATGAAACACATACTCCCGATAGACTCGGGCTTGCAAACCGTTTGTTTTTTGATTTTAGAAACGTATTGGTAAAATGAACGTGTTTTTTAATGCCGCTATGTATTATGAGTCCAGGGAAAATTTCAAGTTGAAGGAGATGATTCGCGGTGCCATTAATACCCATGGTCATAGAACAAAGCAGTAGAGGTGAACGCGCCTACGATATATATTCACGGCTTCTCAAAGATCGAATCATATTTCTGGGCACAGCCCTTAATGACGAAGTTGCCAATCTATTGATAGCGCAATTTCTGTTTCTGGAGTCGGAAGATCCGGACAAGGATATTAATTTTTATATAAATTCCCCGGGAGGAGTTGTTACGTCGGGTTTGGCTGTTTATGATACGATGCAATACATCAAACCGGATATTACCACTGTTTGTATCGGCCAAGCTGCCAGCATGGCTGCGGTGTTACTCTCGGCCGGCACGAAGGGCAAGAGATATTCCCTTCCCAACTCAAGAATTTTGATTCACCAGCCGATGGGAGGATTTCAGGGCCAAGCCTCTGATATAGCCATACAGGCAAAAGAAATTCTTCGTATGAAAGATACCCTGAACAATATACTGGTAATTCATACAGGAAAGATTTTAACACAAATACAGGCAGATACAGACCGAGACTTCTATATGTCAGGAAACGAAGCCAGAGAATATGGAATCGTGGATCACGTCATCGTAAGCAGAAAGGATCTTGATCATATAGAGGGAAAGGAGGCGTGAAATGGCGAAAAAAGAAGATCTCGACAATAATCTCTTTTGCTCATTTTGCGGAAAAAATCAGAAAGAAGTCAAAAAATTGATCGCCGGTCCCGCAGTTTACATCTGCGATGAATGTATCCAACTGTGCAGCGAAATCATCGAAGAAGAAACCGAAAAACAGCCAAAGCAGGTAAAGCAGATTCTTGCCCCGAAGCAAATTAAAGAAATGCTGGATGAATACGTGATCGAACAGGATCGAGCCAAAAAAATACTGTCTGTCGCGGTACACAATCACTATAAACGACTTGAATCCTCAGTCACCACAGGAGATGTGGAAATTCAAAAAAGCAATATCCTGCTGATTGGTCCGACAGGATGTGGAAAAACCCTTCTGGCACAAACACTCGCCAGATTTTTGGATGTTCCGTTTACCATTGCGGATGCAACCAGCCTGACAGAGGCCGGGTATGTAGGTGAAGATGTTGAAAACATCATACTTTCTCTTCTTCAAAACGCCGATTACGATGTGGAAAAGGCAAAACGCGGTATCGTTTACATCGATGAAATCGATAAAATTGCAACAAAATCCGACAATCCCTCCATCACGCGGGATGTTTCCGGCGAAGGCGTCCAACAGGCCTTATTGAAAATCATCGAAGGAACGACAGCCAGCGTGCCCCCTAAAGGGGGAAGAAAACATCCCCAGCAGGATTTCGTTAAGGTTGATACAACCAATATATTATTTGTTTGCGGCGGAACGTTTAACGGTCTGGACCAGATAATCAAACGCCGATTGGGGTCAAAGGTTATGGGTTTCGGGGCCAAAATCCTTAAGAAAGAAGATAAATCCGTCGGAGATATTCTGAAAATGGTTCAACCGGAAGATCTTATAAAGTTCGGACTAATCCCCGAATTTATCGGTCGGCTGCCGGTTATTGCGACACTTGATGAATTGAATGAGCCTTCTCTTATCCGAATTCTAACGGAACCCAAAAATGCATTGATCAAGCAGTACAAAAAGCTTTTTGAAATCGAGGGGGTCAACTTACGATTCACCGACACTGCCTTGTCAAGCATTGCAAAAGAAGCTTTAAACCGTAAATCCGGCGCCAGAGGACTTCGCGCGATACTGGAAAGCTGTTTGCTGAATATCATGTACGAAATTCCTTCCATCGATAATGTAAAGGAATGTGTCATCAGCGAAGATGTTTTATTGAACAACGAAGACCCCATTCTCCTTTATGAGCAGACAAAAAAACATGCTTGAAAACAGTTAGGAAATAAAAATAAACTCCAAGAGAATTATCTATGATCAATTTTCCAAAAATATTCAAACAGGATGAATCCGGTATGCCGAAGATGATTTTGCCGCTTCTGCCGCTGAGAGATATTGTGGTATTTCCCCATATGGTAGCACCTCTTTTTGTAGGTCGAGCCAAGTCGGTGAACGCCCTTGCAGATGCGATGAATCAGGATAAAAACGTTTTTCTTGCCACTCAAAAAAAAGCCGGAGTCGACAACCCGACGGAAAAGGATATCAGTTCTCTTGGAACAATCGGCAACGTTCTTCAGCTGCTTCGGCTTCCGGATAACACGGTGAAAGCCCTGGTTGAGGGAAAGTCAAGAGGCCGGATTGTTCATTTTCAGCAGAATGAAGATTTTTTTCAGGTGGAGGTTGAGCCCCTGATCGAACCGGAAGTGTCGGCCGCCGAAGGGCTGGCCTTGAGCAGAGCCATCGTTGAAAGTTTCGAGGCATACGGCAAGCTGAACAAAAACATCTCAAAAGAACTGGTCACCAGTGTTTCAGCCATTTCCGATCCCTCTCAATTGGCCGATACCGTGGCCTCCCATTTTTCCTTTAAGATTGAAGACAAACAGCGTCTTCTGGAAACGCTTTCCGTAGCGGAGCGACTCTCCAGCCTTCTAGAACTGATAAAGCTTGAAATCGATGTTTTCCGGATGGAGAAGAAAATAAAGGATCGTGTCAAGGAACAGATGGAGAAAACCCAGAAACAGTACTATCTGAATGAACAGATGCGGGCCATTAAAAAAGAAATGGGTGCCGACGAAGAGTCCAGCGATGACCTTGCCGAGCTTGAAAAACGAATCCAGCAGAAAAAAATGTCAAAGGAAGCGGAAGACAAGGTTAGACAGGAGTTCAAAAAGTTAAAGCTGATGACTCCCATGTCAGCTGAAGCAACGGTAGTCCGAAATTATATCGAATGGATCATCAGTCTGCCGTGGCTGGAAATGAGCAAGGTGCAGGAGGACATTGAAGAGGCGGAAAAAATATTAAACGAAGATCATTATGGGCTTGAAAAACCAAAAGAACGCATACTTGAATATCTTGCTGTTCAAACCCTGATTCAAAAGGTCCGCGGGCCGATATTGTGCCTGGTCGGTCCCCCAGGAGTCGGAAAAACCTCTCTGGCCAAATCCGTGGCAAGGGCGACCGGAAGAAATTTTGTTCGTCTTTCACTCGGCGGCGTTAGGGATGAAGCGGAAATCCGGGGGCACCGTCGTACTTACATCGGCGCATTGCCCGGCAAAATTATCCAATCCCTGAAAAAGGCAGGTACCAACAACCCGGTGTTTTGTCTCGATGAAGTGGATAAAATGAGTATGGATTTCCGGGGCGATCCTTCCGCAGCCCTTCTGGAAGTTCTGGATCCGGAACAAAACTACGCCTTTAACGATCATTATCTGGATCTTGATTACGATCTTTCGGATATCTTTTTTATTACTACGGCGAATACCTTGCCGGAAATACCAATCCCTCTGCAAGACCGGATGGAAATCATACGTCTGCCCGGCTATACCGAGTATGAAAAGTATCGGATTGCCAAGGATTTTCTCATTCCCAAACAAATTAAACGAAACGGTCTGGAAAAACAGGATCTACGGTTTACGAGAACAGCGATCTTCAACATCATTCAACAATACACTCGTGAAGCGGGGGTAAGAAATTTAGAGAGAGAAATTGCCTCCATTTGCCGCAAAATTGCCCGTAAGGTTGTAAAAAATAAAGTTGAAAAACCGTATCGAATATCCTGCGAATCCGTACCCCAATATCTTGGACCACCGAAATTCAGACACGGCCAGATCGAAAATCAGGACCAGATCGGTATGGTAACCGGACTGGCCTGGACACAAACCGGAGGAGACCTGCTTTGTGTCGAAACAGTGATCATTCCGGGCAAAGGAGGGCTGACCGTTACCGGCAAGCTGGGGGATGTAATGAAGGAATCGGCTCAAGCGGCCGTCAGCTATGTTCGTTCGCGTACCGAGAGCCTCAGAATTGATCCAAACTTTTATAGAAAAAATGATATTCATATTCATATCCCCGAAGGTGCGATTCCCAAGGACGGTCCCTCCGCGGGAATCTCGATGTGCACCTCCATTGTGTCGGCCCTTACAAAGCGGCCGGTTTATCGCGATACGGCCATGACCGGAGAAATCACCTTGCGTGGGCGGGTTCTTCCCATTGGAGGGTTAAAGGAAAAGATTCTTGCGGCTCATCGAGGAGGAATTAAAAAAGTCATCATTCCAAAGGAAAACGAAAAGGATTTAAAAGATATCCCGCATGCCGTATCAAAACAGGTAAAAATTGTTCCGGTCGAGCATATGGATGAAGTTCTGTCGCATGCGTTAGTCATGAAGGAAGGAGATGCTCTTTTCCAAAGAAGCGATATTTCTTTTGAAATCACCCCGGAAGGAATGAAACAAAGAGAGCCTTTGAATCTGAACTAGTGGGATCAGTCAACATTAATTTTGACTTGACAATATTTTGCCGAATTGATACCTGTACCAACTCTTATGGTAATATTCAGGGGCGGGTAGCTCAGTTGGGAGAGCATCGGCCTTACAAGCCGAGGGTCACAGGTTCAAGCCCTGTTCCGCCTACCACCCAGATAAAGGGCTGTTTTTCAAAAATGGGGGCGTAGTTCAGTTTGGTTAGAACGCCGGCCTGTCACGCCGGAGGTCGCGAGTTCGAGTCTCGTCGCTCCCGCCACAAACATAATCAGGGACTTACCAATTAATTGGGGGTCCCTTTTTTATTCCCATCCATTGAACCGGGCCGGAGGAAAAACACCTGCCGGAAATTCAGGATAAACAGAACGACAAGCACCCAAGGAAAGGAATCTCTTGAAACCGTCATCCTCTGATTGTTCTTTTCCATGAACCGGCAGGCATGATTGAACATAACGCCTGAGAATCTTCGCCGCATTCACTCCGCAATTTTGCCGTCAATGGCGGGTTTCGGGAAAAAATTCCATTATTTTCTGCAAGCCGTCTTTACGATTCCTGAGGTTTTTCCAATAAAACATCGGCAGGATCGTTTCTGTGGGTCAAGGATTGCATGCTCAAAACCAGCATTCGATTGGATTGAGTGAAAAGCCGGTTGACCATCAACAGGTTGGTTACTTCATTTATCCGGATCCTACCCCTAGCCACCGAATGGGAACAGGAGCGGATAAAATTCTTGTCCGCGTTTTCGACGGATCTAAAAAAGTCGATTAGTATACCCGTCAGGTCTTCGTTTTCGAAAAATTTCGTCACCTTTTCAACAATGGCCCATAGTCGTTGCAACCGGTTTTTGAAATACCGATACGCTTCGATCATAAACGGATTGTCATCACTTCCAATCTCTTCAATTTCCCCCAAGAGTTCGTATAGATTTCTGGTTGCATTCATTACGCTTCGACTGGACCGCATTACCAGTTCCATTTGCGCTGTCTCGGCCTTATCTATCTCTCCAGCTTGTATCCGGGCATAAAAAGAAAAGATTTCCGCATGCAGGCGGGTCAAATCTTCATAAGTGAGAGGGGGATCCGACCAGAACCCATCCGAATGCCTTGCAGGTTCCAAGTTATTACCTGGATCAAGTTTGTATATTCCGGCGATGTAGCGGAGGGACAAGAACAATTGGTGAAACACTTCTCTGCGCAAAGCCGCGATTGCCGCTTCCGGTACCCGGGGGGTTGTATTAATGATGAATCGGGCTAAAACCCAATGTTTTTCAGGAAAAAGGCGCTCCAGAAGACGGGAAAGCGCCGGAACGAATGGGAAAAAAAGAATGACACCGATGACGTTGAACAAGGTGTGGAAAAAAGCGATTCCCAATACGACGTTTTCTCTGAACCCAAAAATATCGCACATCAACCAGAGTATCAACGGAAGCGCCGGCAACACCACTATGGCCGTACCCAGATTGAACATAAGGGCACTGGCAGCCGTCTGTTTTTTCGCAGGTATGCCTCCAACCGCGCCGAGCAGAATGGTAACCGTAGTTCCCACATTGGCTCCGATCACCATGGCTACACCTTGATTAAACCCGATGATGCCTGAAAAAAGTGTGGTCAGGATAATGGCGATGGTAGCGGAACTTGACTGCATGATGGCGGTCAACAGGATACCGACGATCACATAGGCCCACAGGCCCAGGTCCGGAAGAATCGCAAAATCCAAGGCGGCGGAAAGTTGATCCACACTGGTTTTCATGAAATCCAGTCCAAGAAAGAGAAAACCGAATGCGGCCAAGAGCTTGCTGATATTGACATACTTTGGGGATGCCGCCAGAAAAATCAATCCGATCCCGCCGATGCCGATCATCGGCAGGGCAAAAGCGTCGATTTTAAATTTGAAGCCGAAAACAGCCACAATCCAGGCCGTAAGGGTCGTACCGACCATAGCGCCCATGATTACGGCAATTGCATTGACCAGGGTCAGAAGTCCGGCGCCGACAAAGGCCAGCACAATCAGGGAAACCGCGGAGCTGCTTTGCAAAATAGCGGTGCTGACAAATCCGGAAATTAAACCCTTGACCCGTGTACCGGTATATCGACGGATCATCGTCTTGAACGCTCTGCCTGACAGCAGCTTAATGGACTCTTCCATCATGAAAATGCCGAATAAAAAAATTCCCAGACCGGCCAGAAATTTCCATTCATCAAAGAACTGCATGATGTTTCAATGCCTCACAGCAAAACCAATTGAACGCTTCCGTCGTCATCCGGTGTGGATTACCCTTCTCCTGAATGCAGTATCCACAATTGAAAACGGGCAACAACCCATGATGAACCCGAGAAGGTGCATGTTTTTCTTCATGACCGGTTTTCTAAAGCATTTTCCCGTAAATCACAAGTCACTTCCTGCACTCTGGCTGTTTCATTTATTCTTACATGAAATGGTTTTAGAAAATTCGTGTTTTTTGATATACACGACTTCAAAGGTACACTCCCTTTTCCATTACAATCCGGATTTGGCAATATTTTCTGTAAAACCTCCAAGGCAGGGCGTAACCACAACGGGAAACATGGTGAAGCTGACCGACAAAAGGCCATCGGCGAAAAGGGCAAGGCGATCATGGATGCAACCGACGCCCTGAGCGGAGAAACCGATACCGATCCGGTGATTATGTTCCCATTGCCGGCAGCCTATCCCCTTTTGCCTTCTCTTTCCCGCGGAGCCGTGGATATCGGCTACACCATGGTGGCTGCAAGACCGGTCCGGTGGTCAAGGCTGTATTCGACGGCAACAACAAACGGGTTGTGGGCCAGGAAACCCTCGATACCGGTGAATTCAAGATTCTATGAGAAAGATTCGATATATCCATAGGCCATCAAATAATGACATTTACTATGGATGTGGAAGAGGAGGAGTTAATATTCGGCCGATTTCACACGCTTGGGCTGAACTTTTCGGATATGGGCTCGAAAGCGGCCATGCAGAAAGTGCATTGCGCACCCGATTCACCCACCAATCTGTCTGCCCTCAAATGGCAGAGTACTGTCACCCGACGGCATGGGTTTCTTCGGTAGGATTCCCTACTATCCGGAAGACACGGAATTTTGGTGGCTCCGTTCGGTGGACAGGGACCCGTTTTACGACACCATGCGGAAGGAAGAATACCCCGAACGGATTCTCCGGATCCTCCAGGAAAGGAACAATACCGTTCTTTTCCTCTCCCGACCGGCTCTCGTTCAGGGTAAAGCCGGGAGACTCCGATCCCGAAACAGCCTATACAGGAACCGGATCAGGATCCATCGATACCTGCAAAAAAATACAAGAACCTCGATGATATGGCGAAGAGCCCCAAAATCGATCTTGGCGGATTCAAAGCCGGCTTCGAGTTTTACTTTTCCCATACAAATGGTTGATCGGGGTGAAATTACTGAAAGAGGTTCAGGCCGGGAAAACCGGATTTCCAGAGTCATAAACGGATGCTGCATCCGGCCTGACTTGCGGTACGGAAAGCAGCAGGTTGAAAAAAATGATTCATCAGCAAAAAGGAGAAATAAACATGCGAAAAATCTTATTGGTTTTCTTAATGATCGTGTTGCTCCAAGGATCTGCCTTTGCAGCGAGCGATCTCGTTGCCACATATAAATATCCAGACGGCAGCATGATCACCCTATGTGTCAGGGATACCAAACATATCCGGATGGACACCTCCCCCGATAGTTACATGCTGTTTTCCGGAGGTAAGATTTACTCGGTTTATAACGATGACGGTCAGTTGCAGGTCATGGACATGGATCAGGCCATGGGAATGGCTTCCGGGTTCAAGAGTTTGTTCGGCTTAGGCAAAGACGCACCCAAATCCACCGTCAAATACACCAAGACCGGACGAACGGAAACGGTGGCCGGATTCAAGGGCATTGTGTATAACGTAACGATAACCGAGGGAGAAAACGTTGTGCGGCAAGAGGAAGTCGTCATGAGTGACCACTCCGATCTTAAAAAGATCAACGATGGCTGGGTTGCCATCGCTTCCCATATGGGTCAGATGATGGGAAAGGAAATGGCCCAATTCCTGGAACAGAGCGCGGAAGAATCGAAGTCTTCCGGTTACGGCGGAATACTGCGATACGGAAATGATATGAAGTTGGAAAGCCTCCAAAAAAAATCTCTCGGCGCATCCTACTACGAATTGCCATCCACCGCTCAGCAGGTACAAATTCAGCAGCCGCCCCAACAATCGAACGAATACGGCATGGATGATGAGCTCAAACAGGATGCTAAAGACATCGGAAGTTCCGCCAAATCGGAAGCAAAAGATTCTGTGGTTGATGAAGTCCGTGAGGGCGTACGAAGCGTCTTCAAAGGACTTTTTGATTAAACGTCCTCTTTTCTGTGCCCACGGGAATAACGGCCCGCCTTCCTCTGCGGAATCGAGGCAAGGCGGGCAAACCGGTAAAGCCGGTCAAATGAAGATAGCTTACCTTTTTATTTTCCGGAAAATTTCTCAAATCAATCCGTATCGTCTGAAAGCATCCTTATGGACAAAATCTTCCGCTTTGGCAGACGAAAAACAAAGGGTTATCCTCAAAAAGCGAAAGTCTGCATTTTCGCTCATCTCATGCTTCGCCATGATGGAAAAGTGAATCTGTTCCAGGAATGCAGAAGTGCGATCGCGGAAACGCAACGAGGAAAAGAAAATCGCGAGAAATTCGGAGTGGAACGCAATTTATCATTATGCTTTCCTGTAAAACCTCTTACAACGGAATCGATGGCATAAAAATCCGCCACCGCCTGATGAACATTGCTTTTCACCCGATTGCCATGATTACCCGCTCGACCCCATACATAAAACAATACGGATCTTGTTAAAAGATGGACGAGTGCCTAGCCAAGATATAGGAAACCCGGTTTCCTGGGGCATTGGAAAGGCGCATCCAATCAGGACTTGACCGGATCGGATAAACGATTTACAAGGTTCGTGCCACAATACGGATGTAAGGGACGCATTCCATGCGTGGGATTTCGCTCCTGTAGGAAAATCCGTTGATGTGCCGATACATGAATGAACCAATCGCCCTGGTCGGGTTTTCGGAAACCAAGCGATATACGGCTGTAGCATAAATGAAAGGAGTGATATATGCAGGTAAAAACACGATTTGTTTTTTTGTCGATCGGAATGATGATGGTACTCATGGGTTGTGGAAGAGGATACGGAGATCTGGTAAAGGTGAACACCGAATATGTGAATGCCATGGAGGAGTACGTCGCGGGAATGGAAAAGGCGTCTTCCTCCATGGAAATGGCAAAGGCCATCAACCGGTATGCGGATAAAATGGAAACTCTTGCCCCGAAGCTCAAGGAAATCAGGAATAAATATCCGGAACTGGAAAACCCCCAGAGAGTACCTGACGAGCTGAAATCGCTCGAGAAAAAGGCGGAAGCCATGCAACAGAAAATGACTGCCGGTTTCATGAACATGATGAAATACATGATGGACCCGGAAGTGCAGGCGGCCCATCAGAGGTTGCAGAAGGCCATGATAGGCATGCAATAGGGTGTTCAAGCTGCACAGATCGTTGAAACATTCTTCTTCTAAACACCAAGATGATTCGGCTGACTGGATATCTGTTTCGATTTCTATAAGAATCCCTATTCCGGCAACAGATAAAAATCGATGCCGGGGACAAGCGCTCTTTTCCGTGATTGGCGCGCCGGGGAAAACCTGAAAAAAGCCGACTCACAATTTCAAAACAATCAGGAGATAACACCGGCTTTCATTGGTTTATAAATGGCCATTGAAAAGCCCGTTCGTAATACATGTGGAGGGAACGAGGTGCTGCATTTCCAGTGAACGTTCCCCTGATTGAAGAACCCTGCGGCAAGCCGCGGGGGATGCATTTGCTGTTGCGGTTCAAATGTCGCTGGAATATTTTTTTATTACCGCTTCGAGGAGAGTTTCCTGGAAACGCCGACACGACTTGGAGAATTCTGGAAAGGGGCCCGCGACACCTTGCCGCTGGTGATCGGTGCGGTCCCTTTCGGCATCATTTTCGGGACGTTATCCGGTGGCGCCGGTCTTTCGGCGGCAGGTACCATCGGGATGAGCCTGTTCGTCTTTGCCGGTTCGGCCCAATTTATCGCTGTGGGACTGCTGGGTTCCGGCACCATGTGGCCCATAATCGTATTAACCACCTTTATCGTCAATTTCCGGCACCTGCTTTATACAGCCACCCTGCTGGAGTATCTCAAAAGACTACCGCGTTTATGGCAAGTGGTGTTGACCTTCGGCCTGACCGACGAAACCTTTGCCGTGGCCGCAGGCCGATGGCTTCAGGATAACGGCAGTCCATACAAACACTGGTATCAGCTGGGCTCCATGATCTTCATGTATACCAACTGGAACCTATGCACTCTTGTGGGCCTGGTGGCCGGCCGGATGCTTCAGGAGATCGGCGGATGGGGCCTGGATTTTGCCATGGTGGCGGCATTCATCGGCATGGTAATCCCCTACCTGAAAGACAAGCCCACTTACGCAGCTGTATTTGCCGCCGGGATAAGCGCCTTGATATTTCACGGAATGCCTCACAAGCTGGGCCTCATTATGGCCGCCGTCATCGGCATGACCGCCGGTGTATCGGCGGAAAGACTCTGGGAGCGGCATTGACACATGATTACATCTCAAGGGGAGAACAAATCTTGGAGACCTTATATTTAGTCGCCGGCATGGCTCTGGTCACCTTTTCCATTCGCTATGGGTTGCTGCCCCTGTCCGGCCGAATCAATATTTCCGGCAGGATGCGGAATGCCCTTCGGTATGTCCCGCCGGTTGTCCTGACCGCCATTATCGTACCCGCGGTACTCTATCCGAACGGCCAAACCTTTCTTCATGTATCTTTCAATAACGCATACTTGGTGGGAGCCATTGCAACGGTTGTAATCGGCAAACTGAGCAAAAACCTGCTGATCACCATTGTGTGTGGAATGGCGTGCTTTGGTCTCTGGCAATGGATCTTGAAAATGATGTGAAGAATCGGGCGTTTCAATGTACGGGAGAAAAATTCGTGTGCCTGCCACGTATCGATATCCGTCCCTCTGATATCGATCGGAACGAAAGGCGATAAAGGAACGGGATACACCGATGGATACGATCATTTCGCTCGAAATGCGGCGGCCTAATCGTTGGCCGGTCCGCTAACATCATCCGTTGTAATTTCGCCGGGAACTCCGCTCGAAATCAGCCCTCCATAAATCAACATCCCAAACAAACGGAATGATCGTCTTTCCATCGGCCGGACGGAATCGTTCCGACGCTCCGCTAAAGACGATACGCCAAAAAGACGATAAATAAACCGTGAAGCCATTCCAAAACTCCTTTCTTGATCGCCGACATTTTATCCGGCCGAGAGGGGGAACACAATCAAACAATCGGTAAGAAATATAATCCAAAATTCCCTAGCTGTTTTCGAGGAAAAAAGGTTGCGAACCGATGGGGACCCTCAACCTTCATGGAGTAGGGAGGCATGCGTGAAAAAGCAGCCGGTTGGGTCGGGCCGTATTCAAACCGAAGAAAGATACCGGGCGCTCCATGAAACCATAAACGACATTATTTACTCCCATGACCTGGATTTCAATATCCTATCCGTGAATCGTGCGACGGAGCGGATCCTCGGCTATACGGCCGAGGATTTGGTCGGTAATAACGCCCTGAGGTTTATACATTCCGATTCGGCGCTTCTTATCAAAAACCGTCTGGAAGCGAAGCTTAAAAATCCGGATAAAAAACCCGAACCTTTAGAATTGATCATCCGTACAAAGGACGGCCGGGAAAAATGGATCGAGGTCAACGCGACCATTCTTGCTTCCCCGGAAGGCGTTCCTCTTGCCGTTCAGGGGATTGCCCGGGATATAACCGATCGAAAGCAGGTGGAAAACAAGTTACTGAAGAGCGAGCAGAAATACCGAGCGATCTTTGAAAATACCAATGCCTCCATGGGCATCGTCGATGCGGAAAACATCCTTTCTCTGGTAAACGGCGAATTCGAAAAGTTATCGGGTTATTCAAAGAAAGAGGTGGAAGGCAGGAAAACATGGATGTCGTTTGTCGATCCCGATGACCTGGACCGCATAATGGGTTATCACCGGTCCCGCATGAAAGGTCTTGATGCTCCCAGAAACTACGAGTTCCGGTTTATCTGTAAAGATGGACAACAAAAGCATGTTTACATTACCGTAGCATTTATCGACGCTACCAGCCAGTGCGTCATATCACTGACCGATTTGACGGAACTGAAGAAGGCCGAGGTATCCCTGAAAGAAAGCGAAGCCCGGTATCGAAGCTTCTTGGATGCCCTATCGGATGTAGCATTTATGAAGGATGAAAACTTTTGCTATGTGCTTGCCAACCGGGCGTTTCTGGAAGTACATGATATTCCACAAGAATATGAAATATTAGGTAAAAGCGATAACGAGGTGTTCCCCTCGGATTTCGCTGAATTAACCGGCCGGTCGGACGAACTGGCACTTTCAGCCGGAAAACTCGTGGTTGTGGAAGAACAAATCCGAAACGATATACTTGAAACACGCAAGTTTCCGGTTGTTTTGAAGAACGGGAAAACAGGGATCGGCGCCGTTGTCAGGGATATCACTCAGGTACGACGGGCGGAGGAAGAAAAAAAGAGACTGGAAGCCGCTCTCGTGCGTGCGGGCAAGATGGAATTCCTGGGAACCCTTGCGGGCGGCATTGCCCACGACTTGAATAATGTGCTTGGCGGGGTGGTTGGTCTGCCCTCTCTGCTTTTGGATCAACTTCCCTCGGACAGTCCGATGAGAAGACCGCTCGAGCTAATCCAAAAATCGGGGGAAAAGGCCGCCGCGATCGTGGAGGATATGTTGACTCTGGCCAGGCGTGGGGTTTCCAATCCGAAAGTGGTCAATCTGAACGAGATCGTTACAACTCATTTCGAGTCACCGGAACATGAAAAGTTGCAATTCTACCATCAAAACGTCCGATTTCAAATGCTGCTGGAGGATTCGTTGCTCAATATCATCGGCTCTCCCGCGCATCTTTCCAAGTCGGTAATGAACCTCCTGTCCAATGCCGCCGAGGCCATGCCGGAGGGAGGTACGGCCACAATAAAAACGGAAAATCGTCATATTGATAAATCCGTTCGGGAATATGACGATATTATAAAGGAAGGCGATTATGCGGTACTCACCGTAACGGATGCGGGGGTCGGTATCGCCCCGGATGACATCGAGAGGATCTTCGAGCCGTTTTTTACAAAGAAAGTCATGGGAAGAAGCGGAACCGGCCTTGGAATGACCGTGGTCTGGGGAACCGTCAAGGATCACAATGGATATATCGATGTCCAGAGTCAAGAAGGTAAGGGAACGATTTTCACCTTGTATTTCCCGGCCACGAGAAAAAAACGACCGGACGAAACGGCGCGAATACCGGCTGAACATTACAGGGGAAAGGGCGAAACGATTCTCATCGTCGATGATGTTCAAGAGCAACTGGAACTGGTCTCTTCCATGCTCTCTGACTTGGGATATAAACCGGTCACCGCATCCAGCGGTGAGGCCGCTCTTGAATATCTGAAAAAAAATTGCGCGGACCTGGTCATTCTGGACATGATCATGGACCCAGGCATAGACGGTCTGGAGACCTACCGGAAAATTCTCGATATTCGTCCCGGCCAGAAGGCCGTAATCGGCAGTGGGTACTCCGAAACGAAAAGCGTCAGAGCGGCGCAAAAACTTGGAGCCGGTCCTTACATAAAGAAACCCTATACAATCGAAAAAATCGGTATTGCCATTCGGAATGAGCTCGACGGGGTTGGTTGATAAGAGGCCTGTCTGTCCTGCTTCTCAGTCTCTGAAAATGAATTGCCATGACCGGTCGGCACAACGATTCGGAGATCCTTTCCTTATCTGGGATGAACGGACTTTAAAATGTTCTCGATTTTTCTCACGGCGGTCTCCGGTTTGCCGCTTTTCTCCATCACATCCACAATCCTGAAAAGAAGCGAGTTGTGCTTGTCCAGGATTCTGATTTGATCCCTCACCGAAGTTACGGCCTCCAATAGCCTGGCATAGTCCTGTTCCAATCCTAATCCTGTAGAGGCTTGCTGATTATAAAGATTTTCGGCCCGGCTTTCGATTTCTTCCAATTTTGCCTCGATATATGCTGTCATAGATTTCTCCGCTTTCTTTCGAATCTTTCCAAACCGGTCTGATTTCTGGTTAACAAGTTAAACGTCGCTGTTTTCCTCGGGGTTTTTAAAAAATTATTAAAACATTCGATTTAAAAATGGTCGAACCGTAAAAATGAGGATGGGCCCCCCGGATCCCAATCCAATTGCACAAGTCACCATCGATTTTTTACGCCTTGGAAACGGGGGACAATACCATCACGGTTCGCGTTGGAAGATAGAGGCTGAGATAATGCGGCCCGCCGTCTTCGGAAGGATCGGAAAGCGTTCGATGACATTGATGCGGCGCCAGACGACCGTGTCCTCCGTATTTCAGATTATCGCTGTCGAAAACCACCCGGTATGTTTCGGGTGATGCCTCGAACCGGTAATTCACATGGGATCGGGTGGGATGAAAATTAAACACAAACAAAAAACGGTTCCGCTCGATCACCAGTACCTTATCATCATTATACTCGTACAAAAGATTCGGCTGAGAACACTCCAAAATCTTTGAACGTTTCGCCATCTCAATCATATCTCGGTCAAAATTCGCCAGAAACTGGTACTTGAGATTCGGATCGTCCACCAAATGCCACTGACGGCGTGCGTAATGCAGCGACCATCTGTTGCCTTCCCGGGGAAAATCGATCCATTCCGGATGTCCGAATTCGTTGCCCATAAAATTGAGATACCCGTTGCCGGCGGTTATCAACGTTATAAACCGGATCAGCTTATGAAGCGCAATTCCTCGATCGATCCTCAGATTTTCATCGGAAACGCGCATATATTCATACATGTCGGAACCGATGAGCCGGAAGATGAGCGTCTGATCCCCCACGAGAGATTGGTCATGCGATTCGGCATAACTAATCGTCTTCTCCTCGTTTCTCCGATTCGTCAGCTCGTACCACATCTCCCCCATATGCCAATGTTCGTCGGAAACATGTTTTACGATTCGAATCCAGTAATCCGGAATGCCCATGGCAAATCGGTAATTAAAACCGATGCCGCCTTTGGAAACCGGTGCCGCTAATCCCGGCATTCCGCTGATGTCTTCCGCAATGGTAACGGCGTCGGGTCGGACATCGTGGATGACACGATTGGCCAAATAGAGGTAGGCAAGTGCATCCTCATCCACGCTACTGTTAAAATACTTCTCATAATGAGTAAATGCCTCCCCCAGCCCATGGTGATGATATAACATGCTGGTAATACCATCGAATCGAAACCCATCAAAACGATATTCATCGAGCCAGAAACGACAGTTGGAAAGAAGAAAATGCAGCACCTGAAATTTTCCGTAATCAAAACACCGGGAATCCCAGGCACTGTGGAAACCGCGCGGCCCATCGTGAAAATACTGATACAGGGTGCCGTCAAAACGGCTCAGCCCCTCCACCTCGTTTCGAGCGGCATGAGAATGAACCAGATCCATGATCACGTTCAGACCGAATTGATGAGCCCGGTCGACGAGTCCTTTCAACTCCTCCGGTGTTCCGAAGCGGGAGGAAGCAGCGAAAAAATTAGAGACATGATAGCCGAAGGAACCGTAGTAAGGGTGCTCCGGTATTGCCATCAGCTGGATGGTATCATATCCGGCCCGTACGATTCTCGGAAGAATTTTTTCGCTGAAATCCCGAAACGAACCGATCTTTTCCTCTTCCTGAGCCATTCCCACATGGGCTTCGTATATGAATAAAGGAGCGGGAACGCACTGGAAGTCGGGGCACTCCCAGCGATAGGGAAAAGGAGGAAACCAAACCTGCGCGTTGAATATCAACGTCCCGGGATCTTGAACCACTCGGCGAGCATACGCAGGGATACGATCCCCCTGTCCTCCATGCCAATGAATACGAAGTCGATAAAGATCTCCATGCTTAAGGGCTCCGGAAGGGAGATGAATTTCCCATACCCCTTCCGGATTGATCCGCTCCAGAGCGAAAGCCTTCTTTTCCCGCCATTCGCTCATTTCTCCCACCATGTAAATGGCGATCGCATTGGGAGCCCATTCCCTGAAAATCCATTCATTGTCGCGAAAATGAAGCCCGAAGTATTCATGGCCTGCAGCAAAATCCGGCAGGCTTATTCTCTCCTGAGTCAGCCGCTTTTCCAGCTCGCAGAAATAAGAGAACCGGTGTCTTAAAACCCGTTCATACGGTTTCAGATAGGGATCTCTCTCCAGAAGAAATGATAATCCGTCTGATGGATCATTTGTTATAACCGGATCAACCGGTTTGGTATTTTCATTGGAAATGGGCATGTTCGCAACCGCAATGATTTGACGAATCGGTTCTGGCTACAAGTCAAACGCAGCCTTGAAAGATATCGGGTCAAAGGAATATCGCTGCCTCTATCTTGATCCGTGATCCGTATAATTTTCTACCACGAGCGGGCGTCGCAGCATTTTTTCGTAAAGATCGATGTAACGGCGCGCCGTGACGGCATGGTTGAAAGAGGCGCTGCATTGTTTCATGACCCGCCGAATCTGCTCCTCCTTTACCTTCAAGGGAAAATCATAAAAAACCATGGCCTGATCGATCGCCCACCTCAGTCCTTTGGAGTCAAATACCTTGAAAAGAAAACCGTTGCCCCTGTGCTTCTCCACATCCATCTCCTCCACCGTGTCGTGAATCCCTCCCGTGTCATGGGCCACCGGCAATGATCCGTAAATCGGGGCAATCATCTGAGGAAGACCGCATGGCTCATAACTCGACGGCATTAAAATAAAATCCGATGCCGCATACGCCAGCCGCGCCATATCCTCGTCGAACCCGCAGATCGCCACCCGATCCCCAATCCTGTGAAACCGCACAATGTCCTTAAAATGCCGATCAAACTCCCCCCCGGCCACAAATACAATCTCAAGCCTCCGATCCCAGTACCCCGATACCACCGAATAAAGAATTTCGGCCAGCAACTGACATCCCTTCTGCGCCGGATCCAGTCGCGACGGCCAGAAAAAAACCGGCGCCTCGTCATCCGCTATCAATCCCATGACCTTCTGAAGATGACGCTTGTTCTCCCGCTTGCCTCTCATACACTCGCCCGCACCGTATCGATACGCCAGCGCCGGATCCGTTGCCGGATTAAACGAGGGGTCCGGCGCATTCAATATACCCACCGCACAGTCGGCATGCCACTTGTTCGACAGCTCCTGCCTCAACGGCCGGGTTACAAAATCGTGCCGCCCGTCCACCACCTCCCGCAAAAACGTCGGACTCACCGTGTTGACAAAATGAGACGCAAATACCCCGCTAGCCAGAAAATCCACCGGGTTACTCCCACGCGTCCGCTCATAGTTGTCCGCCATATGCTCGTAATACAGCCGCTGCCAAAACGATGCCGCATCAATTCCTTTCTCCTCAATCTCGGACAACAAAATCTTTACCGTATGCACGTTGTGAATCGTAAAAAGAGACGGAATCCCCAACTGCCTCCCTACCGCGGGTATCAAACCGGTCATCCAGTCGTTGCAGTGTATCAGATCCGGCTGAACATACGGCAAAATGTTGTTGATCACCTCCCGCTGAAATGCCAGACTGATCTTCGTGTCCTCCCACCAATACCCGGAATAGATCCGGTTTAAATAAAAAAAAGCCCGGTCTTCGGCAAGATGAACCCGATCCCCGGGCATCTTCTTCCGGATGATGCTCAGCTCCCTCCGGAGAAAAGGGGCCAGCTTCGCGGTGAACAGCGACCGGTAATTCGGAAGCGCCACGTGAACATCCGCTCCCTCTTCAAACAACGCACTGATCAATGCCGCCGAAACATCGGCAAGCCCCCCGGCCTTGGCCGTCATACCACTGACCGCATA
>JAHDSC010000137.1 GCA_018432925.1 Desulfobacterales bacterium | reverse complement strand
GGGGATCGGGGAAGTCTCAATCCCCTCTAATCGGGTCATTCCTTCGGATTCAGAGCGAAAGGCCGCATCATCACGAAAAAATGGGCTTAAAGTCTCAATCCCCTCTAATCGGGTCATTCCTTCGGATGAAAAAGCCGGCACAAAAGGTTCTCATGTAATTGGCACCAGTCTCAATCCCCTCTAATCGGGTCATTCCTTCGGATGTTATCTCAGTGAGAAGGAAATCGTTGAGTGTATCCGTCTCAATCCCCTCTAATCGGGTCATTCCTTCGGATTAATGAAAAATCTGGCGGAAATGATCCGCCAATATGAGTCTCAATCCCCTCTAATCGGGTCATTCCTTCGGATGCTACCTTGATTTTTTCAATTGTTTACGGGCAGATGGATACGCAATTCCACACATACCCCAATAATCGCCATTCGGGATGCTCGGAATGGATTCCAAAACTCCTGAAAAATCATGCAACATATCCGAATCAATAAACAATTTCATTTCCACACATCTCTCTCCATACAATTTTCATGCTTCTTCCGCTATTCGCCACATATAAATATCCATGCGGCCTTTGTAAAGTCCGATCCGTATTGCCCGGCATTTCTCGTTACCGCAACCTTCGTTTGCATGTCGATTTCCAGGACAAATCCAAGGTCGCCCCGTAACACCGGATTCCAAACCGCACGAGACTTCGCGCTAAACCACCCGAAAAGATTCTCCGTCGGGCAGTTCGCCGATTCCGGAATATTCGATTCTTCGAATACAACCCCGGCACAAAAGATAATAGCGCACCGAATCGCAGCCATGGTCGATGAGATCTTCGATGCCGTTTTTCATTTTCAGAAAGCGCTCTTCGGACAGATTTTCGCATTCGAAAACCGATTTCTGAACTCGTTTCCCGAATCCCTTCAGAACCTTGACCACGCGATAGCGCACCCGGTTATCGGTAATGTCGAAGCAGACCAGAAAAAACATGTTCAGAGATCCCATACAAAAGGCGAATATACCTTTTCGGGTTCTTGCAGGTAATCGCCAAACGCACGAACCTGGCTCAGTATCAGCCGGCGGTAGGTTGTCCGCCCCAGTTCCCGACCTCTCCCGACGGTTCTTTCCATCATCTGCTCGTAGGCCGATAGAAAAGCCCGGCGGACGGGTGGCCGCATCTCCACCGGACGCCTGACTTTCATTTCCTCCTCATCCGCATAAGTCTTTTGGGACGACTTCCGATAAATAAAGTCATCCGGCGTCATAACCTTTCGGTTGATAAGTCCCAGCACCAGTCGATCGCCCAGAAAGGTGCGGTACTCCTCCACCAGGTCACAGGCCAGGGACGGCCGGCCATAGCTGATCTCGTGTAAAGCTCCCATGTAAGGATCAAGGCCGCAGGCATTAATGGCGGATGTCACCTCGTTGGTAAGAAGAGTGTAAACAAAAGAAAGCAGTGCATTGACCGGATCCAGCGGCGGACGACGGTTGCGGCCGTTAAAGGTGAAACGCTCATTTCGGATCAACCGGCCGAAGCACTGGAAATAAATCCGGGTGGCGGCTCCTTCCAGGCCGCGGATACGGTCGAGATCCTCCGATTTTTCCAGGCGGGCGACAATCGGCTTGAGCCCCGCGGCAGCCGCGCGCAGGGTCTGGTCATCGTAATGCCTGCCGCGCAGCAGCAGCAGGCGTATCATGTTTTGCACCTTGCCGCCAACGATCGCACGGGCGGTACGGGCAGCGAAACCCGGATCGTTCAACCGCTGATACTGCGCTTTGCGTAGCGCCACGTGGCGGTGTTCGTCGATGCCCAAACGAGCCCGAAACCGGCCGGTCGGCGTCATGAAAACGGTTTCCACCTGCCGATGAATGAGAAAGTCCAGCACCGCTCCGGTCAGGTTGACATATCCCACCAGGATCAGCCGCTTGAGCCCTTCGGCAGGAATGCGATCGATGACCCGGCCCTCCTTGACCACATGAAGCGCGCTCCCCTCGCGCCTCACATAACACCCGGGCTCCATGACGTAGATCGATTCCATTACTTCATAAACCTCTGAACCTGCAGGATGGCCGTATGCAGATTCTCAAGAGCCGATGTCAGGTCAACCGCCTTTTCCGAAGGGGGGACGGACGGTTCCTTCCAGCCGTCGATATGCAGAAGAGGGTGCGGATAGGCGGCAGGGCAGGCGAAACGGCAGAACGAACCGGCAAACCCCAGCAGATCATGAATACGACGGCATCCGAGAGGAGTTCCCCGCAACCGGCTGAATCGGTAGTCCACCATATGCGGATTGTATTCGGAAAGTCCGGCCATCAGATAGTGCAGGAGACGGCGCCCGTCGGGGAGAAAACCGATGGTCTGGTAAAGAATCTTTTCCTCCCGCAGGGAAAGGGTTCCGCCATCCAGGCAAAGGCTCATGACCTGAGCCAAAGGGCCGCAGGCGCATTGAAGCCTGTAAAGGTCGGGATAAGCCTCCGCCCAGGCTTTCCAGCGCGGATGCATGACCACTTGGGCAGGATCTTTCGCCGTCAAATAATCGGTCATCTTTCGAAGTTCCGAATATTTGACCGTCGAGAGAAAGTTGAGCTGGGCATCCACGGAACGGTCCGCGCAGTCCATAAAAAAAGACCGCTTGCCGGTGGCACGGTGCAGACCCAGCGGCAGTTTGACCAGATTGCCGAACCCTTTGCCGCCGGGATGGTCCTGCTTCGGAAAAACCTCCAGATTAAACGCGGTCAGATCCGGTTCCAGTTGCCGCACCATGCTCGCGAGCGCGGAACGCACCAAACCGGACGCCTCCGGTTCCTTGAAAAAATACCAGAAATGATAGCCCTTGGAACCGCTGAATTCAACCAGGGGCGCGGCGCCGGCCGCGTGGGAAATTTCCTTGATTCGTGAAATCATATGGACTGCTTCCCGACGGACCGACTCGCGCCGGCGCGCATCCGGAAGACGGCCTCGCAACTCCTTTTTCAGGTCGGCATCGATCACGGCGGTCCGAATGCGGCCGTCGGCCCGCATTAAATAAATGCCGTACGTCTTTCGGCCGTTCAGGTGCTCGTCCAGATCGGCCGGTCCGAACGCCCGGCGCTCCGGAACGTAGCCCTGCCTGTTTTCTTTCCGGTCGGCCCACTGCCGGGCGAAGCAATCCTCACGCCCGGCAAAAAGATCCATGAAACGCCGGAGAGCGGCCATCCGGTGGTGATAACGATCAAAGGGATCAGCCGCCGCCTGAAGATCTTGATCCTCTGGAAAGGCGATGGCGCGAGGCGCCTTGATCCACCGGGCATGCAGCGCCTCGCCGATGTGGGGGCGCGCACGGGCGAGCAACGCGGCAAATGCCTTGTCCGGACTCAGGATGGCAAGCACCTCCAGATGCCTCTGCCAGGCTTCAACCATTGACGGTTGTTCCCGGTTGAGGCTGTCCAGCACAAGACAGGCGGTGGCGGGTTCTTCCGCCATCTGGGCCAGTTCAGCCCACCGCAAACGCTCTTCGGGCGAAAGGCAGCTCCAAAGCGCTTCCTTCCTCAAAAGTGCGCGGGTCTGGTCCGGTTGCTCGCCCTTGAGAATCCGGGTTTCCAGCCTGGCCAGCAGCAGACCGGCATCCAGATTGCCGGCCGGGACGACGGTACGTTTTTTAATGTCCGGCGTGGGATTCATGGGCCGCTCCTTTTTTCATCCAGTCGTTTCAGAAGGCGGTCCAGTTTGGGATATCCCGGCTGAAAGTCCCGCAGCTCATGTGCGGCGGACCGGGCCTGTTCCAATTCCCCCGTGCGCAGAGCTCCGACAGCCAGCCAGAACAGAGCGTCCGCGCAGGGGTTGGTCCACTGCTCCCGGAAAAAGCGGTCCGCTTCTCTGGCATGAACCATCACACCGCGATAGTCCCCTGACAGGTACTCAATCCTGCAAAGCCGGATCAGCCCTTTATGGCGCGAGCGCCGATCCCGCTTGATGCACGCTTCCAGAGCCGACCGGGCGTTGTCATGCCGACCCATGGCACACAGCACATCGGCCTCGGTCCATCGAAAGAAGGGCCGACGCTGCTCTTCCGGAACCTGCTCAATTGCGGAAAGGGCCTTCTCCGGGCTGTTTAATCCAAGGTAAACCCTTGCCAGCAGTTCGAAAACAAAATCAATCGGTTCCCGGCCCCTGCATTTTTCAGCGAACAGCAGGGCGTTTCTTGCCTCCCGCAGGCGATTGGCGTGGTATTCAACCTTACCCAGGGCAAAATACTTGTGCAGTCGGGACAAATAGTCGCTCTTCTCATCCTCCATCAGGCAACGTTTCAAGGTCTGATCCGCACCCCGGCAATCTCCCTGGGCCAGCAGAATACCGGCTTTCCGGTAGAGCGCTTTTACATAGTTCTTGCGCTCCTGGTGCCGGTCGTTTTTTTCCGATTCGCTCAGCGCCTCCCAATTGGCCACCGCCCGGCTGAAAACCGGAAGGGCTTTTTGGGGCTTGTTTTCGATCTTGTACAACAGCATGGCCTGCCGGTAAAAGTTGGTCACACCGTCGGGTCTCAGCCGCTGGGCCTCTTTAAAATGGCGGTGGGCGAGGGCGATCCGATCCTGCCTCACCTTGCCGCTGAGAAAGATTTCACGGTTCCCGGCCGCAAACAGGGAATTGTACGCCGTATAGGCCAGGGCGCTGTGGGGATAAAAATTTTCCGGTTCCCTTTCCACGCATACCCGCAGCTCTTCGACGGCATCGTCAAATCGGCCCAATTGCCCAAGGGCAAAGCCCAGTTTTTCCCGCACCGGCGTATCCATCTCCATGTCCGCCAGTTCCGGCAGTTTTTCCCGCACCGGGTAAAACAAGTCCAGGGCCTGTTGCCACTGACGCTCACGGATTATCTCCGCCATTTCCGTCAATACCATTTTCAACCGGCTCTCGGCGACCTGACGGCGGACCGAAACCAGATCCGCCTCCTTCAGAAACTCGTCTTCATGACGCGCCGCTTCCGGCTCCTTTGCCAGCATCGGCCGGATCTCGGCCAGCTTGTCGAATGCTCCTTTCATCGGTTCACCTCCTGTAGAATGCCGCCACACTTTTATGCGGCGTATGACGGCATTCTACGGGAAAGCGCCACCCGGATTCAATGACTGCAATGTTGCAGTTTCAAGTTGTCAAAGAACGTTTTTTCTTGAATCAGTTCATCAGTAGGTTGTCTACCATGTTCAAGGTTATATTCAGTTTTTCGCTAAAATGATTCGCGAGAAAACTATTTGCGCCCATACCGCCGTGATTGATGTCATTTCGCAATTCCCGCAGGACGGAAGATACTTTTTCTATTCCAGGCACGTCCTTGATCACCCGGACCAGCCGGCGTGTCAACTCCTTATTGTCTTTTGCATCACCTATCCAATCATTTTCAGGTCTACCCCGCTTTACGATATCCAATGCCTGTGATGCAATGCCCCGCAATTTTATATCAGTGATCCGCTCCACTTCGCCCGCATTAATCAGACACCAAGTGACCAGCGTTTCATTTAAAATCGTAATTCCCTGCTGAATCAAATGATGTCTGGCGCACCAGCGTGAAGCATGAATACCATCACGGACAAGGTCCGCCTTAAAGGGATCAACCTCTTTACCTATATCGTCAATGAGCGGTTTCAGCGGATTGATGATATCCGCACGGCCGCAATCCGACAAGGCTGACTTGAGCTTATCGACAACCGGCGCGATTTCCCGGCATCGGCATGTGGCCATGGTCCTGGTGAATTGCTCCAGCGTATCGCCTAAATGTCTGATTGCCACAGCGGCTTCATTCCGCCCCTTGCTGTCTCTGAGGAGATTATAGACGGATGATCGCGCCAGCGCACGCACCGCCGTTGCGTCGCCTGCTTTCAGAAGCTTGTCCACGGCAAAACTCCAGTCGAGCAGTCGGTCGAGCGAGCTCAGATCCAGGACCGGCGCCACTCGACCGGCAGGTTCCGGATAATTTTCCTTCACCGCCTTCGGCGGCCCGAGCGCCTCAAATGCGCCGTAGTAGATGCCCCTGAGCCTTACCTTTCTCACGACCTTGGCATAATTCAGAATCACGATCGCCAGCATGGGAATGGACCGGAAGGCGTGGGTGATGTCAAAAACCACCTCATCGCACTGCTCAATCTCCGCCAGCACAATGGAAAAAATTTCCCAGAGCTGGGCTTCGTTGTGACCGTCCGGGATTTCAACCATTTTCGTGCGTGCTTTGAGATCCAGCTTCTCAAGGCGGCTTGCCAGACCCGGCTGGCCATCGTTATGCCCGTTGTCGACCCAGTTCTTTTTCTTCGCCAGGGACGTGGCAAAAATTACGATTCGATCCGCCTCCGTCCACTGCTCGCAGCAGTGCAAAACCGTCTGCTCCTGGACAAAACGAACGGGCGGCGAAACCGATCCCTCTATTTCATAACAGCACTCCACATAGGGATTTGTGCCGAGAAACGACAGATAAAGTCCGGCCATTGTTCACGCTCCATATCTGCGGAAGCGACAGTGTTTGAAGGTATGCATCAATTGGACTTCGCCGTCGGCCTGCTTTTCTTCGGCAACCTGACGTTCCGTTGTTGAATAAATGGGAATCAAGCCGTTATCAAACGCGTAACGCACCATGAGATAGGTGGCCCCGAAATCGCCCTGCACCAGCAGATAGTCTCCGGAGTCGGCCTGCCGGGAGATCCACGACATTACCGGCGCCAAATGATCCTCTATCGCGGGCAACTCTGGCGGTATCCGTTTCCACACATCCCTGATCGCCTCGGGCGGCTCCACAATCGACGAAACCGCCAGGCTCGCCGCCGCGTCCTTGCGCTGCTCATTGGTAATATGGTGGTTGAACAGAAGTAGCAGTTTTGGTCTCATGGCATATGACTCATTTTTCAGAACTCACCGAGAATCTTTTTGATCTTGGATACTTTGACCGCCTGTTTAGGGGAACACTCTTTCTTGCTCCATCTTTTTTGTGCTATCCAGAGGGACTTGAGAACTTGCGCAGCACGTTGTTGCAGCTGCAGTTCAAAGGAATCGATGCGATTGAACAGATCAAAAATCTGATTTTCGATAAGCTCTCCGCGTTCAAGGAGCACGATATCGCGCTCTTCAGCGGAGAGTGCATCCAATTCAGCCTGGCGGCGCGCCTCGGCTTCAGCCTTCTGCCGAACCACTTCTTCCTGTTGACGAATCTGTTCGAGTTGTCGTTCCCTGTCCAACAACACCTTTGCACGGGAAGCTTCCCGGTGCCCTTGAGTTGCGCTGTTTACCTTTTCACGATCAGCAATCCCTGCCAGATATTCATCCTCAGTGCATGGCGTAAGGCGAACCCACCCGAAAGGAAACAGTTCGTTCGCCAGAGTGCGAGTAGTACCGTATGGTAGGAGCTTTTTTTGTTTATCTTTTTTAGTAAAAGGATTGTTGTCTTGCACGGTAACAAATTCGACCTGTGAATAATGTCCGATCCGTAAAATCATTTGCCCGGCAGAACACTGTAGTTCCGCTTCAAGTTTCTCAATGTTTGGCCTGGCTTTGGCAAAGTTGGACAGGCCGTAAAATTTAATTTTTTCCTTCTGAAAGCGTTTCAGATAATACTCGTTGACCATTTTTGCCAGTGCAGGCCAGTCCCAAGCCTTGCCGCCTCGCAGAGTCAAACACCGATCTGAAGGGTTGGCCGGTGAACCAAGCGAAATTTTAGCATGAAGAACGCTCCGTTCAGCCTTACCCAGCAAAAGACTGGACATCACTTCACATTTATTTTTAGGTGTAACCGTTTTGCCCTCTTTAATTCGAACCTCAAGGGGTTCCACCAGCAGAGTGCTGTCAGCATATCCCGTTACATCGCTTATTTTAAGTTGCTTGAAGACGCTGTCGGTGATCGGCCCCAGAACGCTTTCAAGCCGCTTACGATACGCATCACCTTTGGAGTCTTTAGCCCTCTCGGCTTTAAGCCCCAGCCTATATTCCCTGTCCAGCCAATCGATCACCGCAGTCCGCAAAGCCCCTTTGATAGAAGAGCCGGGAAGCAGTGGAACACAATCAGAAGTGGTCATGTGAGGACTAAAAAGGAGCTGATT
>JAHDSC010000067.1 GCA_018432925.1 Desulfobacterales bacterium | reverse complement strand
GGCCAGCTTCGCGGTGAACAGCGACCGGTAATTCGGAAGCGCCACGTGAACATCCGCTCCCTCTTCAAACAACGCACTGATCAATGCCGCCGAAACATCGGCAAGCCCCCCGGCCTTGGCCGTCATACCACTGACCGCATAACCCATCCCCTCCGGCAAATACGTTACCTCCGGCGTCACAATCAATATCCGAGGATTCTTCGTGGAATCGGTCATTACCTGTCCGTGCTCCTTTTCATTTTTCTCAGGCCCAGGTAATAAATTCAGGGATAAATTTCATCTGATCATCCCCCCGGGGCTTGACGCGGACCGTAAAACCATACCTGCCTGAATCCCGGCAGTTTATGGTGCAGGCATAAAGATATTGTCCCCCTCCTCGGTCTTCGACAACATCCATTTTTTCAGTAAAACTGGGGAATACGGAATTCAAAGATTTCATATGCCCAAAGTAAAGCTCCACCTGTACCTCCACCGGGCTGATTTTTCCGAGGTGTACCACGGTCGTCACGCGAAAGCGTTCTCCTACTCGAAAAGGTCCTTCGGTCTCTCTCACGGGAGGCTCAATCCGGATATTACTCCACAAGGAATGGAGGCGTTCGTGCTGAACAACCAGATTTCTGGCCTCAACCGCATCGTTTGCCGTCAGTACATTTATTCGATTTGCTGCAGGGTTGTAAAATCTGCGTTCGTAGTCGCCAACCATTCGGTGGCTGGAAAACCCCCGCATCGCCATTTTCATCGACTCTTTCATCATTCGGATCCACCTCATTGGAATATGTCCGTTTTTCCTTTCATAAAAACAGGGAATCACGTCGTCTTCCAAAAGGTTATAGAGGGCCTGGCTCTCCACGGAATCTCCGTATTCCCAATCCGAATACTCTTCTCCGTTGCCGATTCGCCATCCTCTTTCATCGGAATACCCTTCGCACCACCAGCCATCAAGGATGCTGACATTCAGTGCCCCGTTCGCAGCTGCTTTCATGCCCGAGGTGCCGCATGCCTCGTATGGTCGCCTGGGGGTGTTGAGCCAGACGTCCGCTCCTCGTACCAAACGTCTTGCAATGTAAATATTGTAGTTTTCGAGAAAGACGACGCGGTGACGCAAATGCGGTTTATTTCCGAACTGAAAAATGCGTTTGATCAGCTCCTTCCCCTCGTTATCCTTTGGATGCGCCTTACCCGCAAAAATAAACTGCACAGGGTATTTCTCCGAAGTGACGATCGCTTCAAATCTTTTCGGGTCGCTGAGTAATAGATTGGCCCTCTTGTATGTCACAAACCGACGGCCAAAAGCGATGGTCAAGATTCCCGGATCGAGGACCGATGACACTTCCTTCATCATTGCCTTGGAGGCACTGCGACGTTCGTACTGCTGTGTCATCAATTCCCGGCAAGTACGAATAAGGCGAGACCGGCCGATTTCATGAGCCCGCCACAGTTCATCATCATAAATTTCATCAATCCGTTTAATTATTTTCGGATCCCAGGGATGCTCCCGCCACTCGGGCTCAAGATATCGTTCGAATAGTTGAGACAGTTCAAGAGAAATATACGAAGGGATATGCACGCCGTTTGTAATATGAGAGACGGGGATCTCGTCCTCGGGTCGATTCGGCCATACATGTTTCCACATGCGCCGTGCCACATTTCCGTGCAAGTGACTGACTCCGTTACGGTACTGAGCCATCCGCAGTCCGAGTATAAACATGGACACCGACTCATCCGGCTGGCGTCCTGTTTGCTGGGCGAGCGACAGGATCTCTTCCATCGTAACACCCAACCTCGGCTGCAGTTCCTTTAAATACGGTCTGACAAAATGTGCCGGGAACTCATCAAGTCCGGCTGCCACCGGCGTATGCGTGGTAAATACCGTTGAGCGGGGGACAATCTCAAGAGCGGTCTTCAAATCGACTCGATATCTCGACATGGTCTGAGCCAGTCGTTCAAGACTGGCGAAAGCGGAATGGCCTTCGTTCATGTGGCATACGAGGGGAAAAATTCCCATGGCTTCAAGAGCGCGCATCCCGCCGATTCCCAAAAGAATTTCCTGCGCAAGACGAGTTTTTGGTTCTCCGGAATAGAGGGTGGAGGTAATATCTCTGATTTCAGGGGAATTTTCCTGAAGATTGGTGTCGAGCAGGTACAGGGGGATACGGCCGACCTCAATCTCCCAGACACTGGCAAAGATTTCGCCATCCGGCCCGGTTATGGATATACGAACCGGGTTTCCAGATTGATCCTTGGCCTTCTTTAAGGGAAGATAATAAAAATCGGTTTCCGGATACTCTTCCTGCTGCCATCCGTCTTGATTCAGAAACTGTCGAAAGTAACCCTTTCGATAAAGAAGCCCTACCCCGCATAGAGGAAGTCCCAAATCGGAAGATGCCTTCAGGTGATCACCTGCAAGTACCCCGAGACCTCCGGCAAAGAGAGGCAGGCTTTCATGAATTCCAAATTCCATTGAAAAATAGGCGATCTTTCCTTCCGTGCCAAACGCGGATTCATGCCTGGAATCATAAGATCGGACGGTTTTTTCGTATCGTTCTTTCACCCGGTTTAAATGGGCCAGGAAACTGTCATCCGTCAAAAGTTCCTCAAAGCGCTTTTGGGGCACATATGTCAAAAAAGCGATCGGATTTCTTCTTGTATCCATCCATAGCTGAGGACTGATGCGACGAAAAAGCTCTTTGGCATCATGCTGCCACGACCACCAGTAGTTCCTGGATAGTATTTCAAGAAATGAAAGAGGCTCCGGAATGCGAGGAAATACCTGATAAGTTTGCAAATGATCCATTTTTCAAAATCTCCGGTATAATTTCCGTGTTATTTTGTACCTGCGATTGTAGAACAACACCGCGGATTTTCCACCCATAAATTAGCAATTTTTCACCCGATCTTGGTTGCCGTCGGGTTCGAAGTCGAAAGTTTCAACCAGACCCGCAACCACTCGCTCGCCCCCCAAGCTTGTGCGTCACAGCCTCTTTGTTTGTGAGGATAATTTCCATCCAGAATTTCAGGCACATGCCCGACACATCCCTCGCTGACAAGCCGGCTGCTGCTGGAAAGCCATGCCAAAGCGGTTTCTTTCCCTCCTTCTCCATATGCCTTGACCCAGGCCTCGCAAAAGCTGGGAAACAACCATGTCCAGGCGGTGCCATTGTGGTAAGCGAGCTTGCGGCTCGTATCCTCATCCCCTTCATATCTTCCACGGTAAGGATGATGCGGGTCGTTGATGACATGCCCGTGATGAATGACTGCCAGGGCCCGACGTACCGGTCGATCAGCGAGGCTCCGAATGGCACCGGGAATCAGGAGCTCTTCACATGAGGTCACGATTTTTCGGCATACCCCGGCATCCGTAAGGGCTCCCATTGTTATGGCGAAAAGCTGGTTGGGTCGAAGGGCGTCGTCGGGTTCTGCCTGTCCGGCCGATTCATTTGAACCGGCGTGAAGGCAGTCGGAGAGGTACCCCTCCTTTTTTATCAAATAATATTCGATGATCGACTTCTTCACACGTCGGGCAATGTTTTTCCATCGCCTCGCTTCCGAGGTATCGATCCGGGCCAGGAATGATAATGCGAAGTGCCATAATGCCTGAATCTCGATTGGATATCCTCCTCGCGGAGTTCCCGCCGGATGATTCGTGTCCATCCAGGTAAAGTGGGGAGGGCTGAAAATCAAACCGGATTCAGGATCCATTCGAATACCGTTGAAGGTTCCTCTTTCGAAGGCTCGCCCGATGGAAATAAGAACCTCCCGAACCGTCCGATGGCCGCAGTCTTCATCGAGAAAAGCATCGTTTCCCTCTGCATGAAGCAGATCGGCGGTGGATACGAAAAACCACAGGGGAGCATCGGAAGTGTCACGATTACCCGCATTTTGTCCAAGGATCATATTCGGCAACGTTCCGTCTTCTTCGAACTGGCCGAACTGTTTCAACACTGCTCGGGCATCTTGCGTTTTTTGAGCCGCGATCAGACCTCGGACAAAAATAAGGGCGTCGCGTCCCCAGTCAAGAAACCAAGGATATCCCGCAATAACGGATTTTAAGTCGCCTCGTTTCACCACATAGCAATCAAGCACCTGCCTGAGGATGTCGCACGGTTCTAAGCATATATCTTTTTCAAATCGGGCGGATTGCATGTAGCGTTTCAGAGATTCGGAGACTGCTGATTTCCGGTCTGTTGAAGGCAGGATTCGGGCCGCAAGCTCAACCGCTTGATTCCCTTTCAGATGGGCAGCAAAATAACCCGGGCTGAATAAATCCGAATCAGGGTCCAAGCCTCGATCCGCCTCAACCGGACGATATACCATGTAATTCCATTCCGGCTCTGATGTAAAGGCCCCCTGCGATATTCGAACATCGAGCCTGTGTTCCGATGACGGGGAGAACACAAAACCGTTGGAAGACGCCTTCACCGATCCGGGCCAGTGATTTTCCGGACCCATGTACGCTTTGGTAACCGCGTGAAAGGTGCGATCCTCGATATCCGGCCGAAGGATGAGTTTGACCGGTTTGGTGTCTTCCAGCTTCCCCGATTGTTTTGTTGCCGGATGACGGAAAAAAATGATTCTCATGGCATTTTCACCGGAAAGCATTTCCACCCCGACAGAAAAAAGAATATACTGCCCCTGACCCGTGGGAACATGAAAACGCCAAAAACCCCGGGAAGGGTTGTCAAAACAAAACGAATCCAGGCAATCGGGGCTGACTTCCTGGGAATATCCCTGAAATACGATCCACGCCCGGCATCTTGAAAACATGATCCATCGATCTTCCGGAAAATCCGGATTCAGGTTTGCGGCAAGCAAGGCATCGTATCGACTTCCCAGCTTTCCCCAGGAAACGGGTGCCCGAAGCATTCCGCCATGCCCATTCGTCCCCAAAAAAAGAAGCGATCGGTTCAGCAGTTCGGATCGGTGGAAGACTCTTTTCACTCCGGCATTTTCCGGCCTGGACAGGAAAAGAACGGGTCCATCCGCATGTTCGCATTGACCGGGAGTATATATCGACATTTTCAAGTTGCAACAATGATGAACCTCAGGAGGAGGAAGCGGCTTGAAAAGAGCGAAAAATGTCCCGTCTGAGCGGGGCAGGCTGTCTTCATGTGCCAAACACCGATTTCCGTCCATTATCCGGGCATGAAAATGGGTTTCGGCTTTAACCAGCAAAAAATGATCCGGCGGCACCATCACCTCCCGGTGCTCGTCGGAAGGCCACTGCCAGGAAATCACCCTGGTCTCTTCGCTTAGCGGATTGAGGTTGCGGCAATACTGCCCGGGATTTTCCGCCAGCTGCCGCGCCGATGTATCCACATTATAATCGCCCAGATCGCAGGTCCCACGATAAAACCGGAATACATCGAGTGCTTTTGCGCGAAGGCGCTGCGTTTTTATCCGATCCGGAAGCAACGAAGTTTTCTGTACGACTTGCCTGATCAGTTCGATGTCAGTGGGGTCGGAAGATAAGCAGAGAACCTGACCGGCATCCAACCGATAGGTATCTATCGTGCCTGTTCTGGCGGTTACGATATCTTTTTCCGTCAGAAGATCCACCAGCACATGGCCTTCCATTCCCGCTCGTCGAAAATCCCATGAGGCGAAGGTTTGATTTTGATCATCAAGATTTGCAAGAATCAGAAGCTTCTTTCCTGAACCAACATGATGGCGCAGTAATGCGATATGGTTTCCTCCGTCTTGTTGAATCATTGTCAACTTTACCTGATCGTGGAAAACCGGATGGTTCTTGAGAAGGAGATTGAGACGGCGGATTTCATTTACCTGGTTGATTTTCGCTCCCCAGTTCAGAGAAGGGCAATCATGGACGTCGATTCGCTCGGTAGCGTACCATTCCACCCCATTGGCGAAACCAAAAGCACCATTGAAAGAACACAGCGCGCACAGTGCGGTGCGCATACGGGCAAAGGTGTTTGATCGAGCCGCCAGGCGGATGTTGTCGTGCGTCTCCGCAAAATGGACCATGATTCCTTCACCTTGAGAAATTTCGATGGTTTGGGGGAGATAGTTTTCAATCTGGCTCCGATCATAATTTTGAAAAAGCTCTGAATAGGCCCAGTTAAAATTGGCCGTGTTCAAAATATCCCGGTTAACGGAAATCTTTCCACCCAGTCCTTCAAGAAGAAAAATCGTGTCTGGATATTGTTCTCGAACCGTGGCGACAATATATTTCCAAACCGGGACCGGAATCATGTAACCTGCATCGCACCGAAAACCGTCCACTCCCCGCCGACACCAAGTCAGGTAGATATTGGCCATGTATTGCCACAAACCTTTATGCCTGTAATCAAGCCGCGTCAGGTCTTCCCAGAGGACTCCCCATGCTCCGGGAACCTCGATCCGGCCTTCCGGGTCCCGGACAAGCCACTCCGGATGGGTTCCGTGAAGGCTGGAAGCCCATCCGGTGTGGTTAATGGCGATATCGATAAATATTTTGGCATGACGCTCATGAATGGCATCCACCAGTTCAACAAATTGCTCCAAAGGAGTCGCACGCGGATCAAATTCCGCAAGGGCAGGATCAACACTCGTAAAACTGAGTGCGGCATAAGGGCTGCCATATCGTCCCATGCGTGCGTAGGTTGTCGGGGTTGGATGGACCGGAAGCAACTGAATGATACGGCAACCGAGTTCTCCCATGATAAAATCGAGTTCTTTCACCAGATCCCGAAAAGTTCCGGATGGAGGGATGACCGTATAGCCCGCCTTATCTAAAAGTTCGATCCAATGTTCTTCCCTTGAATCAGGAAGATAACCATGATTTTTTTTGGAGCCGAACTGCCGGACAAAGGTATTGTAAATTATATTTGCGCAACAGGTATCGGTCGGTTCCACGTTGATTGCGGTATTGCCCCCCGGAGGCCACAGAGGCGTGTCTTTACCTTTTTCCAAAAAATAGCACTTGGCATCAAAATGCCCTACCTCGCAAAGGGGGATAGTTACCTGAAATTTCCGGTCATCGACCCGGTTCATGGGAATATCGAACCAGTCTCTTGCAAGGGGAGGTTCGTTTTGATTGACTGCTTTTATAATTTCATCCCTCAGTATATCCGCTGCTCCAATATTGGTGCGAAGCCAGGCATTTCCCGGATAAAATTCGGGCAAGGAAAGGGTAAAGGTCAGGGTGTCTCCCCGAAACTTCAGTAATCGCACTCCCGGGGCAGGATTTTGTTGAAACCGATTTAACATATGCATGATCGTTTTATGTTAATTGCGTCGATAAACTGGCTCGGAGTTCAATCCCGATTGTCAGCTGAATTTCTTTATATTTCCATATTATAATAAAAAAAATTGATTGGCCACGCAAATCTTAAAAGGGAAGGATCGAACGAGTTTTCAAAGAGGGATGATAGAATTTGCAGAAATTATAGAAAAAGGGGATCGGCATGTCAACCGAAAAGGCAGAGAGAAATGGACGCCATGCATTTCCATTTTCATCAATGAGTATTTTCTCCCGAATCACTGCCGCGCCCGGGTTTTCGGTGAGGTATACTTTCTGAATTCCGCAGCCTGAAACCTTACCCTTTTTATCCCATCCATGAAACAGCACCCGGGGGTAGGGGCTTGTAATTTTTCCTGAGATATAATATTTTTACTGCGTTTGTATTTGCGCTTTTTCGGAAACGGTAAAAAGTCTAAGATCCCATGAATGGATAAAATGAAACAAAATCCAGCGGTGATTACTTTCGCCCATTCTCCGATCATTTGCGGCCTGAAACAGTAATATTTATATAAAAATTGGCGTCAAAAAACAGGAAGTTAAATTCAAATAAAAAATATCTCTTCATCGGGCAATTCAAGGAAAGCAAGGTAGAATCCCAACATCAAAAACTAATTAAAACTGCCTGAGTTGTCAAAACATTTACAAATCTGATGCATTAAACATATCATAAAATCGCTTATTGCCCATCATCCGATCTCTTGAAAGAAAAAAACTTGCGTTTTTTGGATTCGATTTTATTTTAAATGTATTCAGCCCTCCGGAAGGTTTTGGTCGCGCCGGCTAACATCCTATGGCGGCTGAAGATTTGAAAAGGAGTTTAACCTCATGGGAAATCAGATCAAAACGACAATTTTACTGGCGGTCATGACCGCTTTAATTCTATGGATTGGTCAGCTTCTAGGCGGACGCCAGGGTTTGATGATTGCGTTTGTCCTGGCTGCGGGAATGAATTTTTTCAGCTATTGGTTTTCGGACAAGCTGGTACTGAGAATGTACCGTGCCCGGGAAGTAACCCCTCAAGATGCCCCGGAACTCCATGAGATGATCAACAGCTTGACTCAACGCGCCGGTCTTCCGATGCCGAGAATCTATTTAATTCCCCAGGAAACACCCAATGCGTTTGCTACCGGGAGAAATCCGGAGCACGCCGTCGTGGCGGTTACCGAAGGATTGCTCAAGCTCATGGATAGAAAAGAGCTAATGGGGGTTTTGGCTCACGAGTTGGCTCATGTAAAAAATCGGGACATCCTGATCGGTTCAATTGCTGCCACCATGTCCGGAGCTATCATGATGCTGGCTACCATGGCACGGTGGTCTGCATTTTTGGGCGGAGGAAGCAGGGAAGACGATGAAGGGGGAGGTTTGGGTATTATCGGTCTTGTCGCTATGTCAATCTTGGCTCCCATTGCGGCCACGTTGATTCAGATGGCAATATCCCGGTCTCGGGAGTATTTGGCCGATTCCACCGGTGCCGGTTTTACCGGCAATCCGGAAGGCCTTGCCAGCGCCCTTGAAAAGCTCGGAACCTATTCGGGAAGATTGCCTATGAATGCCAGTCCTTCTACTGCTCACATGTTTACTGTAAATCCTTTGTCGGGACATGGCCTTATGAACCTTTTTTCCACTCATCCATCCCTGGAGGAGCGGATCGCCCGCCTCCGCGGAGGGTCGAAGATCCAGCAGCATTTTTAATCATCCCCTCGGTGATCGAAGATCAACGGAGGTCAAGTCCTTTTCAGGTCATCGGGCTTCATCCGTTTCAATCGATTGGTTGTTTTAAGAAAAACTGTCATTTTAAAAAGAAAACCGTGGAGGAAAGATGCGAATGAAACCGCATAAGTTGGCAGGAAAGCCGGCACCGAAAAGCATGTTGATCAATGTCGCGAAGCTGGTTAGCGCCTATTATTCACAATATCCCGATGCAGCGGAAAAATCACAGAGGGTTTCATTTGGGACTTCCGGCCACAGAGGCTCTTCCTTCAAAAACAGTTTTAATGAAAACCATATCCTTGCAATTGCCCAGGCAATTTGTGACTACAGGGCTGCAAATGGTATCAATGGCCCGCTATTTCTGGGAATGGACACCCACGCGCTTTCAGAACCATGTTATGTAACGACGTTGGAGGTTTTGGCCGCCAATGGTGTTGAGGTAATGATTCAAAAAAATTTCAGCTATACACCGACACCGGTTATCTCCCATGCCATTCTTGGTTACAACAGGGAAAGAATATCCGGGATCGCGGATGGAATCGTCATCACACCTTCTCACAATCCTCCCGAAGATGGTGGATTTAAATATAATCCATCTCATGGTGGTCCGGCCGACACTGCGACAACCGGGTGGATTGAAAACCGAGCCAATGATCTTTTAAGTAACGACGGCAGGGACGTTAAAAGAATTCCATATGAAAAATCCCTTGTCGCCGACACAACCCATGAATATGATTATATCGGATCATACGTGGAGGACCTCGAAAACATTGTGGATATGGAGGCAATAAGGTCTTGCGGATTGAAGATCGGGGTTGATCCCATGGGCGGAGCCGCTCTTCCTTTTTGGGAACCCATTGGAAAAAAATACCGGTTGAATATCAATGTAGTGAATAAGGTAGTAGACCCCACCTTCGGTTTTATGACTCTGGATAATGACGGACAGATACGAATGGATTGTTCCTCTCCTTATGCCATGGCTCGCTTGATTCGCTTGAAGGATAAATACGACATCGCCTTCGGTAATGATCCGGATGGTGATCGGCACGGTATTGTTACCCCCAGCCATGGACTCATGAATCCGAATCATTACCTGGCCGTGGCCATCTGGTATCTTTTCCGGAACCGATCCGGTTGGAGAAAGGATGCCATGGTAGGTAAGACTCTGGTTAGCAGCAGCATGATCGATCGAGTGGCAAAGCGCCTCGGAAGACAACTATGCGAGGTACCAGTCGGATTTAAATGGTTTGTGAATGGTCTGATCGATGGATCCTATGGATTTGGAGGAGAAGAAAGCGCCGGCGCGTCTTTTTTGCGGAAAAATGGAACCGTGTGGACGACGGATAAAGACGGAATTATCATGGATCTGCTATCGGCTGAAATTACCGCCAAAACCGGAAATGACCCGGGACACCATTATCAGACCCTTGTAGAAATGCTTGGGAACCCGATATATGAACGAATCGATGTCGCCGCGACGCCGGAACAAAAAGCCGTTCTTCAGAATCTTTCACCGAATCATATCAAAGTAACAACGCTGGCTGGAGAAAAGATCCTGTCGAAATTGACGGAAGCTCCCGGAAACAAACAAAAAATCGGGGGACTCAAGGTGGTTGCCGAAAACGGATGGTTCGCCGCTCGTCCTTCGGGCACCGAAAATATATATAAAATTTATACAGAGAGTTTTCAGGGCAAATCGCATCTTGTGCAAATACAGGAAGAAGCCCAAACGATGATCCAGCAAGTTTTCCGATCGGCGGGAGTTTGATCCATCATCGCTTTCAACCGGAAACCGAAGTTCTTTTCATGCATGCATAAGGGGTGTTTTACAGGGTTCCGACGGATTCGTTTTAGGCAAAAAACTCTTTGACTTTGGTTTCAATAAGTGACCAGGGGGCAAGAAATGGTTTTTGGGTGATGGTGACCCCCACTGTTTCGCCCTCAATCGTGTACTTTCCAGCAATACCTTTTCCTTGAAAACGACCTTTTTTTGAATCTCCGGAAAATGTTGCCCCGCTTTCCTCCGCTGCTTTTTTTGCTTTGGCAACAAGACCGGTCGGCTCAATGGTGATATTGAATGTAAAATACTTTTCCATCTTCAATCAAGATTCCCCCCGTTGCGAATAATTACAACTCTCATGATTCCGATCTTCTGCGCCAATGATTCGTTTCTTATCGAATCGTTTGCCCTTTCACATTTTTATTTCTCTATTGGCAGGCGGCAGGCAATTTGCGCCTGTAAATTGCCTCTTCAACCTGAATATTGAAAAATTAAATAAACTTGGCACGCTGCGCTTCTATGAATCCATCGATATTTTTCAAACTAAGACCGAGTTCCATGCATGCCTTTTTCACGCGTTTAAGCCTGTGGGGATTTTTCAAATCATCGAGTCCGGAAAATAGTCCCAACCGTCTTCCTGCCTGATACAGCCATTGATCTTCCGGTGTCATGTCAAGAAAGTCGATAATCATTTTCATCATAGACACTTTTTCTCCGGGTAGTCTGCCTTGGAGTTCACCAAAAAGATTCAGAATATGATCACTTTGAATGACACTGGTTATTCCGGTTAAGTTGTTTATAAACAGCAAAATCTCTTCGGCCGTCATCAGATCGGTGCATTTTTCAAAACGTCCCGCCTTATAATCTTCGGAGAGCGGGGTTTTTTGAGGAATGCCAAGCGTCCGGATTCGAATGAAATCCGGATTTATTTGATTCATTGCGTCAGCTGTTTCCGCGGCATTTTCCACTGACAGATGTTTTCCCCCCAATCCGGGAATATAATATTCCGAAATCTCAATCCCCGCCATTTTAACCTTGAGCCCTGCTTCAATATGTATGGCCTTTGTAGCACCCTTTTTCACCATTTTAAGAATCTTGTCGGATCCTGATTCAAGACCGATGTGAATCCTGTTCAAACCGGCATCCCTTAGAGGTTTCAGGTCGTCGATATTCATCCGGGCAAGGGTATCGGAACGGGCGTAAGAAGTTATTCTTTCCACCATCGGGAATCGGATTTTCAGGTGTAACAGAATTTCGGCAAGATCTTCGGTTTTTAATATAAGGCTGTTTGCATCTTGGAGAAATACAGATTTCATTCCGTTGTTGAACCAGTTCAATGCGACGTAAAACGCCTGCATTTCATCCGGTTCAATAAATTTTAAATTACCTTCGAGCTGGTTCCAATAAATTCTTTCACCTTTGGAAGTCATTTTTTGCAAGACTGAAACATGTCTGCTGACGGTATCGATATCTTTTTTTACATGGGCAAGCGGGCGAATGGAAAAACTGGTGTCTTTATATAATGGACAGAAGGTACAACGATTCCAGGGGCAATTTCGGGTTACACGGACCAGCAGGCTTTTCGCCTCACTCGGCGGTCGAATCGGGCCTTGCTCAAAATTGTATTGGCAACTCTTTTTTTTATCCACTGGTGATCTTACCGCAAACACGATTTTTAATTTTTTCAATCCATTTCGTTGATTTCCAGCCATCGAACCAAACGAATATGTTTCTGTATATAACATTATCGCAAGAAATTGAAGCTCTGCGCTTCAGATCTCGGAGAATTTTCGACGACAAGGACTTTTCATTGATCTTTCAATTCGTCCGTTCAGCGTTTCATTGAGGATGGACTCGCAGTTTCGGTTCAAAAACAGATCTCCATTCTTCTGGTTGCAAACCGATTTGCTTATATGTAAAATACCTTGAAAAAAACCTTTTCTGTTTGGATTTTAAATGGGTTTCGATTCAGATTGAAGCCTTTTGAAATTTGCAATCTCATCAAAATAAACCCGGAGATTCCAGAAACAGCTTGTCAATGAAAAGAAAATCTTCAATTCGCATAAAGTGGAAAGGGCTTTTAAAAGTACTCTTCTTGGCCTTTTTTTTGCTGATAGCGATTTTATTCCTTTACAGCTGGAATCTTTCGGAACGGATTGACCAGCGATTTTCTTCCAGACGCTGGAGCATTCCTTCGAAGGTTTTTTCCGATATTACGATATTGTACCCCGGACAAAAACTTAACCGAGATTCCTTCGATGAAAAGCTTCGACAACTCGGTTACCACCTAGTTCCCCATAAGCCAAGAGAAAAAGGCGAGTTTGAAATTTCTGGAAATTCGCTGTTGCTTTTCCTTCATGACCTTAAGATGCCTTCCTTGGAGCGTGAAGGATTTCTGGTGAACATCCGGTTTACGGGTAATCGAATCGAATCCATCCTGAGAGCAGATACAGAAAAACCGATACCGCTCCTGGAGCTGGAACCTGAGGAAATCATGCTGTTCTTCGGGACGGAGAGGGAACGTCGAACACTTGTTTCAATTGATCAAGTTCCTCAGCATCTCATATCTGCGGTTTTAGCGGCCGAAGACAGTCGCTTTTATCGGCACTTTGGTATCGATCCTTTGGGAATCCTGCGAGCCTTTTACACCAATCTTCGCCAAGGTGCCCTTCGTCAGGGAGGATCCACCTTAACCCAGCAGTTGGCAAAAAACTATTTTCTGACAGCGGATCGAACCTTACCTCGTAAGCTTAAAGAGATGATCATCTCCCTAATCATTGAAGCTCTCTATAAAAAAGACGAGATCCTAGAAATTTATTTAAATGAAATTTATTTCGGACAAAACGGATCGGTTTCCATTAACGGCGTGGGCGAAGCCTCCCTCTTCTATTTCGGCAAGTCGGTCAACCGGCTCTCAAGGATCGAGGCCGCGACTCTTGCAGGTTTAATCAGGGCTCCAAATCACTACTCCCCGTATGTTGATGAAAAACGTTGCCTGAATCGGAGAAACATGGTGCTGAAAGCCATGCATAAGAATGGATGGCTTTCCAACGATGCGCTTCAAACGGATGTCCAAATGCCGGTCAATGTATCCGGCTTTACGGACTACGGGAAAAAAGCGCCCTATTTCATCGATTATCTTTCTCAACAACTCGAGGCTCTTTATTCTACGGAAACCCTTTCCAGTATGGGTCTTTCCATTTACACAACCTTGGATACACAGGTTCAGGCGGCAGCGGAAAAGGCCCTGGAGAAGGGGCTTGATCGCATGGAAAAATCAATTCCGATTCTCAAACGAACGGCCCCATCCCAAAAACTGCAGGGAGCGATTATCGTAATGCAACCAAAAACGGGATATATTCTAGCCATGGTGGGTGGCCGAAATTACCGTGAAAGCCAGTTCAACCGGGTTATTCAGGCTCGCCGGCAGCCGGGAAGTTTATTCAAACCTTTTGTGTTTTGCAGTGCGCTCGATCGATTTACCCCGGCTTCTTTGCTGTCCAATGAACTGGCATCATATCAGATAGATGGTGTTTTCTGGCGACCGGAAAACTTTGAGCCGGTTTCCGAAAAATGCGTCAGTTTAAGGACCGCCTTGAAAAAATCTTATAACTTGGCCACCGTTGATCTCGCGATGAAAATCGGTATGGACCATATCGTCCAAACCGCAGCCTCATTTCATTTTTCAACTCCTATCAAAGCTTATCCCTCTCTGGCATTGGGTGCATTTGAAGTGATACCCATCGAACTGGCACGGGCCTATAGTGTTTTTGCGGCCGATGGTTTCCTTCCTTATCCTTTGTCTCTGCGTGAGGTGACCGATGAAGACGGAAAGATTCTTCAGCAAAGGCACATGAATGTTGAAAGTTTGATTTCTCCCGCGAAAGCCTTTATCATGAATTCGATGCTTCGAAGTGTGATAACTGAAGGAACCGCACGTTCTTTGACGGAAAAGGGGATATTTGGGCCGGTTGCCGGAAAAACGGGTACGACAAATAACTACCGGGATGCATGGTTTTTGGGTTACACGCCGGAAATTCTGGCACTGGTTTGGGTTGGATTTGACAACGGCGATTCGATTTATTCTACGGGGGCAAAGGCAGCCATGCCTATATGGGCCGATCTAATGAAAAATATCCCCCAGCATATTTCGGAAAACTGGTTTAATATGCCTCCAGGAATCACTCAAAAAACCGTATGTTCCGAAAGCGGGCTACTTGCGGTTACGAACGGCTGTCCGCACCCGGTTGAGGAAATTTTTCTGGAAGAAAACCTGCCGACCTTGCAGTGCCCGCTTCATCGAAAAGAGAAACCATTGCATCATCTTACCAAAGAACTAAAAGAGCTTCTCAAAGCTTTCTGATGTCTTATGAAAGCGGAGGATTTTCGTGAAAATTATGCAAACGAATCGGAAACAATCTTCCAAAGCACCCAACCGGAAGACTATAAGTAGCCTTTTTCTGGTTGGGTGTTTGCTGTCTCAAATTGGTTGCATGCAGAAAATATCAATCATTTCCTCCGCTCCTCCGCCTGTTCCCCCGGTTCAATCGGAGGGGTCGGGACAGGCTTCAAAACAACTCAGTCCACGCACACTGGCATCCATGGAATTAACCGAGCAGGGTCGAATTCTCTTGGAAAGAGGTCGTTCCGATGATGCGATTCGAGTGCTGGAGAGGGCAATCAGCATCGATTCCGGTAACGGCCGAAACTATTTCTACATGGCAGAAGCGTGGCTCCATAAAGAAAACAAGGAACAGGCAAAAGAATTTAATAGAATAGCGGAAATATATCTAAGAGATGACCCGGAGTGGGAGTCTCGGATTATTCGGCAGCGGGATCGAATTCAAGTTCTTCCGAAATAAAAGGTTTATATCCTGTAAAGACTTTTATAAACAAATCCTTTGCGGAGATGAAATCGGCAGGCGAGTTAATTACTCAAGCTTCGAAGCTTGGCGATTAATCCTTGACGCGGCTTGCGAATCACCATGATTATGTCGACGGATGCCTGCACGCGCGTGTACCGGATTTTGAGTTCAAAAATTTGAACTTGCTAGCTATGCGCTATAAATCAATTAAACCAAATAGATACATTAATTTGGAACAAAACTCGTTTAAAATTTTGAACCGATAGCTTCGAGTAAAAATATCATCATGGATACTAAAAAACGGCAAAAAATTTTTTATTGGGATTAACAATTTGATATTATTACAATTCATTGAACACGATCAATCGGATGGTTTTTCTTTGTTCAATATGGCAAGAATGTTGCTTATAAATAATGACAAACCTAATAATTTTTTCATCTGCTTTCCTCCTTAACGGCTGATCGAAAATTTTTCGATTGGCCGTTTATATTTTATCAATCGCAGTTTTAATGATCTTAGGTAATTTTTAAAAAAAATTCTGGTTCCGATAATTTTCTTGACGCCGTACCGGTTTTTGATTTTCATTTCCCGGACTTCCCGGAGGCGCCGATTCGGTTTGTGAATAACGAGTGAGATAGGGATTTGCAGTCCATTAAGAAGCTGACCCCGGGCAAAAAAGCGTAATGAATGCCAAAACTTCGATGAGACTTCATTTAACCCCTTGGGAGGTGGACCATGATGAAATTTTTCAAATGGATATTGATTCTTGCAGGAGGTCTGATCCTGATTATCGTGTTAGCCCTTCTTGTTATTCCCATGTTTGTGGATGTTCAACAATACAAGCCTCATATTGAAAAACGTGTATCGGAAGCTGTTGGCAGGCCTTTCAGTCTGGGCGGAGATCTTAAATTTTCCCTGTTTCCTTGGGCGGGCTTATCATTCAACGATTTAAAATTAGGAAACCCTTCGGGTTTCGAGGAAAAAGACTTCGTATCCATTCATTCCTTTGATGTCAGGGTAAAGCTGCTTCCGCTGCTTTCAAAAGACATACAGATCAAGCGCTTTGTGGTACAAGGAGCTCAGGTGGTGCTGGAAAAGACCAGGGACGGTCGAGTGAACTGGGAATTTAAAGAAAAAACATTGAAAGAATTGCCTTCCGAAACTCAGAGGGAGATTCCGAAGACAGGCAATTCCTTTGAAGGACTTCCGCTCAAAGCCCTCTCGGTAGGGGAATTCGAGGTATCCGATGGATCTGTTCTGTGGATCGATCACGCCAAAAACGAACGCAAAAAAGTTTCCGATATGCGTCTCCACCTAAAGGATATTTCACTGGATCAACCCGTTCACCTTGATTTTTTTGCCCGTGTTGAAAATCATCCGTTATCCTTGACCGGTCATATCGGGCCGATGGGAAAGGATATAGGCAAGGGAACCATCCCATTGGATCTTTCCTTAAAAGCGGTAGATCATCTTGCGATGAATTTGAAAGGCCGAATTGTCGATCCAATATCCCGCCTTCAGTTCGACATGGCCGTGGATATCTCTCCATTTTCTCCACGTGAACTGGCAGATAATCTTGGGGAGAAATTTCCTATAGTTACGGCTGATCCGAAGGCATTTGGGCGAATTGCGTTCCGAACCAGGCTGAAAGGAGACCTCCAGCAAATATCGCTTTTAGATGGAATGTTGGAAATCGATGATTCCAAGGCAGATTTTTCCTTTGATGTCAAGGACCTATCAAAACCCGCAGTGATCTTTGATTTTAATCTGGACAGGATTGATGCGGATCGTTACTTGCCGCCTTCCAGCGAAACAAAACCAGCTGAGAAAACGGAAAAAGCCGAACCATCAAATTCTGAACTGAAAAAAATGGATTACACACCGTTGCGACGAATCGTTTTGGATGGTGACGTGAAACTCGGAGAGCTTAAGATTGCAAAAGCGCGGATTCAGGGAGTACATCTGAAAATTTCCGGAAAAAAAGGACTCTTTGACTTGGATCCCATTACTTTGAACCTGTATCAGGGCACCCTTTCCGCCAAAGGTGCCTTTGATGTTCGGCAGGATGACCCAAGAAGCCGTATAAGCCTTCAGGCCGACGGAATTCAGGCGCGACCGCTTTTGAACGATGTATTGGACAAAGACTGCCTGGAAGGGAACGCAAAGGCCCAGGTAGAACTCAACGTGACGGGGGATGAAGCGGATCGGATAAAAAAAAGCCTGAACGGTAGCGGAAACCTTCTGTTTAATGATGGGGCCATCAAGGGAATCGATTTGGCCGGCATGGTTCGCAATGTAAAGGTTGCCTTCGGTCTAGCCGAAAAGGGCGCTGAAGAGATCCGCACGGATTTCAGTGAGCTTAATTTTCCATTTACCATCACGGATGGGGTCGTGAACACCACCAACGCGACACTCATGTCCCCTCTTCTCAGGGTGACGGCAAACGGCAAGGCAGATCTCGTTAGCGAGATACTGGATCTGCGGATGGAACCAAAATTTGTGGCAACTCTCAAGGGACAGGCGGACAGCATGGAACGCGTCGGAATAATGGTTCCAGTGCAGGTGACTGGAACTTTTTCCTCTCCCACCTTCCGTCCGGATCTCAAAGGAATTTTAAAGCAGGACATTAAAGAGGTGCTGCCTGAACTTAAGCAACAAATCAAAGAGGGAGCCATCGAAAAGGAAGATTTAAAAAAATCCATGGAGGAAAAGGCAAAGCAATTGATCAGAGATCTGCCGTTTGGCCGATAGCCTCAAACACCGGACCGGTAGTTTTTAACTGTGAAGAGAATGATTTTTTTTGTGTCTCCATTATACGGAACGCGAGATTCAAACCGCTTTCGTCAATGACGATTCGAGGACATTCGAATAGGGTTCAAAATTTTAAACAGGGGCGAAAATAAAATAATAGTTTAAATTTATTGGTATTTTAAATTCATGGCACAAAAAATGGTTCAAAAATATGAACGAGGTTGTTTTTAAAAAATGAAAAATAAGCCGGCTGGAAATCAGTAATTTTTTTGCCAGCTGTTTAACTAATTGAACTGACTAATTATTTACAACAACCCGATTAAACCGGCCAATCGTTTCATGTTTTGGCAAGCAAATTGCTTTACTAATAAGCAACCCTAATAATTTTTTCATCTGTTTTCCTCCTTAACGGCTAATTGAAACTGCTCAGTTAGCCGTTTTTTATTCAAGTTTTAATTCCTCTTAAAAAGTTGCCGGCATTCCTAGTTGATTCTATCTTGACACATGCCTCGTCCAATTTTATTGTTCACTAAAATCGGACGAGGCATAATTTCAATAAAAAAACGGTTGTTTGAACAGATATGGTGACAGGGATGAAAGAAAAGAAGTTTAATTTTTGGCAGGATCATACGAAGCAATTCCTTGTAAATGCATTTTGTTACAACAGGCGAAAAATCACCGAGAATCCAGATGGATACGGTAAAAATACAGGCACCTGTGGTGATACCATAGAAATGTTTTTGACGATTCCGAGCAACCGCATCCAATCGGTAACTTACCAAACCGACGGTTGCATTAACACAAACGCATGCTGCAACATTGTTGCCGAAATGTCAGAGGGAAAAACTCTGGATGAAGCATGGGAAATCTATCCGGAAGATGTGATTGAATACCTTGAAACTTTGCCGGAGGAAAACCATCACTGCGCGGAACTGGCGGTAGGAGCTTTTTATCTCGCCTTGGCAGATGCCGAAAAGAAAAAGAAAGCTTTCGAAAAAAGCAGCATCGACAAAGACAAAAGATAAGCATCCTTTGGATCCGTCACGATTCGATCCGCTTATATTCGGATCTTTCACTCGCCTTTCTGCAATGCAAACAAGGCTGTTTCAATGCTAAATTGCCTCTGCACAAAGCCTTTATGGTTACCTTTTTTGTAAAACGATATTTTAAATACGAACACTGGAGCGCGGTAGGATCGGCTGCCGGAAAACCGCCTTGTTCTTGGTGAGGTATAGATCGCCTCGATACCCTGAAGCAAGCTGCTATGAAATATTATCTCTTAAAACGGTCATCCCCGCAAAATATATACAAGCCGGATCCCTTGGCAAGGCACGCCAAGGTCATGTTAAGTTGTAACGCTAGATTCACCGCCATGGCAGTGGGACGCGATATGGCAAGGATCGCCGGGATACGGGCCCTTGCAGCTTTCTGGACAAGTTCAAAACTGATACGGGAAGATAGAATCAGTAAAGAGGCTGCTTGAAGCCTGCGTTCAAGCAGGAGTTTTCCGATCGCTTTATCCAGGGCGTTATGCCGGCCTACATCCTCTGCACATGATAAGAGCTCAAAATCCGGGCCATAGATTGCAGCGGCATGCGATGCGCTGGTTTTATGCCGCAGAGGTTGAATGTCAGGTAGTGACTGAAGAAAGGAAAGTCCTTTTTTGATATCTATTACGGTGTCTTCTGTAAAAGGATAAAGGTTCTGCCGAGAAAATTTTTGCTTGTCTTTGCCGCCGCGGTTCAGCACGCCCTGACTAATGAAACCCTTCTTTTCAAGAAGATGAGAGATTTTTTGTTCACGTGAGGATGTGACCGTAACCATCACCTTGTTTTTATCCGTTTCACCACAAAAAGCAAGGGAAGAAAAATCATCTAAGGTATCGACGATACCTTCGGCCATGCAGTACCCGGCCGCCTGTTCAATCTCATCGCCGGGAGTGCGCAGTCCAATGGCATGGAGCTTCCCTTGAATGTATATCTCAAGAGGAGCTTCTCCAATAAGTTTGAGGGTTTCATCACATCTGGAATTGTTTTTCCAATGGATAACGGAAAACTCGATATGAGATTTCAAGATGTACTCCTAAAAAATATTTCCAAATCAAAGCTTCAGCTGCCGGCGAGCGATTCCCATGTGTTGGAAAGATCGTTTTATTTAAATATGGAAAATCATCTGCCGATTGATGCAGTTTTTTATACTCCTATGCCATGTCCGACGACAGGGTCGTATACGGCCCTTCCATTTGTTTGCCGAACGGTTAACGGAGATAATAAAACCAATTTTATGTTATCTGTCAATCGGGAATTAAATTTCTTCTTGACATATTTTTTTAAAAGATTAATATTTTCTAATTTTTGTAAGCAAGAAAGACAAAATTCGATAGAGTGAAAGGGGCGAGCCCATGTACGCTGTCATATCTTCAGGCGGAAAACAATATAAAGTTCAGCAAGGCGACGTTTTGAGGTTTGAAAAAATCTCGGGGGAGGTCGGCAATCCGGTTTCTTTTGACAAGGTGCTTATGTTTTCCGACGGCGATAAAGTGGAAATCGGCCAACCCGTTCTAGAAAATGCAGCGGTTCGAGGCCATATCGTTGAACAGGGCAAGGCAAAAAAAATTTTAGTGTTCAAGTATAAACGTCGCAAACGATATCGACGAAAGCAAGGACATCGTCAGCAGTATACTGCAATTCGAATAGACAGCATTGAAGCCTAAGACCATACGGTAAGGAGATGATAAATGGCACACAAAAAAGCAGGCGGCAGTTCAAAAAATGGCCGCGATAGTGCCGGACAGCGTCGCGGCGTGAAACGGTTTGGCGGGAATAAGGTAAAAGCGGGCAATATCTTGGTTCGTCAGCTTGGAACAAAAATACACCCTGGAGACAATGTTGGAATGGGTAAGGATTACACCTTGTTTGCCAAAATTGACGGCACTGTGGCTTATGAACGAATGGGTCGTTCGCGTAAAAAAGTAAGCGTTTATGCAGAGTGAAATTTATAGATGAAGCGATTATCACTGTTAAGGCCGGAGACGGCGGTAGCGGTTGCGTAAGTTTCAGGCGAGAAAGGTTCATTCCGCATGGTGGGCCGGACGGTGGAGACGGAGGCAAAGGTGGTGATGTTGTCCTAAAGGCGACATCACAAAAACATACCCTTTATGATTTTCATTTCAAGAAACATTTCAAAGCTGAAAAAGGTACAAATGGCCAAGGAAAACAAAAGACCGGAAAAAACGGCAATGATCTTATCATTGAGATTCCCCCCGGCACCTTGGTTTGTGATGCCGAAACCGGAAAGCTTTTAAAAGATTTTATTGAACCCGGCCAAACCAGTGTCGTCGCAAAAGGCGGAAGGGGAGGAAAAGGAAATACGGCGTTCAAAACATCGACCAACCGGACGCCCCGGTTCGCTCAACCCGGGGAACCGGGTGAAAATCTGACACTTAAACTGGAACTCAAAATCATTGCCGACGTCGGTATCATCGGCCTTCCGAATGCAGGCAAATCAACCCTTATCAGCGCCATTTCTTCCGCTCATCCAAAAATCAGTCATTATCCTTTTACTACCCTCAGCCCCAATCTCGGCGTGGTTCAGAACGGGCGAGAGGAATCTTTTGTTGTTGCGGATATCCCGGGTTTAATAGAAGGCGCCCATAATGGGGCAGGGCTTGGAATCCGATTTTTGCGTCATATTGAACGAACCCGTATCCTTGTTCACCTCATCGACGCATCCGTCATTGATCTAAATGATCCCCTTTACCCCCTCCATACGATAAACAGAGAACTTGTTTTATACAATAAAAATCTTATGGACAAACCGCAGGTGATTGTGCTCAACAAAATTGATATTCCAGGTGCAATGGAAGCAGCAAAAAAATTTCAACAGGTCGCAAAAGAGAAAAAAGTCATATTGATTTCCGCTCTCACCGGCGAAGGGATTGACGATCTCAAGCGGCAAATCCGCATATTATTGGACAGATTCCATGAATGAATACAGGAAGATTTGTTTTGACCGTGCAAAGCGAATTGTTGTCAAGGTTGGAAGCGGAGTTCTCACTGAAGACAACGGATTGAATTTAAAAGTGATCCGATCGATCAGCAGACAAGTATCTTTTCTGATTGACCAAGGAATCGAGGTGATTCTGGTTTCATCCGGAGCGATGGCCTCGGGTATAAAAAAAATCGGTCTTCCCAAAAGACCGGATGAAATTCCCAAGAGGCAGGCAGCAGCGGCTGTCGGGCAAGCAGGCTTGATTATGGAATACGAAAAGTCTTTTGCCCGATATAAAAAAAAAGTGGCCCAGATGCTTCTTACCAGCGATGGGCTTACGAACCGGAAAAGATACTTAAATGCCCGAAATACGCTGTATACCTTGTTATCATGGGGTGTTGTTCCCATTATCAATGAAAACGATACCGTTGCAGTGGAAGAAATTAAATTCGGAGACAATGACAACTTGGCTGCCATGATCACCTTGCTTATGGATGCTGATATTTTAGTCAGCCTCACTGATATTGATGGTCTGTATACCAAAGATCCTCGCTCAAACCCGGATGCGGTATTCATTCCAGTGGTATCAGATATAAAGAAAAACATTGAAAAACTGGCCAGTGATATTCCGGGCACACTCGGGACCGGTGGAATGCTCAGCAAGATTCGAGCGGCTAAAAAGGTCGGCTCCGCCGGAATACCCATGGTGATTGCAAAAGGTGAAAAACCGAATATTTTGAAAAGGCTTTTCTCCGGGGAAGAATATGGAACCTTTTTTGTCCCCAAAAAAGAAAAACTACCCAGCCGGAAATGCTGGATAGCTTTTACGCTTAAATCCAGAGGAGTTATCTGTATTGATGAAGGAGCCGCCAAGGCTATTCTTAAAAAAGGAAAAAGCCTGCTTCCCAGTGGGATCGTCCGAGTAGATGGTGAATTTAGCGTTGGCGAAGCAGTTGAATTTACAACGGACGGCAACGAGATCTTGGGGGTTGGCCTCGTTAATTATAGTGCTCCGGAAATACGAAAAATCATGGGGCTTAATTCGGCTAAAATTAAAACTTGTTTGGGGTACAAGCCCTACGATGAAGTCATCCATAGAGACAACCTGGTCATAACGAGTGAATGCGGCATGTACGAGGGTGAAAAGTAACAACCGGCTCATATCGGCTGTTTACCCATCCTTTTTTCAAGTTGAATAACGACTTGGCGCCTTACTATTATTTGTAGAAATCCTTGTTCTATTCTAAGAACATCTTACCGCGTAGTTAAGGAGTCCATCAATGTCTGTTCAATCGATGATTGAAAAAATGGCAAAATCCGCACGAGTGGCTGCAATGGAGATGGCGAGGTGTTCCACCTCTCAAAAGAATGAGGTATTGCTCAGGATTGCTGATAAAATTGAAAAAAACGCTTTCGATATCAAGGAAGAAAACAAGAAGGATCTTGCTCGTGCTGAAGAAATGAGGCTTTCCAATGCTATGATCGACCGGTTGACCGTAAAAGATGCCACAATCAAATCCATGTCCGCCGGACTCAGGGAAGTCGCCCGGCTGACCGATCCTGTCGGCACCCTGAGTCAGACATGGTTGAGGCCGAACGGGCTAGCGGTATCGCGTATGCGCATACCCTTAGGGGTTATCGGTATCATCTATGAATCACGACCCAATGTTACCATTGATGCCGCCGGTCTCTGTTTAAAAGCTGGAAATGCCGTCATACTTCGTGGAGGATCGGAGGCTTTCTATTCGAACCAGGTTCTTGCAAGTTCCATCAGCGATGCACTGAATGAAACCGGTCTTCCCGGAAAAGCCGTTCAAGTCGTTCCTGTAAGAGACAGAGAAGCGGTAAAAGTTCTTTTGAACCAGGAGGAATACATTGATCTGGTTATCCCGAGGGGTGGCGAGGAACTGATTCGATTTGTGGTTGAAGCTTCAAAGATTCCCGTTTTGAAGCACTACAAAGGCGTATGTCACGTTTACGTGGATGCAGGCGCTCCGATCCCAATGGCTGAAGAAATCTGTTTTAATGCAAAGGTTCAACGTCCGGGAGTGTGCAATGCTATGGAAACGATGCTTGTCCATAAGGCGGTGGCCCACGAATTTTTGCCTCGAATGGAAAAACGTTTCGTCGCTGCATCTGTTGAAATCAGAGGATGCGAGGAAACATGCAGGATTCTACCTAACGTACATTTAGCGAAAGAAACGGATTGGCCCGCTGAGTATCTGGATCTCATTATCGCAGTGAAGGTGGTTGAAGACATGGACCACGCGATTTCACATATTGCCAGATACGGTTCCAACCATACCGAAACAATCGTAACTTCCGATTACAGAAGGGCCAGGCGATTTCTTCGCGAAGTCGATTCCTCCGTTGTTCTTGTAAATGCTTCAACCAGATTCAACGATGGAGGAGAACTGGGTTTGGGCGCTGAAATCGGCATCAGTACCTCCAAGCTTCATGCGTTCGGCCCAATGGGGATTGAGGAACTGACAACGACCAAGTTCGTGGTGTTCGGCGATGGACAGATACGGCAATAGGCAGCTGGACAAACCGAATGATCGAATCGAAAACAAGACAGGTTGACTGCAATGCGAATAGGACTGTTTGGTGGAACATTTAATCCGATTCACATTGGACATCTTCGGGCCGCTTTGGAAGTTCAAGAGGGTTTTCACCTGGATAGGTTTTACATTATTCCGGCGGCAATTCCGCCTCACAAAACATTGTATGGAATTGCGAACCCACGAGATCGTTTTGAAATGGTTCGCCTTGCCGTTTCAAATAATCCGGATTTTATTGTTTCCGATGTTGAATTAAAACGTTCCGGGCCTTCCTACACAATTGATACCGTTCGCTTTTTTGAATCTACCCTCACAAAGGGAACGAGCCTTAATCTTGTCTTGGGACTTGATGCCTTTTTGCAAATGGAGACATGGAAGTCATATATGGATCTTTTTCTGCTTATCCCATTTATTGTCATGGCAAGGCCCGGCGCAGCGGGAAGCGAAAGCAAAAAAAAATTGAAGATTATCGGAAACTATCTTCAATCCAACATATCGGAAGGTTACAAGTTCAATCCTTCCCAAAATTGTTTTGTCCATGAAAAAATGAAACCGGTTTATGTCTTTGATGTAAGTTTGCTTGATATTTCGTCCACGAAAATCCGAAATTTAATCAAACAGGGCCGATCAATAAAATTTCTCGTGCCCGAAAAGGTGGAAAATTATATTAAAACCAAAGGACTCTATCTTTGACTGATGATCTAGATCCGTCTCTGGACCTGTATATAAAAGCCGCCCTGGGGAAAAAAGCTTTGGATCCGGTGGTGTTCGATGTAAGAAAGCTTACTTCGGTAGCTGATGTTTTCATCATTTGCAGCGGTCGTTCAAACCGCCAGGTTATAGCGATTGCCGAATTTATTCAGGAGGACCTTAAAAAACATGGTATAAGGCCGCTTAGCAGTGAAGGCATGACAGACGGCCACTGGATTCTGCTTGATTACGGCCATGTCATTTTCCATATTTTTTATGAACCGATCCGCAAAATTTACGATCTGGAAGGGCTTTGGGTTGATGCAAAACGGGTTAAAATTGAAAATTTGATTCCTTTCAGCAATGCGGCGGAAATGAAAGCCGAATCTTACGAAGATGAATAATCAAAAACCGTGTGTGCTAATGATACTTGATGGATGGGGGATAAGTGCCGAGCGGGCAGGAAATGCCGTTTTGCTTGCCGATACTCCCTGCATGGATGGGCTCAAGAAAAAGTATCCCCACACCCGCCTCTTATCTTCCGGTGAAGCAGTGGGGCTTCCGAAGGGGATTATGGGTAATTCAGAGGTGGGGCATCTTAACATTGGAGCCGGCAGGATCGTTTTCCAGGATATTACAAGGATCGACTCGGCAATTCAGGACCGATCCTTTTTTCAAAACAATGTGTTAAATTCAATTATTTATAAAGTTAAAAAAAGCCGCCGCGCTCTCCATCTAATCGGTTTGGTTTCAGATGGTGGTGTCCACAGCAGCTTAAATCATTTGCACGCACTGCTTGAGATGATCAATAAACACGGTCTTGATGACGTCTTTGTGCACGCAATTCTCGATGGACGTGACACCCCCCCGACCAGCGGAAAAAATTACATCAAGAATTTAAACAATTATATGCGTTCAAAAAAATACGGCGTGATTGCAACGATTTGCGGACGATTTTACTCAATGGATCGTGACAAACGATGGGACCGTGTCGAAAAAGCTTATCGCCTTTACGTCAATGCAGAAGGGACTTTCGAAACAGACCCCGTCCAGGCCGTAATGAATGCCTATCATCGGGAAGAAACAGATGAATTCGTGCGCCCGATCGTAATTGCGGATAAGAATAGAAAACCTCTGGGAATCGTGCAGGACCAAGACGGAATCATTTTTTTCAATTTTCGTGCGGACCGAGCTCGGGAGATCACCCGGGCTTTTACCGACCCGGCATTTGACGCATTTTTAAGAAGGCCGTTTCCGAAACTTAGCGATTTTGTCTGCCTAACGATTTATGATGAGACTTTTGCTCTCCCTGTGGCTTTTCCACCGGTTCATTTGGACAAAATACTTGGCGAAGTCATCAGCAAACGGGAACTTAGGCAGCTGAGGATCGCGGAGACTGAAAAATATGCACATGTGACCTACTTTTTGAACGGGGGCGAAGAGGCGCCTTTCCCTCTTGAAGACAGATGTCTTATTCCATCGCCACGCGAAGTGTCGACCTATGACCTGAAACCGGAAATGAGCGCTTATGAAGTAACCCAGGCGGCTCTTTCAAAGATAAAATCCAACACCTATGATTTAATCGTTCTGAACTTTGCAAATATGGATATGGTTGGTCATACCGGTGTTCTTAAAGCTGCCATCAAGGCTTGCGAAACAGTTGATCGGTGTGTCGATAAAATTATTTCTCAGGTAAAGGCACAAGGCGGCGTTGTTCTGGTTACCGCAGATCACGGAAACGCGGAACAGATGGTTGATAAAAACGGACAGCCTCATACCGCTCATACAACCAACCCCGTTCCTTTTATCATAGTTGATGATTCGCGCCGGAAAATAAAGTTAAGAGAAGGCAAACTTGGTGACATTGCCCCTACGATTCTTCATATCATGGGAATAACACAGCCGGATCAGATGACTGGAGCATCTTTGATCGAAAGCTGAAAAATCTCATTTTGCATAAAAGCCGCTGCTGTATTGCTGTCTCTCACTTGTCCCGTCAATCTGTACATGGGCGCTGTAACACTCCCAGTTCATAAATGAGCAATTTTTGACTGGTTCAAGTTTGAAGGGGAGTTTTATATCCCGCAACCGGCAATCCGTCGAAAATTCAGCCCCGATTGAAAAAAAGCCATTTGTCTGTCTACTTGTCGATTTTTATTCGGAAAGTGGATCACCGAAGATCATTCCTTGGTAAGTCTGATTTTGCATGATTTTTATGCCTTATCCGCATTTTATTTTGCTCCTTTATTTTAGAATATTCAAATCAATCGACGAGTTGCCTTGTTTATAAAATTCCTAAACATGAATCACGAAGTATTTTCGATTTTATCAAAAATTATTTTCTGTGACAGGAATGTCAAAATAATGACAGAGCTCCTTATAAAAACCTCAATGAGGATTTCTCTTTTTCGAATGAAAGACAGATTATTTTAAATTCGCCGCAGTACTGATGAAACAGGCCGGTATGGATAATTAATGTCCGGCCGTAACAAGGCGATCGCGTTTGATGTATTTAAAAAATCAGGGAAAACTTTTCCTGTTGAAACCCGGCTTTCGCTTTTGAATATCTATTCACCTTTTCCATTCTCCAGTTGAATCCCCTGAAAATGATTCAACCCTAAACAAATACAGACACCTTTTCCGATCAATTTTCACTTTTTATTCAGGCAACCCATTTTTATTGCTAAAAAATTAATTGTGGCATTATTTTTGCTTATACCTTCAATAACATCCTAAAAGTACTCCTAATTTAACAATAACTTTTTTTCACCAATTTATAAAATTCCTGAGGAGTCCGTCGATTCGGATGATCCTGAACGGAAACAAGGTGATTCTGCCATGGAACTTATGTTGAAAAAATTTTTTCACCAGACATCAGCAGCTATAAATGCCGTTTTCAGCTTTGCAAAAAATATAGATTACAAAACCCTGAGCCAGTATATCCTCGAAATCAATCAAATGCAGGATCTTGACAGCATCTTGCATGAAGCTTCAAAGTGCTTGAAAGAGATGCTTGATTATCGGTTGTTTGCATTTGCCGTCCAGGATGGAGATTCGCTGGATGTGTGGATTGATCCAACCCTATACAAAAAAACGATAGGGAATATCATTCAAAAAGATTTCGGCTATAATGGAGAGTTGAATATCCGTCATATGAATGACGGTGAAGAAGATGTTCGAAATCCGGATACGCTGCCTAGCGGTGATTTGATGTCCTACGTCCTGATGGAAGGTAAATACATGGTAAGGTTTTACATACTCACCGGCAGACGGATGCTTCAATATCACTGCGAAATAATGAATATAATTGTAAAAACGTTGGGCATTGCCGTTTCAAACTTTATGAATCTGAAAAATCTTGAAAATGTAGCTGCATTCGATCCTTTAACCAATTGCTATAATCGAAGGGAATTTAGTCGGTTGATCGAGCACAATATTGCTAATGCACAAAGGCATGGCAAGGACCTCTCCATCATCATGTTTGATATGGATCACTTCAAGAAAATCAATGATACCTATGGGCATCAGGCCGGCGATATCGTATTGAAAAAAGTCTGTCACGTTATCTGTTCGGGAATCAGAAAAGGCGATTATCTTTCTAGGTTCGGAGGTGAAGAATTCGTCCTTGTGCTTCCGGATACGAAGATGACTCGTGCAATGGAGCTTGCCGAAAGATTAAGAAAAACCATTGAAAACCATCCGATCAAAATATCCGAAGAACGAGATATCAAAGTAACTGCGAGTTTCGGTGTTGCCTCGTTGAGAATCGACTCCGGCAAGGACATCTTGTTAAATGAGGTCGATGCGATGCTCTATAAGGCAAAAACAAGCGGTCGAAATACAGTAATGCCAAGACTGAAGCTATGCGATTTCCACGCCCAACCGAGCGAAGAAATCTGTCTCGTTACCGCAAGTTGAAATTCTGATGATCATATCATAGAGGCAGGCAAACCTTCCACAGGATCCATTTCATCTTTTTAGTACCGCTTGGCTGCACTTTTTCCACTCAGGATCCCCCCAGTGTTGGCAATTAATCCAACTGTGGCTAACCACAATTGTTGGGCGAATTAGAAAGAATTCAGCAACAGACTCTTGGAACGGATCCGTGAAACGAAGCGGTTTTTAAACTCCTTTCTCGATATGGCTTCTGAGAGAAGGATGAAATCGGCAAACGAATTCAATGGGCCTTGCCCGTGGGTTGATAAGAAACAACCGATATGCCGGAACGGATCAAATTGGTATGTTTCTTTTGCTTTAAAAAGTTGTGCGAAACCCTAGATAAAAAGTCTGCTTCTATCCAAATTCCGATACTGAACCGCCTCTGAAACGTGATCTATCCGTATATCCGATTCTCCTTCAAGGTCAGCGATGGTTCGAGCGATCTTAAGAATTCGGTTATAGGCCCGGGCTGAAAACCCAAGTTTGTCAATAGCGGATTCCAGAAGGCTGCAGGATGCTCCATCAATTTGACAAAATTTTTTAACGTTTCGACTGCTCATCTGGGAGTTGCAAAAAATTTTTGCCTTTAAAAATCTTTCGGATTGTATAGAACGGGCGTTGGAAACGCGTTGGCGAATAGTTTCCGACGACTCTGCGAAAGATTCTCCCATTAGGTCCTTGTATTGTACAGCCGGGACCTCAACATGAATGTCGATACGGTCCATAAGCGGACCGGAAATTTTAGACCTGAAACGGTGGATTTGATTATAAGTGCATTTACATTCGTGCTTAGGGTCCGAGTAATAACCACATGGGCATGGATTCATCGCTGCAACCAGCATAAAACTCGAGGGATATGTGATGCTAGACGAAGCCCGCGAAATGGTCACTTTCAGATCCTCCAAGGGTTGGCGAAGCACTTCCAATACATGCTTTTTAAATTCAGAAAGTTCATCGAGAAAAAGGACACCATTGTGAGCGAGGCTGACTTCGCCGGGCCTGGGAATATGCCCCCCACCGATCAGACCGGCATCGGAGATGGTGTGATGTGGAGATCGAAAAGGTCTTTTGGTAATTAATGCTTGGTCTTTGTTCAGCATTCCGACTACGCTGTATATTTTTGTAGTTTCAATCGATTCGTCAAAGGTCATCGGTGGAAGGATACTCGGTAGGCGTTTCGACAACATGGTTTTACCGGAACCCGGCGGGCCGACCATGATCAGGTTATGACCTCCGGCGGCGGCGACTTCAATCGCCCGTTTGACATGCTCTTGACCAAAAACTTCACAAAAATCATCCTCATAGTGATTATTTTTTTCAAAAAGACCGGAAACGTCAATCTTTTCTGGGTTTATTCGGGCATATCCCCTGAAAAAGCTTACAACCTGTGATAGCGTTTCAACCGGATAGACTGCAATACCGTTTACAACCGATGCTTCTCTTCGATTGTCATGGGGTATAATGATTCCTTCATAAGCTGCATTTTTCGCTGCCAGTGCCATAGGCAACGATCCGTTAACCGGTTTAACACGCCCATCCAGAGAGAGTTCGCCCATTATGAGGAATTTTGAAATGATTTCCTGAGGAACAATTTGTGTCGCGGTCAGTATTCCCAGTGCAATTGGAAGATCAAAACCGGTTCCTTCCTTTTTTATATTGGCGGGAGCTAAGTTTACGGTGATCCTGTCATCGGGAAAGCTATAACCCGAATTGTTGATTGCGGCTTTAACCCGCTCCTTGCTTTCCTTTACGGAGGCTTCTGGAAGGCCGACGGTTGTAAAAGTTGGAAGCCCCCTGGCAATATCAACTTCGACCTCAACCAGATATGCATCTATTCCGATAACCGAACTGCTTAAAACCTTCGCTAACAAATTCCCTCTCTTCTATCGGTCAATCTGTTGACATACGCTCCTGTGGCATATATCGGTCACCGGACAAAAAGATTAAATGCAAAAGATGGAAGATGCGATTTCACAAATTGATATTCCATGAAATCACCGGATACGTTGGTAGCTCGGCAACTTGGACAACATAAAAGAATGTTTTCTTGATTTTTAAAACCCCCGATTCAATGAGCAATGTTTTTCACAAAGAAAGCGGCGGGAGAGCAGAGCCGATCAATCCGATTACGGCAAAGGCAGTGGAAAGAAAACTTCGCTTTCGGTGCCGCTATGCTGAGATTTACAATTTTTTGGAAAAATATCCTTTTCATAATCCAAAAGCACAAACAGAGGATCATAGTTTTCTGCATTATAACAAAAGGTTATGCTTATACCGGTTCGCTTGGGTTCCGACGATGCTAAACTTTTATTAAGATTTTGTTGCAAAAGCATTGTTGAATAAAATATATAAGTTATGGTAATTTATTTAAGATTGGGTCTTGATTTCGAGGCAAAGAGTTTGCGATTTATTGCGAAAAGCCTTATTGATGTTTTTCTTGATTCATTAAATAAAATTTTCGCGATTTTTAATTGCGCGCGACCAATTTTTAGATAATTTTTCTGAGATGAAAAAATGAGCATGCATTTTCGACAGAGAACCGTTGCGAGTACCGTCCGATGTTCAGGCATTGGCCTTCATTCGGGTAAAAAGGTTCGGTTGGCGATTAAACCGGCACCGGTCAATCATGGAATAAAGTTTAGAAGGATGGATTTGCCGGACCGCCCATCTGTATCCGCCCATTTCAATTTGGTGGTGGATACCAGCCTCGCAACCGTAATCGGCAATGAAGGTTTTATTGTATCAACAATCGAGCACATTATGGCATGTTTTGCCGGTCTTTCCATTGATAACGTCTTGATTGAAATGGATTCCTATGAAGTACCCATCATGGATGGCAGTGCTTATCCGTTTACCGCGCTGATAAAAGCAGCAGGTATTAAGGAACAGAAAGGCCTGAGATATTTTTTTGTGATAAAAGAACCGATTGAGTTGAAAGAAGGGAACAAATCTGTTGCCCTCTACCCTTGCTCAACCTCAAAAATAACATGCACCATTGAGTTTGACCACCCGATGATTAATAAGCAATCCTATTCCTTGGATTTGAGTGAAAAAGCATTTGAGGATGAAATATGCCGTGCCAGGACTTTTGGCTTTTTGCATGAAATCGAATATATGAAAAAATACGGTTTCGCACGAGGAGGTTCTCTTGAAAATGCCGTTGTAATTGATAAACAGGCCATCCTAAACAAGGACGGTTTACGATATCAAGATGAGTTTGTACGGCACAAGATTCTGGACTGCATCGGGGATTTTTCACTTCTTGGTATGCCGATTTTAGGCCATATAGTTGCAATCAAATCCGGCCATTCTTTTCACCATGCCTTTCTAAAGGAATTCTTTGCTCAACGAAATTTATGGGAAACCCGTCCAATCAATGAGATGAAGCCCATCAACCGTTTCGAATCAAAATCGCTTGTTATTTTGTAAGGCATCCGCTATAAAATTGGATTTGAAATTCTGGAATTTCTTTACGAGTCTTTCTTTTTGATCTGACGAGCCTTTAAAGGCCACCAACCGTTTCGTCTGAATATTGCGGGAAATTTTGGGATTGCAGCACTTATTTTGGAAATTTAACTCGATTCGAGAAAAAACAGTTTCGAAAGTTTGTGCCCTTAATCGCAATTATAATATCATCCGAAAATTTCACCTTTCACTTGCGCCGTTTTCAATGCCTCTGCTGCATTACGCACGTCATGGTGGTGAAAAACGATAAATTCATGACGTGTACCATGCAGTTTGCATAATATCGATTCTTGGAATATCGGCGTTAACATATTGATGATATGACTATTATCCTGAAACTGAAAGTTGCTCTCCTTTTTGTTTGCATAGCTTTGTTCGTGCAAAATTACGCTTTTGCCAAAGATGCTAGGCTAAAAGATATCGTTGTGACCAATACACGGGACGATCTTCTGGTTTATTTAAATGTTGAGGGGGCTTTTAAAGAAAAAATGAAGGAAGCAATTTTAAGCGGATTGCCTGCAACCTTTTCATTTTTTATCAACCTCCACCAGGTTCGTAATTTTTGGCTCGATAAGAAGCTATCGACTTTAAAGGTAACCCATACGATAAGATACAACAATCTTAAGAAAGAATTTATGATCGAACGATCTTGGGAAAAGGTTGAACCGATGGCTACTCAATCTTTTAAAAAAGCCCAAAAATTGATGAGTGAAATCGATGGCTTAAAGCTTGTTTCCTTGGATAAGTTAGAAAAAGGCAAACAGTACCAAATCAGAGCCAAGGCAAAGCTGAGCAAATTAACCCTCCCTTTTTATCTGCATTATGTCTTGTTTTTCGTTTCTCTGTGGGACTTTGAAACCAGTTGGTATACGATAGATTTTATTTATTAAAAGTACCGATTGTATAATACCTCCTCTCGCTTATCATGAGAAATAACAGAGTCAAAAGCCCAAAGCCTTTTATCTCCGAAAATGAACGTCGAAAACGGAAACGTGAAGTCTTTCTTATCGTTTCAATCGTTTTTGTAGTCGCCGTTCTGACTTATGCTGAAAGTCGGATCCTCCACTTCGGAGCGGATCTCCCAATTTCAAACACCATCTTGATGTTCCTTTTGATTAACATCAATTTGCTGTTTCTTATTTTGCTAATATTTCTTGTCATCAGAAACCTGGTAAAACTTCTTTATGACAGGAAGCGCAAAGTAATGGGGGCTAAGCTCCGTTCAAAACTAGTCATTGCTTTTCTCGCGTTAACCCTGTTACCGACAGCGATTTTATTTTTCTTCTCCATCAATTTCATTACAACCAGCATCGAATTTTGGTTTAATGCTCCTGTGGAACAGGCACTTGAAAATTCATTAAACGTTGGAAGGAGCGTCTATCAATATGCAGAAGAAAATAATCGTTTTTTTCTAGAAAGAATTGCCTACCAAATAAAAACAAAAAAGTTACTTGATCCCCCGAAAAGAAACGACCTTTCCCGGTACATCCGGATTGTACAACGATCCTTTAATCTGCATGGGGTTGAAGTGTACACCGCGAATGCAAATCGTATCGTCTCTTCTTTTGCGACAAAATCTTTAGATAAAGCTTCCGGGGTTGTTTCTACCGATAAGCTCCAAAAAGAAAAAAAAACAACCGGCGTTCGAACAATCATTGAAAGTATTGCGGAGGGCGAACTTATAAGGACAATCGGAAGCGTGCCCTTTGGTGCGAAACGGACGGACACGGAGGCGTTTATCGTATTGACGAACCTAATCCCCCAGGATCTTTCCGAATACATGGCATCCATTTCAAGGGGATTTGAAGAATACCAGCAGATGCAGTTAATGAAAAAGCCTACCCAGACCACCTATTACATCACGCTATCAATTGTAGCGTTGCTTGTGGTCTTTTGCGCCGTATGGTTGGGCTTTCACTTGGCAAAAACAATCACCATTCCAATCATGGAACTGGCTGAGGGAACCCGGAAAGTTGCTGAAGGTGATCTGGGTTTCAGCATCGGTCGGGTGGCTGATGATGAAATCGGGAGCCTCGTTGATTCTTTCAACAAAATGACAAAGGACTTGCGAATGGTCAGAGAACAATTAGAGCTTTCCGCAAGTATGCTCCGCGATCAAAATTTGGAAATTGAAGCAAAACGCCAGTATATGGAAATCGTTTTGAGAAATGTATCTACGGGTGTATTAACATTTGATGCAGGAGGTTTCATCACCACGGTCAATAAAGCGGCTGAAAGAATGTTGAATCTGCGCGCAGAAGATATTCTGGATAAGAGTTATAAGAAAATCTTAAAAGGTCCGCATCTTGACCTTGCCAAGGAAGTAATGGAAAATCTTTCATTCTCACGAAATGGAAGCGCCGAATTTCCATTTAAAATGACAATCGAAGGGCGGCATAGAAGCTTTATGGTGCATGTCAACCTGCTTAAGAACGATGCCGGTCATCATATGGGGATTATAATCGTGCTGGACGATCTCACAGAACTGGAAAAAGCTCAACGGATCGCAGCCTGGCGGGAAGTGGCGCGAAGAATCGCCCACGAGGTAAAAAACCCTCTAACACCCATAACTCTTTCTGCGCAACGACTCAAACGAAAATATTCGGAACGGATTAATGATCCGGTTTTTTCAGAATGTACCCAGATGATAATTGACCAAGTCGATCTGATAAAAAATCTTGTTAGTGAATTTTCTTCTTACGCAAGGTTTCCCTCAACAAATCCAAAACCATGCGAATTGCAATCGATCATACAGGAAGCTGCTGCGATTTATAGAGAAAGTAATCCAAACATTAATTTTCATCTCAACATATCAGAGAAAATTCCGCCTATGAACCTCGATCGGCAGCAAATTAAGCAGGCAATGACGAATCTGATCGATAATGCTATTGTGGAACTTAGAGAGCAGGGGAATATTTTCATCACTTTAAGCCATGATTCTATATTAAATAGGGTACGAATTGAGGTTGCAGATGATGGACCGGGTATAACGGATGAGGATAAAACGCGCCTTTTTGAACCCTATTTTTCGAAAAAAAAGTCAGGTATGGGTTTGGGCTTGACAATAGTGAATTCAATAATTGCGGACCATAACGGCATGATACGCGTTCAGGACAACCAGCCACAGGGAGCCAAGTTTGTTATAGAACTGCCTCTTTGATGGTCGCGGAAAAAATTTAAAGAACGGCATATGAGAAATTTAGCAACCTCAGCCTTCGACAGGATAAAGTACAAGGAAAAAATGCATTACTTTGCAAAGATATAATAAACGAGAGGACAATCCATGTTCCCATCTATTTTAATTGTTGACGATGAGTCTACGATCCTTCAATCTTTAAGCGGTTTGCTGTCTGATGAAGGTTTTGAAGTTACGACAGCAACAAATGGATATGAGGCATTAAAGATCGTTGATGCAGAGTCTCCGGATTTGGTACTGCTGGATATATGGATGCCAGGTATTGATGGCATTGAGACATTAAAAGAGATCAACAAGAACAATCCCTATGTTCAGGTTATAATGATAACCGGTCATGGAACGATTGAAACCGCAGTAAAAGCCACGAAGTTGGGTGCCTTTGACTTTATCGAAAAACCGCTTTCCATTGATAAGGTTATTGTGACGATCAACAATGCGTTAAATTTTAGAAGACTTGAAGAAGAAAACAGATTTCTGCGAAAAAAAACAATAGAAAAGCATTCAATAAATGGAAACAGTCCAATTACACAAGCTCTGAAAAAACAAATAGAAATCACAGCGCCGACGGACGCCTGGATTCTGATAACCGGTGAAAACGGTACGGGAAAGGAAATGGTAGCCCGCACCATACACCAATTAAGCCCTCGTGTCGATCATCCGCTTGTTGATGTTAATTGCGGGGCAATTCCGGAGGATTCAATCGAAAGCGAGCTTTTCGGCCACGAAAAAGGAGTTTTTCCAGGTTCTCCCATGAAAAAAATAGGCAAGTTCGAGTTGGCCGGCAAAGGAACCCTTTTCTTAGATGAGGTGGGAGACATGAGCTTGAAGACCCAGGGAAAGATTCTTCGGGTTCTTCAAGAGCAACGATTCCATCGGGTGGGTGGAAGCAGGATATTGAGTTTAAATGCAAGGATCATTGCATCCAGCAATAAAAATCTGGAAAAAGAAATAAAAGCAGGAAATTTCAGAGAGGATTTTTACTATCGGCTTAACGTGATACCCATTGAAGTCCCTCCTCTAAGAAATCGTTCGGAAGACATACCGCTTTTGGTTGATATATTTTTTGATGAATGTATAAAAAAGAACAGAAGTAGAAAAAAAAAGATGACCGGAAGTGCATTAGACCTGTTGCGCCGTTATTCGTGGCCTGGGAATGTCAGAGAATTGAAAAATCTTGTGGAACGGCTGGACATAATGGTAGGAAAAGATACGATTGACGATTCGGATATTCCTGCGCCGTATAATCCCATAGCAGCCAAGGGGAAAAAATTATTTCAAGAGCAGCTTTTTTTGATCGAACAATTAAAGGACGCGAAAGAGGCTTTTGAAAAGCTATTTATCAAAAAAAAGCTTTTACAGAATCAAAGTAATATCGCTAAGACTGCTGAGACACTCGGGGTTAAACCAAGTTATTTACAAAAAAGGCTCAAGAGTCTGGATGTATAAAATTTCATGTACAGGAGTCGGAAATCTCGATCACAGGTTTACAGCTGTCGATTTGGGTGGTTTTCTTTCATAAAGGTCCTTTTTACCAAAATTTGATTTTCGCTGCTGAACATACAGAAAGTCCGTTGACTGGCAAACCTCTATGCGGCTTTGATCTGGGTTTAAAACAGTTGGAATGCAAGGCGATCATTTTGCAATCGTGGATGGATAATCGTTCATATTTTTAAGGAACGTACAACAATTTAATGGAGCGGTTTTACCTCCTAAAAGCGTTTAGAGAAATGAGATTGAGAGTTATCGGGGGAGATTTAAGAGGAAAACGTCTTTACACAATTCCTGGTAAAATCATAAGGCCAACAGCAGATCGATTAAGAGAGTCGATATTTAACATACTGACCTTCCACGTGAAGGGGAGAATTGTGCTGGATCTTTTTGCCGGAACCGGGGCGCTTGGAATCGAGGCACTTAGCAGAAAGGCCGTTTTTTCAACCTTTATAGACAAACACACCGAGGCGATTTCTGTGATCAACCGGAATATCAGTAATTGCGGACTCGAGGACCGGGCAAGAATCATCAAATGGGATGCAATTAGAAATTTAAAATGCATTCAATCTATTCACCCGGCCTTTAATCTGGTTTTCATGGATCCCCCTTACAATGAAAATTTAATAAGGCCGGTTTTGTTTAATCTTTACCGCAACAATTGCTTGGAAAAAGGAGCCTTGATTATTGTTGAACATTCCCTCTTGGAACCAATTCCAAATGATCTTCAGGAATTCACAATCGCAGATCAGAGACGATATGGAAAAACCTTCGTCTCATTTTTAGATTATCAATCATCATTCAATCACTGCAATGCCTTACCGGTTGAGAGGAATAATTGATTCATGCAAAAAGTCGCCATTTATCCCGGTTCGTTCGACCCGGTTACAAACGGCCATATAGATATTGTTAAAAGAGGACTTAAGCTCTTTGATAAAATCATTGTTGCAATACTTCATAATCCTTCCAAAAAATCGTTTTTTAGTGTCAAAGAACGAATGGAGATGCTAAGAGAAAGCTTGAAAGAAAGTGGAAATACAGAGATAGACACCTTTCAGGGGCTTCTTGTAGATTATGCTCTCCTGCGGAAAGCGCATGCGATACTACGCGGGATACGAGCTTTGTCTGATTTTGAATATGAATTTGAAATGGCATTGATGAATCGACGATTGAATCGCGAAATTCAGACTGTTTTCCTCATGACCGACCTTAAATGGATCTTTACCAGTTCATCCATAATTAAGGAAGCAGCGCGTTTTGGAGGTGACATCAGCGACATGGTTCCTCCCGTGGTTAATCGGAGGATAAAGGAAAAATTTGGCTTTATCACTTGATTGATTCTTATAGCATTTTTTTAAGTTTGTTATCGGTTTTTACAGGGTGAAGACTTTTGGCGAGGTCTTTTTAGAGTTAGTTTCTGTTAACCGGATAGAAAGTCTTAAAAAATGGACCTGTGGCATTTGCACATTTTTTGTAAGGTTGTTGAACTGAAAAGTTTTTCCAAGGCTGGAAAACATATCAATCTGTCTCAGCCAACTATCAGTAGCCATATTAAGGACTTAGAAGATCATTTTAACTGCCGGTTGATTGATCGTTTTTCCAGAGAAGCGGTTCCGACGAAAGCTGGGGAGCTGCTTTATGAATATGCCCGCAGGCTTATCGCATTGCGTGACGAAACAGAAAGCGCTTTAGCCGAATTCCATGGAAAAATCAGTGGCCGCCTTGTAATCGGTGGAAGTACGATTCCAAGTGCATACATACTCCCACGAATTGTTGGCGCTTTTACAAAAAATTATCCGGAGGTCACCATATCCGTTCACGTGGGGGATACGGATAAAATAATAAAAGATACGCTTTCTGGAGTTTTAGAACTCAGCATTGTCGGTTATAAAACAGAGGAGAAGAGAATCCTTCAGGAAAAATTCATTGAAGATGAGATGCGGCTTATTGTACCTAAGGATCACCAATGGGCTGGGGAAAAAAGTTTAGATCTGGACATGTTGCTTAAGGAGCCTTTTATTACACGCGAAGAAGGTTCAGGAACCCTGAAATCAATTCAAAACAGCCTTGGCGCAAAAAATCACCGAATTGAGGAATTAAGAATTGTAGCTGAAATGGGGAGTACGGAGGCGGTCATTCAGGGGATAAAAAACAAAGTGGGTGTTTCAATTTTATCCGCGCTTGCAGTGTCTGAAGAACTTCGGTCAGGAAGCCTAAGAGCTCTTGAGATTTCAGGTGTAAACCTTAGGCGAAGATTTTATTTGACTTTGCACAGAGACCGAACGCCATCACCTTTATGCAAGGCATTTTTGAAATTTTTAAAAAAAGAGAAAATTAACCAGGGAATTCAATGAGTCCGCGTTTTTTGAATGATCTTATTGCCCAAACTTTCATCTCGAGTATTGCGCGGACCTTTTCGTAACTACTAAAGAGTACAAAACCCACTCAACAAAAAAAACAATTCAGGATTTCTGAATGTAATGAGATTAAGTAAAATCAATGCCGTGTATCTTTCGTACTCATTGGTATATTTATTTGTAGTGATTTTGATAGATAGGCCCCATTAGGTGCGGAAATTTTTGTTGGAGGGAAATCGGCTTGTAAAATATTCAAAAGCCTCAGGACGACCCGGTTTATTGATAAACTTTGGTCATGTCATTCGAGGACTTGAAAAGTTACAAGAAACTCCGATAAAAAGCATCATCCTAAAAGCCGAGGATTCTTGAGGTTTAAAACTCGAAGACTCATGAAACATCATTCGTAATGCTTTTCAAAGGCCTGATTGCAATTTACCTGGGCATATAGAGGAAAAAGCCGAAGCCGGCATGGAGGCTTTACTGAGCTTTAAAGCTTACAAATCGTCTTAGAAAATATACTTGATAAATACAAAACCGGCGATGAGAAGAAGTGTAAAGGCAACCACCAGAACATTGAAATATTTGTCAATGAAAACATGAATCTTGGGCCCGAATGCATATATTAATCCGCCTATCAGGAAAAAACGGGCTGACCGGGAGACCAAGGATGCAACGAAAAATACAGAGAAGTTGATATTAAACGCCCCAGCAGAGATTGTAAAGACTTTGTAAGGAATTGGGGTGAATCCGGCAATTCCAATTGCCCAAGCATCGTAATTTGTGTAAAGTTCTTTGATGTAATCAAATTTCGGGGCAAGATTGTAAAAATGAATGATCTTGTCTCCGACGCTCGTCATAAACTGCCATCCGATCAGAAACCCCAGACATCCGCCTAAAACAGAGCCGAGAGAACAAATAAGTGCATACTTGAAAGATTTTCCGGGGATGGCAACGGCCAGTGCAATGAGAAGGATGTCAGGGGGTATTGGAAAAAATGAAGATTCACAAAAGGCAAGAAGAAACAACGCCCATATTCCGTAAGGAGTTTCCGACCAATGGAGCACCCAATCATATAGGCGGCGCAACATCTATATTTTTTTCCTCCACCCATGTTCTCCAACAAGCTTGACAAATCTGCATCCACCAAGGCTCGTTTTGCGAATACCATCGATGGACCGATATAATTTAATCAACTCTTGTGAAGATTGAGTGCCGACCGGTATAATCATTCGACCTCCGATGGCAAGCTGGCCGATCAGTTTTTCAGGTATTTCCGGGGCGCCTGCCGTAACAATAATCGCATCAAAAGGACTTTCTTCATCCCACCCGGAAGTACCATCGGAATATTTTGTTACGATATTATGGTAGCGAAGGTTGTCAAAACGCCTGCGAGCGCTGATGTATAAAGAATATATTCTTTCAATTGTATAAACTCGATATACAATTTCGGCAAGAATAGCCGCCTGATAACCGGATCCGGTTCCAATTTCAAGCACACGGTCTTCATTTCCGAGTTCAAGTGCTTGCGTCATTTCCGCAACAATATATGGCTGTGAGATGGTCTGTTGCTCTCCGATAGGAAGTGGAAAATCACCGTAAGCCTGATCTCGTAAAGCCTCGCTTACAAACAGATGCCTCGGAACCCGACGTATGGCAGCTACTACTTTCGGATCCGTTATGCCGCGTGCTTCAATCTGATTTCTAACCATGTCCTCACGCAGGCGTTCAAATTTGATTGAATCTTTATTCATGGCTGATGATTTTGCTGCTATCAAATAGAGAAACTTAGGTCAAGAATATAGCATTTAATCTGCCATAAGCATAGGATATTTCTACTTGAAATTTTCTGCCGCTCCGTAAGCGCCTCTATCTGCAAAGAAGCAGATTCTCAAATGGAAAGGATCTTGATTTCGATACCGGTGTCACTGATCGGACAGGCCAAAATGACGGTTCGGGGTTTAAAAATATTCTCTTAAGGCGGGACCTGATACGGAAGGCAATCGAATTCTTTCTTTAGAGCGGAGGGCTTTAAAAGGAACATTTGTTATATTTTGTAAATGGTCCGCTCTTCGGTAATGATAATGTCCACATGCTTATCATGGGATTCCATAGGTACCTGCTGAATGATTTGGCACTCAAAGGCAAGCGCTACTTTTCTGGTTGTAATCGATAACTTGGGGACAAGCCTGTCGTAATATCCTTCACCAGACCCTAACCGCCCGCCTTTCTCGTCAAAAGCAATTCCAGGCATAATTGCGATATCAATACTTTGAATCGGCACAATTTTACAATGATCGGGGTCTGGTTCGAGAATCCCTTTCAGCCCCTGCTTTAAGTCCGCATCATTATCAACCTTCCTCAATTTAATTCTATACTTTTCAGGATCAAAGGCCGGAAGGACAACTATTTTGTTGAACTCAAGACATTTTTTTAAAATATTTTGAGTATCGACCTCGTTAGGGCCATTCATATAAAGCAAAACAATTTTTGCTTCAAGAAAATTGGCAAACTCAAAAAGTCTGGTTTCCAGCTTTTTGGTCTTCTCGACAAGTTCGGCTTCAGAAAATTCAGCCAGTATCTTTTCGATATCCCTTCGTATCTCACTCTTTTTTTCTTGAATTTCCTCCATAAACGTTCTCCAGAGCAAATAAGATCATGATATTTCTTATATGCACATTAGTCGAACAAAGTCAACTTGCAATAATCATTGACTAAAAATCCACCTGGTGTTATGTTTTTTTTATTTTTCCAACGATGCCGCTTATGAAACACCAAAGGTTTGCGCCCCCAAAAAGCCAAGAATTGTTGGATGGCCCGAATCGGGTCTCTTAATAATTGTATATATTTCACCGCAATCATATAAAATTCTCAGGCTTCTGTGGCCTATTCGATACCAATCGAAAAATTTTTTTAATAATATCAGGTACCATAATGCTGGATATCAAATTAATCAGACAAAACCTGTCCGAGGTGGAAAAAGCGCTTTCAACACGGGGTGAATCAATTAACCTTGAATCTTTCAAGAACTTCGATGCCGAGCACAGGCTGATTCTTGTTGAAGCCGAAGAGTTGAGGCATCGCCGCAACGTGGTTTCAGATCAAATTGCAAGCTTGAGACAGAAGGGTGAAGACGCATCAAGCATAGTGGTTGAAATGCGTGAAGTTTCTACAAGAATCAAGCAACTGGAAAGGTCTCTTTCTCAGATTGAAGAAGACATCAATACGATTGTTTTGGGTTTACCGAATATACCACACCCCACCGTACCGTTAGGAAAGGATAGTTCTTTTAATTCTCTTGTAAGGCGGTTTGGCGATTGTCCAGAGTTTGAATTCGCCCCCAAGCCACACTGGACTTTGGGGGAAGACCTGGGAATCTTCGATTTTGAAAGAGCTTCTAAAATTACCGGAGCAAGATTTCCACTCTATTTCGGAGCCGGCGCAAGGTTGGAAAGGGCTCTGATCAACTTCATGCTTGATACGCACACAGCTGAACACGGTTATCGAGAAACCCTTCCCCCTTTCATCGTAAATAAAGAAAGCATGACCAGTACCGGCCAACTGCCGAAATTCAGGGAAGACCTTTTCAAATTGGAAGGATGGGACTATTTCATGGTTCCTACGGCTGAGGTTCCGGTTACCAATATTCATCAGGGTGAAATTCTCGATGAAGGCATGCTCCCTGTCTGTTATACTGCATATACGCCGTGTTTCCGTTCAGAAGCGGGATCCTATGGAAAAGATACAAGAGGATTAATCAGACAGCATCAATTCAACAAGGTGGAGTTGGTCAAATTCACAACGCCCGAGACCTCGTATGAAGAGCTGGAAAAACTTCTGAACGATGCGGAAACAATCTTACAGCGCTTAGGCCTGGCTTATCAAGTGGTTGTTTTGTGCACCGGAGACTTAGGCTTTTCTGCGGCAAAAACCTATGATATTGAAGTTTGGATGCCCAGCCAGGGTGTTTATCGAGAGATTTCATCATGCAGCAATTTCGAGACTTTCCAAGCCAGGCGAGGAAACATCCGGTTTAAAAGGCAGGGAAAGAAAGGGGCGGAATTCGTGCACACTCTCAATGGATCCGGTCTTGCCGTGGGCCGGACCGTGGCCGCCATCATAGAAAATTACCAGCAGGCGGATGGGTCCGTAGTTCTACCGGAAGTGTTGCGGCCCTATATGGCAGGGATGGAGAGAATAAAAAGGTGAAGCTTAATGATTTTCCAAGGGAAATTCAGCCCTACCTGATCCCCAAGCTGGAAGGCCGACTGGTCTATCGTTGCCTGGGATGCGCTCGAGAATACGATATTGATCAGTTGCTCTATACCTGCCCGCATTGCGGACAGGTACTACTTATCCACGACCTGCAATTTGATCGCCTGAAAAAGGTGCCAGGAGAATTGTGGCGCCGGATTTTCGATTATCGCAGGATGCTAAAAGTCCCATCTTTAAAGGGCATTTATCTTTATCATGAATTTATTGGCCCGATGATACCCCTAGAAGCGGCGGTCTATCTGGGTGAAGGACATACGCCGATCATTGAAGCGAATTCCTTTTTGCAGCAAGAGGCGGGAATTCGTTTCTATTTTAAAAACGATGGCCAGAATCCAAGCGCTTCGTTTAAAGACCGGGGAATGGCAAGCGCCCTGAGCTATATTAACTTTCTGATTCATCAAGGTTACGTTTCCGATGTATTGGCTATATGCGCTTCCACCGGTGATACCTCTGCATCCGCGGCGTTATACGCCTCTTACCTGAAACCCCATATTCAGTCGGCCGTTCTCCTTCCGCATAAAAAAGTCACACCCCAACAACTATCTCAACCTTTAGGCAGCGGCGCTTTGGTGTTTGAAATTCCTGGCGTGTTTGACGACTGTATGAAAGTTGTCGAGACGTTGGCGGAACAATATAATGTTGCCCTGTTAAACTCTAAAAATGCATGGCGGATTCTGGGACAGGAATCCTTTTCTTATGAAATCGCCCAAGATTTTGAATATGACATGGAGAATAAGGCCGTTGTTTTGCCAATCGGAAACGCGGGAAACATTTCGGCTGTTATCAGTGGATTCTTGAAATTTTATGAAACCGGCATCATCCATACACTTCCAAAAATTCTGGGAGTGCAATCCGAACATGCGAACCCTGTTTTTCGTTATTATTTGGAACCAGACCCTAAAAAACGAAAATTTATACCAGTTACGGTCAGATCCAGTGTGGCCCAAGCCGCTATGATCGGCAATCCGGTTTCAATGCCCAGGGTAATCCATCTGGTGGACCGATACAACAAAGCCGCTGGAGGCCGTAAGGTGTTCTTTGTCGATGTCAAGGAACAAGAAATTATGAATTGGGGTCTATTGGCAAACCGGAATGGTCATATCGCCTGTACGCACGGAGGGGAATGCCTGGCAGGTTTGATAACGGCACGAAACCAGGGGATTATTGAAAAAAAAGATATCGCCATTCTGGATTCAACGGCTCATGCACTCAAATTTTCCGGCTTCCAAGAAATGTATTTTGAAAACCGATTCCCGCCTGAGTTTGAGATCGTCCCTGTTCCGGAATTGATCAACTCTCCTGTTTTTCTGCACCCAAAAGGACTTGAAAAAGTACCGGCTCCCGGAAAACCGCTAAAAGGTGATGATTTTAGAGAATTTGTAAAACGCATTTCAAAAGAGATAGCCGAGGTTTTGGATCTGAAAAAGGTGCGGAAGCCATGAAGATAAACAATTGGTTTTTTGCCGCCGTAACGGGTATATCTATCCTTTTTTCGGGGCTGTTTTTCCCTTTTCCCGCCGATAGTGCTCTGCTGTATAAAAGCTATATCGTTCGAAAAGACGGTGGAATGGATATACTCTGTGATCCCTATATCGTCCAGAAAAATGATTGGGTTTTTAAGCTTTTCCGACAGAAAGGAGAAATCGCGCATGAGGATTTTCCTAAATTTCTAAGTATATTCAAACGGATCAATCCTCATGTTCACGATATCAACACGATACGACCCGGCCAGCACATTTTTATTCCCTTAAAGCAATTAAAACCGGGGACTCTACCGGGACAATCCTCTGGAATCATTACTATTCCATTTGTGACTATTTCAAGAATATCGGATATCCTCAGAAAATATTCACCCGGCTATGTTGTGCAAAAGGGAGACTGCGTATCCAAGCTGGTTGCCCGAAAGTTCGGTTCTTACGGCACCAAATCATACAATGAAGGCATCAAACTGTTTAAGCTCAATAATCCGGATGTAACTGATATAAATCGTATTTATGCCGGACAAATGATCTATCTTCCGGACTCTTCTATTAAAAATCAATCATGGTATGAGTCAATATTTGATGGTTCCGGCAACATCAGGGAGGAGGCGATCGAAAGCGACTCGCCGCCTCTTCCGGAGGTTTTCCCCGCGGAAGGGCCGGTTGTTCCCTCTGATCAAAGCGTCGCCGGGGATTCTGCTTTTAAAACGGCTGCTTCGGTTTTAGACGCGAAACTTTTCGATAAAGGTGTTTACTTTTTCCCCGGCCAAGGCGGAACAGATATCGCGCTCGATCTTTCCGAATTTCCGGTTCTTGAAACCAAGGATGGTGCTCGTATCCTTTTTTCCGGCGATGAGGGGATCCCGGAGTCTGATAT
>JAHDSC010000154.1 GCA_018432925.1 Desulfobacterales bacterium | reverse complement strand
GAAAAAGAAACCGTATTGGGGCAACCATTTTTGGGCCAAAGGCTACTGTGTAGACACCATTGGATTGGATGCGGACATGATACGCAAGTATGTCCGCTATCAGGAGAAAAAGGAACAGCAGTTGGAACAGCTTCAAATAGTTGAATAACGAATCGAACCGCGGCACAACTTACACGGCCCGCCCCCTCTGGGGGCAGGGCCTTGTCCCCCCTATGGGGGGATTTTTCAAAGCCGCACCCTTAGGGTGAGGGTGCGGATTCTTTACTTCTATTTAGAAAGGCTGAATAATGTCGAGAATGAAAACAAATCATGGGTTGCGGATCAAGCAACCGGATTGATCCGCCATAATGAAGAGATTTTTATGACAGGATTGGAAATAATCAATAATGTAAAAAGCTTACGAAAACAATATATAAAAACAGGCGTTCTATATTGATGATAAACCAAGTAATATAAAAACAAAAAAATTGAATTCCAACTGAACGATTTTTGCCAAATTATTACAAGTTACTTACTGCTTCATAATATAAGCGGGATCAATGAACAAAAAGAAATAGAGATAAAGCAATCAGGAATCTACTTTTCAAGATACGGACTCCTTTTTTATTCAATGTAAACAATTTAATAAATGACAATTTTTTGCGGAATTTTACAGAGTGGTTTGAAAGAAAAATCAAAAGTTGCAGGGTTGTTCATTCCCTGATTGAAAGCTATCGATAGCTTTTATCACGAAGAAACTTCCGAACGGGAAGTTAGGAGCTCTTAATATGTTTTCGCTTTATCGATACAAAAAAAATGGTCTGCCGTATGGTTTAATCAAGCTTCATGAGTTTCTCCTTGAAGATATCATTTTGTATTTTGAAAAAGGTAAATTTATAAGGAAGAGGGCCAATGAAGCTCGTAAGGCAATCAAACAGGCACTCAAGTTCGCCAAGAAAAAGAATGTCTACTCCAGCAAAAAAACTAATCGAGCCCTTGAACTTATGGAAGAATTGCTTGAGGAAGTAGACTACACTCATCAGGTGTTAAAAAAAACAGCAATTGAAATGGAAAGTATGATCACCCAGATTAAAGAAGAAAGGGTTGCGCAAATTTCTTCGCTTATCAGCAAAGCACGTGAGCATTTCAGGGAAAACCAACTTGAAAAAGGAATGGGTTTTCTCAAGGAAGCGCAAAGTGAGTTGGAGAAAAAATATCTTTTGGAAACTCGAAAGAAGTTTCTCACTGGTATTGACAGTGAGATTAAGAGAATAAAGTATGAAATTGAGAAAAAACTAAAATAATGAAGCGCTCAACTTTTGAGTATGATAGAATTATTTGGTTCAAGCAACAGCAAAATCTCGCAGCTAATATTTTAAAGCATCTGAATGCGTTTCATTGCTTTAAACCTCTCCTGGCCGAGGGTCGAGCCTTTGTAACAATTTTACATAATGAAACATTTAAAAAAACACACCGAAAAATGGCTTCAAAGGGCATTTGGGGAAGACCGTTATTATGCGACTGCTGTATCAAGTGCGCGGCCAAGTATCGGATTTCCTGACAAGCGATTCGCCGGTTCCGTTTTTTACTTGAAGATTTCCATGGATAAGTTCATGAAACTCTTCTTGGTGAGGTAATTTGACCATCTTGATTCGTTCACAAAGAATCGTGTATGAAAAACGGAATCATACCAATCTTCTCTTTTTGAAAAGAGAGAATATTTATGCCGAATCATTGGTTTGAATTTTTAAAAAAAGATTTTGTTCAGGGTTTTCCCGCCTTCTGCGGTTTTGAAGTCCTCCGCGCAGATTACTGCATATTTGAAACCTGCCTGAAGGTCCTTAATCAACACCGGCAGCAGGATGGGTTCGTCCATGCGGGAGTGATCGCAACAATGGCGGACCATACCTCCGGCTACGCATCTTTTACGACCGTATCGGAAAAATTCCGCATTCTGACGGTGGAATTTAAGATCAACTATTTCAAACCCGCTACCGGTCCCCTTATTATCTGCCGATCAAAAGTGATAAACAACGGCAAAAAAATCAAAGTCGCTGAATCGGAAGTTTTTTCCGTTTCCAATGGAATCGAAAAACTGGTCTCCAAAGGAATGTTCACCCAGATCGCCGTGGCATCGGAGGATATTGTTTTATAATCATCCCGGGTTCGCCCGATAGACTCCGGACGATTTTCGGACAATTTGCCGGTTCCGGCTTTTTGTTGAAAATCTCCATGAACTGGTTCATGAAATCTTCCCGGTAAGTCAATTCAACCGTTAAATTCACATACGGAAATGAAGATAAAAGAAATACATTCCAAATCGATTCTTTCCCCATCAAAAGTCTATGACTATGTCATTAACCCGTATGTCGGATGTCAACATGGGTGCTCTTATTGTTATGCCAGATTTATGAAGCGATTTACCGGGCATAAAGAATCCTGGGGGCATTTTGTAGATGTAAAAATCAATGCGCCCGATTTGTTGAGGAAAGAAATTCGGAAGAAAAAGAAGGGGACCGTATGGATCAGTGGAGTTTGTGACCCGTATCAGCCTTTGGAGGCGAAATACAAACTCACCAGAGAATGCCTGGACATTCTCGTGCAGAACAGTTGGCCGGTGGTCATTCAGACACGATCCCCCCTGGTCCTTCGCGATATGGATATATTCCGAAAATCAAAAAATATCGAAGTCGGCCTTTCAATCACCTCCTCGAACGACGAAATCAGAAAAGTGTTTGAACCCAATGCGCCGTCAATTATGGAACGGCTGGAAACTGTTGAATCATTGCATCGAAACGGCATCCGGACTTACGCGATGATTGCACCGATCCTTCCCGAAGCCGAGAACCTGGTCGGAATACTGGCGGGAAAAGTCGACTACATCATTATCGACCGCATGAATTACCGCCATGCGGACAGGATCTACAAAAAACATGGGTGGAGCGAGAAGAATACCGACGATTACTTCAACAGGGTCAAAAACACGATGCGAAATGATTGTATGAGATTGGGAATTGAATGCAGGTCGGCCTACTGATTCAACTCTGTGAATTAAGCTTCGGGCCTGGCAATCGGTTTGATATAGTAAAATTTTTTCTCAAGTTCCAATGGATCCGCATCGATACCTTTAATGGATGTATCAGGCAGGGAAGCCCGATGGCTTGACCTTTTCAACGATATGGTTATTTCGCGGAGTGTTTTACTTGCTCCAATGTTCTTTTTTCAGGGCGAAAAAAATGATAGCGGCGCTGAAAAACGCTTTCTCCCAGGATATTGAAATCGAATCATCGAGGACTTGCCTATGCCCGGCTGTCTGGCCCCTTCGCGAGAGAGTGGCTTATTGAATCAGCTTTTACCCGCGAAAAAGTACTCTGTTTCGCCTCTGTATTTTAAATTTTGGTTCAGAAGGAGCGTCACCCAATGGATGCTTATCATGTGATCTTTACCGGCCGCATTGCGGAAGGAATCACGCAACAGCAGGTCGAGGAAAAGTTGCAGTTGCTGGGCTGCCCTGCCGACAGTATTCAAAGCTTTTTCCAGGGGAAAGCGCGGTTACTGAAAAAAAACCTACCCCGAAACCGGGCCGAGCTCTTTGCGATGGCCTTCACTCAGGCCGGGGCGATATGCCGCGTACAGAAGTCCGACCAGGAATTCAAACATGCCGTGAACCCCGAAAATCCGGCATCCGGGGCAGACCCGTTCACGGTCGTATCCCCTGTGATCGGCCCTACACAACTCGCCTTGACTCCGATGCAAAGCCCATTTTTAACCGCGGCCGAAGGCGGCATCAACATCAATCGCAGGGACAGGACCTTTGTTTCTTTTGAGGATATCGCTCTGGTGGCGGCCGCGTATGATTCCGGCCGGGGAAAGCAGGTGCTTCGATTGCTGGTTTTCATACGGAAAGAGAAGCGACCGGTCATCGTGGACGTGGAAAAGATCGCCTTTTCCGGCTTCCCTGATGTGACGGGCAACAATCTGTTGTCATCCTTTCGGCGGTTTCTGACGTTTTTGTTGGAGAAAAATTCACGCATAATGATTGACGAAGAGACTCATGCATTTTTAAAAGGCAGTCGGCCCAGCGAAAAGGGCAAGGATATCGATGCGCTGGCTACGGCCCTGGCCGCCCTGGTTCCCGCGGAAGGCGGCGGCGGAAAAGCCGTTAAGCGGAAATCGCCTCCGGCGCCGGTTCGACCCACGGCTGAAACAGGCGGATCCTGTGATCCGGCACGAGGTGCCCTCGTTGAACCTGTCGGAAAATCGGCTGCTCAAATATCACCAATTGGACCTGTCGCGGATGAGCCGATATTGGATAAGGATAAAATCCGAAGGATGGCCATCATTTACTTCGTTCTGAGTCTGTTTTTTTGCCTGGGCCTGGTTTCATCTATTTCACAGATCGGAAAGGGAGGAGCTTCATCCCGCTCGAATTGGTCGCCATCGTTTTACCCACAAAACGCCGGTTCGTTTTTCAAAGAGTCGCCGGCGCTAAAAAAACAGCGTGAATCGCTGGAATACAACCGGAAAATGGCTAAAGTAACGAATGTCCTAAAAATCGTCGTATGCGTGGCGCTCGCATTTTTTTTCTTTCGGAAAGCAAAATGGAACTGGGAAACATACCGGAATCTGAATTGAAAACAGCTTTTCGGTCTCTTGATACCGATTGCTCTTTTGATTTAGCCCCGACTTTTTGAGAAATGTTCCTGTAGAATCGTTGAACCTTTCGAAAAAGTATCGGGTTAAAATTTTTAATACCTGATTTGCGCGATTTGTGGCATAAAAAAAGACAACCGCTGAGCCAGACCTGGCTTGATCGAGATGCTGATCCGCACATCCGGTGCTTCATTTATTATTCCTCGGAAATGAGCGAAAAAAATGATTCATTAGAATCAGAATCCTCTTGCCGACCATATTCATGCACAATATAATGTAACAATCTGCGATCTGTCTTGGCAATTCAAAATGAGCCGTCATTTGCAGGTGCTTTCGTTACCGGGACGCCGGGTGTTCTTATTGAAAGCCCGGTGCTTACGGATTTTTAATCTCTCCACGCACATCAGAAGACCCCCCGAAAAAAGGGAGGGTGAAATCAGATGCTTAGCAGGGTGTTGAAAAACTGCGCCTGAGGCCGCCATTCAGCGTTGCACGGCTCTCTCCAATGCTCACATATGCTTGAATGCTGCGCTTGTCGCTTCGCCGCGCGCCTTGCCTGACGGCCTGATTCTTGTTTTTCAACACCCTGTTAGTGCTTCAGAAACAACTTCCTATTCCTTTGCCGGTTCCGATCACCGGCCGATGCCGGAGAGCGGCTGAAGCAATCCCCGCATAAGACCGCCGCAACCGGCGGATCATGAATTTGGAAGCGTATGCTCCCGGAACCGATGGCACAACGGAGGTAAAACGACCAATGAATTCTTACGAAACCTTGCCTGACCAATTAAGCACGTATGTAAATAAATGGAAGCCTAAAAAGGGCAGTCTGGTTATGATTTTGCACGCCGTGCAGGATTATTACGGTTTTGTACCCAAGGAAATATGCTTCGTCCTTGCAAAGGAGCTGAAGGTTCCTCTCGCGAGAATTTATGAGGTTCTGACATTCTATCATTATTTCCGGCTGGAGTTGCCCGCGAAATACCGGATTGCTGTTTGCATGGGTACGGCATGTTATTTAAAAGGCGCGCCTGATAACCTGGATGCGATTAAAGAAAATCTGAATATTCCCGAAGGCAGGGCAACCGAAGACGGACTGTTCACGCTGGAAATCGTAAGATGTTACGGCTGCTGCGGGCTCGCACCGGTTATGAGCATAAACGGGAAAATATATGGAAAACTTGATAAGAAAAAATCCCTCGGGATTTTAGACGAGTACCGGCAGAAGGAAACGGATTCGTAATGGTAAAGTGAAGAGGGATACCGTGGAGCTTGCCGTATCCTCGGTCGTTTGCCTTTGAATACGACCGATGCAATTCAGTTGATTGTTGTCCGTTGTCATTGGTCCGTTGCGACGCGGGAAACTCCAGTGGGAAAGGAAACCTTTATGCCAAAGCTGACAAAAGAATTACTGGATACCTATAAAACGCCTGCTTCTCCAGAAACCGGCTACATAAAAGTCGGGATGAATACATGCGGGATTTCAGCGGGTGCGCAAAAAATTTACGACGCTTTCGTTCATAAGGTGAAGGAAAAAAATATCCCGATTGAAATAAAAAAATGCGGATGCCTGGGAATGTGTCATGCGGAACCGCTTATTGAAGTTAAAATCGGGGGGAAACCGTCGGTTCTCTATGGCCGCCTCGACAGGGAAAAAGCCCTGTCTCTTCTTGAAAACAAAAGTTTGCCTGAGTTTTTAGTAGAGGAAAGCCCGGGGCAGAAAAAGATCGTTCTCAGAAACTGCGGGGTCATCGATCCCGAAAGAATTGAAGATTATTTAGAAAAGCAGGGGTATCAGGCGATAAAAAAATCGATCTTTGAGTTAGGCCCGGAAAAAACCATCGAGGAAATTAAAAAGAGCGGACTGAGGGGCCGGGGCGGAGCCGGTTTTCCAACGTGGCGGAAGTGGAAAAGCACAAGAGAAAGTGAATCCTCGGATGATAATCATCATGGCAGGTTCATCATCTGCAATGGCGATGAAGGCGATCCCGGCGCTTATATGGATCGAAGCGTCCTTGAAGGCGATCCTCATTCCGTAATTGAAGGGATGATGATTGCCGGATACGCGATCGGAAGTTCAACCGGATATTTTTATATCCGCGCGGAGTACCCCCTTGCGGTTGAAAGGATTCGCAAAGCGATCGCGCAGTGTTATCGATACGGGTTGCTGGGGAAAAATATTCTTCAATCCGATTTTAACTTTGATCTGGAAACGAGACTGGGGGCGGGAGCGTTTGTGTGCGGGGAAGAAACGGCGCTTATTGCTTCGATTGAAGGCAGAAGAGGTTATCCGAGGCCGCGTCCGCCGTATCCCTCGGTCAAGGGATTGTGGGGCAAACCCACCGCCATCAACAATGTTGAGACCCTTGCCAACGTTCCGTATATCATTTTAAACGGAGGCGAAAACTATTCAAGGATCGGCACGGGTCAATCAAGAGGCACAAAGGTGTTTGCTTTGACCGGAAAAATTATGAATTCCGGCCTTGCCGAAGTTCCCATGGGAATGACGCTCAGGGAAATTATCTATAAGATCGGCGGCGGAATCGCGAATAATAAAGAATTCAAAGCGGTCCAGACCGGGGGGCCTTCCGGCGGCATTATTTCAAAGGATCATCTCGACACCCCGATAAGCTATGAAAGCTTACAGGAATTAGGTTCCATCATGGGCTCGGGGGGGATGATCGTTATGGACGAGGATGACTGCGCGGTGGATGTCGCGAAGTTCTTTATGAAATTTTGTTTTGACGAGTCCTGTGGAAAATGCGCGCCCTGCCGGATCGGCACCGCTCAGGCCTTGAAAATCCTGGAAAAAATCACCGGCGGAAACGGCAGACGGGAAGATCTGGACAATTTAAAAAGGATTTGTCACGCAATGCAAAAAGCCTCTCTCTGCGGGCTGGGGCAAACCGCGCCGAATCCCTTGCTTTCCAGCCTGAGGAATTTCGAAGACGAATACCTGGAACATATCGAAGACAAAATATGCAGGGCGGGCAGATGCAGGGAATTGATGAAACGTCCGGAATAAACCGGCCCATTGCAACACAAGGAGCTATACCAATGATTCATGCAAGAATAAACGGGATCCGTGTTGAAGTGGAAGAAGGAACAACCGTTCTTGATGCAGCGAAAAAAGTAAATGTAAAAATTCCAACCTTATGCAAGCATCCGGATCTTCCTCCCACCGCCGCTTGCGGAATTTGTATGGTACAGCTGAAGGGAACCGACAAAATGATACGTTCCTGCTGCACCGAAATTACAGAAGGAATGGATATCATAACTCTTACCCCGGAAATTGTCGAAGTAAGAAAAACGGTTCTGGAACTGATTCTGTCCAATCACCCCAATGCCTGCCTGACCTGCGCAAGAAACCAGAACTGCGAACTTCAGTCTCTTGCGGCCGAATTCGGAATCAAGGAGGAATTGTTCGGGAAGATATTAAAAAATCTTGAAATCGATGATTCCATAAAAACAATTGTTTTGGAACCGCAAAAATGCATCAAATGCGGAAGATGCATTCAGGCCTGTCAGGAAATGCAGAACGTATGGGCTTTATCTTTCGCAGGCAGGGGGCTGGATACCCGGATTGCGCCCGCAGCGGATTTTACACTCGTCGAATCTCCCTGCGTAAGCTGCGGCCAATGCGCAGCTTACTGCCCGGTCGGTGCGATTTATGTATATGATGACACCGCCAAAGTCTGGGGAGCGTTGAATGATCCTTCCAAACACTGCGTTGTTCAAATCGCCCCGGCCGTGCGGGTGGCGATCGGCGAATCTTTCGGCATGGAAAGCGGTGAACTCAAGACCGGAAAATTATATACCCTGTTACGAAGAATGGGCTTTCAAGCGGTTTTCGATACCAATTTCGGGGCGGATGTGACGATCGTTGAAGAGGCAACCGAGTTTGTTAAACGATTGACAAAGGGGGGAGGGGTATTGCCCTTAATATCGAGCTGTTGTCCTGCATGGGTTGATTTTATGGAAAAATTCCATCCGGATATGATACCCAATTTTTCCACCTGCAAATCTCCTCATGAGATACTGGCGGCCCTTGCGAAAACATATTACGCCTTACAATTAAATATTCCTCCCTCAAGCATCTTCATGGTTTCGATCATGCCCTGCATCGCAAAGAAATTTGAGATTCACAGGAGCCGGGAAATGTTTGTTTCGGGCTATCAGGATGTGAATGTGTCAATCACCACAAGGGAACTGGTACGGATGATTAAACAAACGGGAATCGATTTTTCTTCGCTTCCCGACAGTGAACCGGACCATATGCTGGCAGATTACTCCGGCGGCGGAACCATATTCGGCGTTACCGGCGGTGTGATGGAAGCCGCGTTGAGGTCCATCAGTAGTTTTTTGACCGGAAAACCGCTTGGAAATATCGGATTGAATGATGTCCGGGGATTAAAAGGAGTTAAAGAGGCCCGAATTAAAGTGGGTGATTACACCTTAAACGTTGCCGTAGCCCATGGCCTCGGTAATGTGGAATATGTAATCAATAAAATAAGAAACGCAAGGGAGAAGGGGGAAGAACCCCCTTACCATTTCATTGAAGTCATGGCCTGCCCGGGCGGATGTATCGGCGGAGGAGGACAGCCGAGAAACATTAATGATGAAGTCAGGCGGCTTCGAATAAACGGGCTTTATACGGATGACAGCCATTGTAAATACAGAGACTGCCATGACAACCCCCAGGTGAAACGATTATATGCGGAATTTCTGGGTGAGTATGGCAGTAAAAAAAGTTATGATATTCTGCATACTTATTACAGGCACAGAAAAGAGTATAAAAGCTACCGGGAAACCGAATTTTTAGGCGAGAGCGAATGAAAAACGGGCCTTTTCCCGAAGGAACGTCACTTCCGATATTTCCCCGTCGTATCTCCTGCCATCAAAAGATTGCCAGTTTGAAAGGCGTTGCAAACTTTTCAACCCCCATCAAAGGAGGGGAAGGTCAAACTTTTAAATTGAAGAAAGCTCTGGCCGTCTGCTTACGGATAAAACTTTCTCCGGGTCCGACAGGTAATGAGTCAAAGGTATGCTCATAAAGTCCCGATGAGCCGGAAAGGGGCATACTCTTCACGAGATCGGGAGCATTAAGAGCCGGTCTTAAGGCGATATGTCCGCCCGGTGAGTTTCCGCACACGACTACCGGTCCGAACTCCCGCTTGCGAATGAAAAATTCTACGAACAAACCCAGAGCCTCGATTTTTACCTCTCTTTTATGAGCTGTCCGAATGGGCAAATGCAAGGCCACGCAATGACAGGATTTTGCGATTAATGGCATTATGTTGTCCCAGTTGGACAGTGCTCCAAAAAGACCGTACAAAATAAAGAACAGTGGGTCCCTGGCCGCCCTGTTAAACAAAATCAAACCTGGGAATCTCTTTTGGCCCGAGCCAATGAGGAACCGGACGATCTGTTTTTTTCCAGGACTGCAGAATCTGTTCAAATACGAAATCACTCATTGCATTGATGCTGAATTATTAGATTTATCGCCGTTTACCGGCTGTTCCATCGATGGAACCGCATGATTGGATTTATTGGTGCTTAATAATATTTTTCAAGATTCAGTTCAAGTCCATCAGCTTCTTTCCGTTTCAAACGATCGCAGCTTTCCTGCAAAGGCGGGAAGCCGGACAGCAAAATCAAATGTATAAACGGGAATTGTGTCTTATGAAAGAATAATACGACAGAAAATTCTGGAATTGAAGCTTTGCGCTTGACCGCAGCTTGTTTTTTGGAGAAGATTCACGAGCCATATTCACGAAAACGGGGGCATCGACGAAGTTCTTATGACGAGCCAGGAGCCTGAGAGGTTTTTAACAGCGCGAGGCGGGAAATTGCCGGGATGAATTTTCAGATGGCAAACGATTCAAACGAACGGGTACCGTTGTGACAAAAAACGAAAACCGCCTGCGGATATTGCGCTTCTGAATTTCCGTGATGACGCAATCCATGATCCGTGCCATGAATCCGCGAAAGAAGTCGGGGTCATGGACATGCCCGGATTGAGGTGGCGAAAATGCGCTACCATGAAGGTGTTTTAATATGAAAAAGACGGAAAGCAATGAGAAAGCCGGGTTGTTGAAAGCTCAAATGGATGCGGAACGAATCGAATGTCTGGAGACGGTTGCTGCGAAATTACGTGAACGGGTGAAAGAGCTTACCTGTCTTTATGGCATCTCGCAGGTGGTTTCGGACCCGGATCGATCGTTTGAGCAGAAGCTTATGCAGGTTCTCATGCTGCTTCCCCCGGCCTGGCAATTCCCCGCAAGCACCTACGCAAGGATTGTTATTGATGGAGATACTTTTCAAAGCCCCAATTTTCAGGAGGGAAAGCACAAACAGTATGCCGAAATATCCGCCATGGACAAAAACAGGGGAATGGTAGAAATTCACTCTGCGGAAGAGGGCTTTTCCTCCCAGAAAAATCCTTTTCTTGAAGAGGAACAGAGCCTGCTGAATAACATTGCAGGCCAGGTCGCATTGATGATCGAACGCAGGGAGAGTGAGGAGACAAAATCCGAACTTCAGGAACATCTTGTTCGAGCCGCTCGTCTGTCTGAAATCGGTCGGCTTGCCGCTGGAGTGGCGCATGAACTCAATGAACCCCTGAATACGATTCTTGGATTTGCTCAATTGGTCCAGAAAACTCAGGGATTGCCGGATACGGCCAAAGAAGACTTGAAAAAAATTACGGATGCATCTCTTCAAGCGCGTTCGATTATACGGGAACTTTTAATATTCGCCCGCCAGTCTCCTCACTGCGTCACGGCGATAAACCTGAACCGGATCGTGGAAGACGAACTGGGGCTGCTGGAATCGATGGGCCTTAAGTCTGCCGTAGAGGTAAGGCGCATCCTCGATCCGAATGTTCCGGAGATTGTTGCAGACAAATCTCAGATCCTTCAGATTCTTTCCAATCTGGTGGTCAATGCTATCCAGGCCATGCCCGACGGCGGTATACTTACCATTCGGACGTCATTCGATTCGTCGGACGTCTCACTGGCGGTTGAGGATACGGGAATCGGTATGGACGAAGATGTGAAGGACAATCTATTCGTTCCATTTTATACCACGAAGGACGTGGACCAGGGAACCGGTTTGGGGCTTGCGGTGGTACATGGCATTGTAACATCACATGGCGGCAGGATTGCTGTTGAAAGTGAGTCGGGGCAAGGGTCTCGTTTTATCATAACCTTGCCGAGGAAACCGGATACCATACGGGAGGCGAGCAAAGGAAATGACGGCACGGGATAAAAGCATACTAGTGGTGGATGATACGCAAACCGCCATTGAGGTGATTGAGAGAAATCTGATCTCGGTCGGGTATCGGGTCTACACGGCTACAAACGTGGCCGATGCTATTCATCTGCTCGAAAACGTTCCAATCGATATCGTAATTACCGACTATAAAATGCCGAAATTGAGCGGACTCGATCTGATACGCCATGTCCGGGAAAATTACTATGGTACCGAGGTGATCATGATCACCGGCTATGCATCCGGAAAAGGCGCCGTGGAAGCAGTAAAAATGGGAGCAGAGGAATACCTTCCGAAACCTTTCACGGATGAGGAACTCTTTGCCGCCGTCGAACAGGCCCTGGCAAAACAGGAACTTCACAAGACCGTGCTTGACGGAAAGCCTCATGTCAGCCCGAATTCTTATGGCATTCTTGGAAAATCAAAATCGATTCGAAGGGTTCTGAGAGACATCGAGAAAGCATCCGAATCGACCGCTACCGTTCTTGTTTTGGGGGAAAGCGGAACCGGCAAGGAACTGGTGGCGAGGGCGATCCATTACAGCAGCGGTCAGGCCTCCGCACCTTTCGTTCCGGTAAACTGCGGGGCGATACCGGAGAGGTTACTGGAAAGCGAGCTGTTTGGGTATGTAAAAGGGGCTTTTACCGGCGCAAACGAGTCCCGTGCAGGTTTCTTCCAAACCGCTGACGGGGGCACGATCTTTTTGGACGAGATCAATGAAATGAACCCCGCCATGCAGGTTAAACTTCTACGGGTTCTCCAGGACAAGCAGGTATTCATGATCGGGGCCAGGAAAGCCCATAAGATCGACGTAAGGATCGTGGCTTCGAGCAACAAGGACTTGCGGAGCCTTGTGGAAAAGGGTGTATTCCGTGAAGATTTGTTTTTCCGGTTAAATGTTATAATGATTAAGGTTCCTCCTTTACGAGAGCGCAGGGAGGACATCGCCCTTTTGCTCTCTCATTTTGCCGCGAAATTCGCCGATGAGCTCGGAAAACCCGTTCTCGTTTTTTCCGACGAAACCTTACAGGTACTTATGAATTATTCATGGCCTGGCAATATTCGGGAATTGGAGAACCTTGTTCAGCGGATGGTGATCATGTCGGAAAACCATGTAATCAAGGTTCCCGACTTGCCCGCGATCATGCGATTTTCGGCCGTATCCTCTTCCGCGCCCTTCCGGTCTCTGGTTGAAGAGGAATCCGCCTATATTCGCATGGTTCTTGCAAGTGTGGGAGGTAACAAATCCCTTGCCGCAAAAATACTTCGCATTGATCGGAAGACCTTAAGAGAAAAATTGAAAATCGATCGTAATTCTTCCGATCGAACCGCATAAAAACTCTTCGGCCGGTGATGCAATTTTTCCCGACTGGTGAGATCCTCCCCACCGAATTATTTTCCTATATCCCTTCCGTTACAAATCGGATGCCCTCGGATTTCCATCGCGCAAAAATATTTTGCATAAATTACAATGTATTATAAAAAAAGTATCCCAATCGTTGGATCAACACCCTACCGGTATACTTCCATGATCCAATGGCACATATCTTGCGGAAAAAAATTTTCCAATTTCTGAAGGCTACCCCGTTGCTTACCTGAAGAAATGACCTTTCCGGTCTGATCGTTCGTTCTTAACCCCGAAGCGGGGAAGAGGGGTGTTATAGCCCTTGGAACTTGCCAATCGTTGATTTTTCCAAACGGCCGGCCGGAAAAATCTTCGTGGCTTTATTGTTTGCAACGAGCCTTGCAAGATAAAAGGAGACGATATGACTCAAGATGCATCGAATAAAGGAATTTGTTCGAACTGTAATTTTGCTTCAACGTGCCGACATTCTTTGAGTGGTGTGCAGTTTTGTGAGGAATATGAAATCGCCGATTCAATAAAAAGATTCGAGGGAAGGCGACTCGACACAAATAAGGCGGGGTTGTTGAAAATAAATCCGCAAACCACTGCAAGTCAATTTCCGGATTGTGTCATGGGGCTTTGCATCAACTGCCTCCACCGAGAGACTTGCGGGTTGCCCAGACCGGAATCCGGTGTCTGGCACTGCGAAGAGTACGAATGATTGAAACCCATAATAATTGCCAACCCATATTCTGAGGAACGATGGACATGAACTTTGAATGCATCGATACCATTATTAAGAACCATCATGGCGAACCGGGATCGATGATTTCGATTCTGGAAGATATTCAGGATCGTTATCATTATCTTCCCAAGGAGGCGCTGAGAATGGTTGCCCGAAAAACCGGGATCAGCCTGGTCGATATTTACGGGGTAGCCACATTTTACAAGGCCTTCAGTCTCCAGCCCAGGGGGAAACACCTGATATCCGTCTGCCTGGGAACGGCATGCCATGTGCGTTCCGCTCCCGCCATTGTCGAAGAATTTACCCGACAGTTGGGTATCGGCCCCGGGGAAACCACCGAGGACAAGGATTTTACCCTTGAAACTGTGAACTGCCTGGGAGCATGCGCTCTGGGACCGATCGTGAAGGTCGATGGCTGCTACTTCTCCAATGTAAAACGATCGGACGTGTCAAGGATTATTCAAAAGGCAAAATCGGGAATTGAGAATGCTTCCATGGAATCGGATTCAAAAGATTTTCCCATCTCGGTCTGCTGCCCGCATTGTGGTCATGATTTGATGGATGAAAAGCATCCGATCGAGGGTTATCCATCCATCTCTCTGGAAATCAGCTTTAATGGAACACGGGGATGGGGGAAATTTTCCGGCCTTTCCGGAAGTCATCTTGTGGAATTCGAACATCCTGCTTCTCCCGAAGTTCAGTTAAAATTTTACTGCCCGCACTGTCGTGCCGAGCTGATTGGAAATTCAAACTGCATGGATTGCGGTCAACCCATGGCCGCGCTGAAGATTCCAGGAGGCAGTGTTCTTCTTGTCTGTTCGCAATGGGGGTGCATGAATCGTTTCCTCTGTTTAAACGGGATGGATTCTTCCGTTGAAACCAATACGAAATCGCTATCTACAGGAAACTGATATGGAACGACTGAGATCCAGTGAAGAATTCGAGACTTTACGGCAGCATCTTTTTTCTACGATCAGACCGGAAATTCCGATGGTTGTCATCCCTGCCGGCACCTGCGGCCAGGCGAGCGGTGCGGAGAAATTGATCCGTACCGCCCAGCGTGAAATTCTTGCAAAGAAATTACAGGAAAAGGTTTTTTTGAGAATTACAGGATGCCATGGTTTTTGTGAGATGGAACCTTCGGTGCTGATCGAACCGTACCGGACATTCTACCCCGAACTGGATGCCGACGGCATGCAACGAATCATCCATGCATTGGCGGATGGAAAAATGGTTGAAGATCTCCTTTATTTCGATCCATCCACCGGGGAAAAAATAGAAAAGCAGGACGACATTCCGTTTTTCCGCCATCAGTCCAGACTGCTTCTGGCAAAAAACGAGAAGGTCGATCCACTCAATATCTATGACTACATAAAAAATGGCGGATATCTGGCCTTTTCCAATGTGTTGAAGAATATCCGTCCGGAAGCGGTAATCGATGAGGTTAAGAGATCCGGCCTTCGCGGCCGGGGCGGGGCTGGATTCCCCACCGGCATGAAATGGAAATTTCTGGCTGATGCCGAAAACAAGAATGGAAAATATATCGTGTGCAACGCCGATGAGGGGGATCCCGGCGCATATATGGACCGCAGTCTGCTGGAAGGAAATCCGCACAGTATCATCGAGGGGATGTTGATCGGTGCCTATGCCACGGGAACCGATTCAGGAGTAATTTATGTCCGCAGCGAATATCCTCTTGCCATCAAACACCTGACGGTTGCCCTGAAGCAGGCACGTCATACCGGATTGCTCGGTACCGATATTCTCGGAAGCGGTTTCGGTTTTGACATCTCCATCGTAAAGGGCGCCGGCGCTTTTGTCTGCGGGGAAGAAACGGCATTGATGCGCTCCATCGAAGGCAGGATGGGAGAACCTCGGCAGCGGCCTCCGTTTCCGGTCGAGAAGGGGATTTATGGAAAACCCACCCTGATCAACAATGTCGAAACCTGGGCCAACATACCGGTCATCATGACAAACGGTGCGGAAAAATATACTGGAACCGGGAGCATCAATTCCGGGACGAAGATTTTCAGCCTTGTGGGCAAGATAAAAAATACCGGACTCGTCGAAGTGCCCATGGGCACTCCGATTCGTAAGGTTCTCTATGAAATCGGTGGAGGCCAGGCCGACAGCACGGGTATCAAGGCCGTTCAAACCGGCGGGCCGTCCGGAGGCTGCATTCCGTCCTCTCTCTTTGAGATGCCCATCAGTTATGAGAGTTTTGCGGAGGCCGGATCAATCATCGGCTCGGGCGGTATGATCGTGATGGATGAAAACACCTGTATGATTGATGTGGCCAAATATTTCATGAACTTTTTGAAAGACGAATCATGCGGCAAGTGTTTTACCTGTCGTAAGGGCACTCAGAGAATGCATGAGTTGCTCGAAGATATCTCTTCCGGAAAGGGAACCATGGAGCACCTGAAACTGATGGAGGAACTGGCCATCGTCATGAAGGATACCGCGATGTGCGGCCTCGGTCAGACCGCACCGAACCCCGTTCTTTCCACGCTCAAATATTTCAAGGATGAATATATTGCACACATAGAAAACAAGCGGTGTCCCGCCGGCGTATGCAAGGCGCTGATCCGTTTTTCCATCAATGAAAACTGCACCGGGTGCGGCGCATGCGCAAGGATTTGTCCGGAAAACGTCATCATGGGTGAGAAAAAGGAGCGCCATGTGATCGATTCGGACCGATGCAGCCGGTGCGGTGCCTGCAGGAGCGTGTGTAAATTTGAAGCAATCGACGTCATCTGATGTCGTTTTGTTAATGAAAGACGTCGAAGTGTGTTTTCGAATGAAAAATCAGGATGTTCCCTAAGATCGAGCAATCCGGAAGAATGACCGAAAAATGGAGAAACGAGATTTCAACCAAGAAAGAGAATTTGAGGTAACCACATGATTACCCTTACGATTAACGGATTGAAGGTTCAGGTGGAGGAAGGAACGACCATCCTGGAAGCGGCGCGGTTTCTTGGATTTCCGATACCGACGCTTTGCCATCAAGAGGGGCTTTCCCCGTATGGCGCATGTCGGCTCTGTGTTGTGGAGATTGGTGAGGAACCGAAATCAAAACTGGTTTCTTCCTGCACCTATCCGGCAGAGGAAGGCCTCGTGGTCAGAACGGGATCCAAGAGGGTTGTAAACGCCCGCAAGATGATCATCGAACTTCTTCTGGCATCCTGCCCCCAGTCAAAGACCATTCAGGATCTGGCATCGGCCTATGGCGTCCGCCGGCAGCGTTTCCGACAGGAGCATGAGGACTGCATACTCTGCGGACTGTGCGTGCGAATGTGTTCCGAGCAGATGATGGCGAAGGCCATCGGATTTCGCGGTCGGGGCAAAGAACGCAGTGTCGGCACTCCTTTTGATGTGCAGCCCGATGTGTGCAGGCTTTGCGGCGGTTGTATGTATATCTGCCCGGCCTGTTCGCTTCGGTGCACGTATAACGAGCCGGACAAGGCAATCTGCAATGCCTGCGCCAACCTGAACCCGCCATGCATTCAAAAAGAACGGTTTAACGACCTGATGTGCTATATGTCCCCATGTGTCGCCTGTGAAATCGATCATTAAATGCCATAAAGGAGTGAAGATAATATGATAGTTTCTACGATCAATGCATCAGCCGCAACGCTTACAAAAAACAGAACGGAAGATTCGGTCGTGCCCACTTCGGGCATGTGTGCGACCTGTGTGGATGGTTGTATCGGGATGTGCGAAATCGGCAAGTCTGCATACAGAGGACACGAAGTTATCTATCCTCAACCATTCGGCGTGATCACTACTGCCGGTCAGAAACGATATCCCGTCGATTATTCACATTTTAACATCATGGGAAGCTGCACGGGGGCTCACGGGATAGAGGCCGACAGCGACAAAGCAATATTTTCGAACGTGAGACTGGAAGTAACGATCGGAAAGGATAACGGCATTAAATTCCGGCGTCCGTGGATTATTCCCGGAATCGGCTCAACGGCCATTGCAAAAAACAACTGGGAGGGGCTCGCGATTGGTTCGGCACTGATGGGTACGGGGCTTACCATCGGAGAAAATGTCGTGGGCATGGATCCCGAGTCGGTAATAAAAAATGGACGGGTGGTGGATACGGCGGACCTCAAGAGAAGAGTAAAATTATACCGGGATTTTCAGCGGGACGGTTATGGTGCCATCATCGTGCAGGCCAACATCGAGGACGGCCGTCTCGGCGCGCAGGAGTATGCGATCGAAAAACTTGGCGTGGAATGTGTGGAAATCAAATGGGGTCAGGGAGCCAAGGACATCGGCGGAGAAGTCAAGATTCCGAATCTGAAAAGGGCCCAGATGCTTGCCACGCGGGGATATATTGTTCTGCCGGATCCATTCGACGAAAACGTGATTAAATCTTTCGAACGCGGCGCTTTCAAGGAATTTGAACGTCATTCCCGCGTAGGCATGGTTTCGGAGGAATCCTTTGCCCGAAGAATCGAGGAATTGCGGGCCGCGGGAGCAAAGTATATATTTCTTAAAACCGGAGCCTACCGACCGGCCGATCTTGCGAGGGCTCTGTCTTTTGCTTCCAAATGTCGATTGGATTTGCTGACGGTCGACGGCGCGGGCGGGGGGACCGGAATGAGTCCGTGGAGAATGATGAATGAATGGGGGGTTCCACCGGTGGAGCTGCATTCCCTGCTTGTGCAATACGCCTCCCATATAGTCGGAAAGGGCGAATACGTGCCGTCTCTGGCGCTGGCCGGAGGCTTTACTTTTGAAGACCAGATATTCAAGGGACTTGCAATGGGAGCTCCCTTCGTAAAGCTCATCGGCATGGCCCGGGGCCCCATTGCGGCTGCAATGGTTGGTAAGACGATCGGTCGCACCATCGATGACAGGCAGGTTCCTGTCTATATCGAACGTTTCGGCAATTCAAAAGATGAAATTTTCGTGACCGCTTCATCCCTTCGAAAAGAGCTTGGGGATAAAGATTTTGAAAAACTTCCCACCGGCGCGTTAGGGCTCTATACATATTACGAACGTCTCAGTCAGGGTCTGAGTCAGATTATGGCGGGAAGCAGAAAATTTTCGATCGATCATATCAGTCGGAGCGATATTGCGGCTCTTACAAAAGAAGCGTCCCAGTTGAGCGGTATCCGCTATATCATGGAAGTGGACAAAGAAGAAGCCCTGAATATTCTCGACAGCTGATGAAACAAACGGATCTTCACCGGAAACCGCGGGCCTCATCTTCCTTTGAATCCCTGGGTTTCCGGTCGGTTCGTGCGGTGTACGGGTTTGATTTTTTTTACATTCAATGGACACACGGTTTTAGAGGATAGATGGTCGGCGCGAAGAGAGTCGCTGCGAAGGTAGCCATTGGAATTGTGTTCGATATGAAGATTTATCCCCTCCTAGTGGCGTTGACTCCGTCTCCCCCCTTCAACCCCGACTGATTCCTGGCTTCTCACGGGTTTCCCAGAGTCCAACGAGTTTTATAGCAAGTATGCGGCTTCCAATGTTTCGCAGTTGCGGAAAATTTTATATCCCTTATCATTCAACGGGTAATCCCAGGATCCGCTCTGATGGACGATTTTTCCGCCAAACCCGGTCTTAAAACGGTAGAGTCCATAAAAGGGATCATCCGGATCTTTTTTCGGTGAAACCGCCCCCATATCATATCGCAGACACCCCTTGGCCTTTGCAAGCTGTATGGCCGTCCAATGGATTGCGTAAGGCGCCATAAAATTTCTTTTATCATTCGAAGATGCACCGAACAGGTATGTTGCCGCCCGGCCGGAAATCACGATGATCGCTCCAGCGAGCAGGTCGTGATCGTGGCGGGCGAGAAGAAAAAGAATCTCGCAGGAATCGGGATGCGAGGATAACGCATGGAACAGCGCGGAAAAGTGTCTGTACTCACAAAGAGGAAAGTGGTTACGTTCCGCTGTCTGCCGGTACAGTTCATAGAAGGCGGGAAGCAAATCTGGTGATGCATTGAACACATGGATATCTTTTCTAAGAGCCAGGCGGATATTATAGCGGGTTTTGGGTTTCATATTCGACATGATTTCTTCTTCGTTTCGATTCAGATCGAGGACGAATCTGTCGGCAAAGGTAAGATTGAACATGGCCTTTCTCAGGTTCCATGACTTCGTGCCGAAATTCATTCGTAACTCTTGCAGCCTCGGTTCCGGACATTCAAATGACTCGAACCGGGAGGAAGCCCCGGCCGTTTTAACCGAATAGGGTGATTCCCAGGGCAGATCATAACGGATAAAGGCTGTTCCCGGATCCAAATGCCTGCTTATTGCCATGGAGAGAGCCTCCAGAAAAATGCCGTAATGATCCGGGTCCGGACAGAATTCCGGCCCCTGTGGAACATACGCCATGGAGATTCCGGGCAATGAGGTCTTTGCCAATACAAGGACGTCGCCGTGTGATCCTGAAAAAGTAAAATCAAAAGCCAGTGACTTCCAGCCGAGGATTGATTTGACCGCACCCCAAAATGCGGTCTGAAAAATAATTTCCGTAGGAATAACCTTTTTGGCTTCCTTTTGTTTCAAATGTATTTTCATCGTTTTTATCCATGACTGAACGGTGAATTGCGTAAGGCGCGGGCCCGGGATTTTTTGAAACGATCAAGAACGGCGGTTTAAACTTCTAACCGGTTCGGAAGATTAACCTCTATATGGAGCCGATCCAATGTCTCTTCGAGAAAAGGAGGTTGCGGCGTCCTTTTCAGTTTTTCGACCACTTTTCGGATTTCTTTGTTTATTTCTCCGCAAAAAGAATTTCGAACGCTTTTCAGCAACTGAATCATTGCATTTCCGGCGAGAATCCTGACATCATAATAGATATTGTCATCCGCCAGTATAGAGAGGAGCTGATCAATCAGTTCGTTGGATGGTGCCTGAATCCGGCCGATCCGTTTGAGCACCTCTTCTCGAAGACGCCAGTGCCCCTTGTATCGCAGTATCCTGATTAAACCAGTCTGGCAGCTTGCCAATTGGTTGTTGTTTGCCAGTTCTTCAAGGAGATCCAGAACCTTTCCCCAATTGCTCAGGCTTCCAAAGGGGTCATGTTTCATTGAATTACTCCTCTTATGCCCGATCGTTTCCAAACCGGCTTAAATTTCGTAAAGCAGTATTGTCCGGATAGCCGGCGCTTTTAAAAATCAACATATTTTGAGTATTCCGCGTACTTGTCCATCTGCGTTTTTGTAAGATTGAAATCCAATCGCCGGTTTTTAGAATCAACGGCAACCTGAGGACCGAAAAGATGCCGATCCAAACGCTTGACCTTGCCTTCCGGTGTGATAAGCAGAAAATCGGCATCCTCGTTATCATCCAGAACGATAAAAAATTTGCCGGAAGCTTTGTTTTTGACCAGTTCCATGGAAAATGACTCCTCGAGCATATCATTCAGTCAATCCGTTCATAGAGATGGCAACCTTTGCATAACATCCCATTGGTCCGGTTTCTGATTCAGGCTCAAATTCAGACGCTTCGCAAAAAGCTTCGATACCGGGTTGCGTTTCATCCCTCCTCCTTGCGGTACACATAATCCCTTGGATTCTCTCGGGTTCGCGCTCCTTGCTTCTGAAATGTTTTTTGAAGGCTTCTAATCATCGTTTTAGGACCGTTTCCTACGGTGTTACCTTTTTATGAAATAAATACGTAATGGATTCAAGGAGTTAAAAATTGCGGCGATTCCTGGATTTGAACGAAACCGGATATTTTTTAAAGGTATCACCGGTCCTGAATGTGTTCATTGTCAAGGAAATGAGCAAGAAAGATGCCATGATCCAAGGTCTAGCATAACGCATGGATATAATTAAGAAAATTGAATAATGAAGGAGCGCGTGAAAGAAGATGACGGGAATAAAACGCCCGTTCCGATCTTTGTAACCCATCTAATTCGCTGAATTAATGATTGTTTCTGGCGGGGCGATATCGCCCGTTGCGGGCGATATCGTCACTCAAGCGATAGGCATTTTCCTGAAAAGTGCTCGTCGGGAGATACCCAAAAGTTCCGCGGCACGGGTTCTGTTACCGCACGTCTGTCGAAGAGCTTTTGAGATAAGCGACTTTTCCAGATCTTGAACCGCATCGCGAAGATTGAATTGTGGTGCAATTGCGGATGCTCCGGATTGCGGATCGGGTGCTAAGAATTCGAGATGGCCAAGGGTTACATATCGTTGCAAGACATTTCGCAACTCACGAACGTTGCCGGGCCAGTTGTACTCCATGAGAGAATCCATGATACGGCCGGGAAACCTGGATATTTCGGAAGGAATTTTCATTTTCCGTAAAAAATGTTCCACCAGCAGTGGGATGTCCTGCCTGCGATTGCGTAACGGCGGCAACTGTATTTGTATTACCTGGATGCGGTAGAAAAAATCATTGCGCATTTGTCCGCTGTTGACTTTGTCGCTTAACGCAGTATTCGATGCCGATATAATGCGAAAATCGGCTGAAGCGGTTTCCGTGTTTCCTATTGGGCGGTATCCCCCTCCTTCAATCGCCCTTAGCAGCTTGGTCTGCATATGAATGGTTAATTCGCTGACTTCATCAAGAAACAAGGTCCCGCCATCGGCCATATCCAGATAACCTGGAGAATCGGCATGGGCACCGGAGAATGCTCCTTTACAATGGCCGAAAAATTCCCTTTCAAACAGGGTTTCCTGGATGGCGCCGCAATTCACCGCAACAAACCGTTTGTTTTTTCTGTCGCTATGGTCGTGTATCGCGTGAGCAACCAGTTCTTTGCCGGAACCGGATTCGCCGAAAATCGCAACATTTGCGTCTGTAGAAGCGGCCTTGAGAATCAGTTCATACACCTCCTGCATGGCCGGAGAGCGGCCGATAATATCTCCCAGGCGATATCGTTCTTTCAATGAAGATCGCAACACTCGGTTTTCGTTATTTAAAAGCTCCGTCATCCGTTGCGCGGCGATCTGTTGCTCCTTGATTTCAGTTATGTCTTTGAATGTCGAAAGCAGGGCCGGTTGTCCCTTAAAAGTAATCGGACTGTGACAAACCTGAATCCAAAATGTCTTTTCCGATCGATCGAGATAGTGAACTTCCTCAACTTTAGTCTCGATAATACCGTTCGTTATGGCCCCATAGAGTCGGACGATTTCATTCGCGTCACCATGAAGCGGATTGTGCACCAACTCATCGAGCATGGTTTCTGCCGAATCCACATGGAACATCTTGCAAAATGCCGGATTTACGTAACGGAAACGGTCATTTTGTACCAAAGCGACGCCTTCGGCAACCTGTTCGGTAAGCACCCGATAGCGTTCTTCACTTTCTTTGAGTGCTTCTTCCGACCGTTTTAGCCAAAGAACCTTGCTCAAACGTTCACCGATGGCTCTCAACAAGCGGTTTTCCTCTTCTAAAAACGGGGTGCCATCCAGATCCGGAGGCGTTTGGATATAATAGACATCCACATCTCCGACATGTTTGCCGTTTAGAATGATTTTCGTATTCTGCCGCCAACGCGTTGCCATGAAATTCTTTGAAGTATATTCCCGACCATCCAGTGTGATCCTGGCGCAGGCATTTTCATGATATTGCCATGCGGTCGGAATCAGTTCAACGGCGCGGTTCATTATCCACGATAACGATACGTCCTGATTTTCAAAAAGATTGGAAATGCCATACAGGCAATTCAATTCCTTGATCCGTTCGGTAAGGGCGTTTGCCGTGGCGGGAGTCTGAAACGGCATGCGATAATCTTTATTCATGAATCTTTCCTTGCGATTCAGGCTTAAATTTGACGGATCGCCTCAATCGATTATCAAAAGTGTTTTTCGAGCAATTTTGCGGTTCAACCGATGCCTTTCGGGCATGGCCGGAGTTCAACGGCTTTGCTGATTGAAGGAGTCATTGTTTTTAAAATCCATATTCAAACGGATCCTGTTCATGTGTTGGCGATGGTTCCTTCGAAACTCGATTGCGCCTCTTCGAAGGGTGGATTTGAAACCGCTTCAAGGGGTTGACACGCCATATCGTAATTGTGTCGATATCCAATTCGTGCAGGGCCAATGGGATTTCGGGAAATTAACGGCGATTATATCATAATGATGGGGCGAATGAAACGCCTCTGACGGCGGATTTTTCGGAATGATTTGTGAACCCCGGAGGGACGCGATGCTCCAAGACCGGAGGCCCTTTTAAAGAAAGGGGGGAAGATCTTCCACCCGGCCAATGGTTGTCAATTCGTTTGATAGAAATGGATCGTATCAAGGGTGATCAGCTTATACGCCGCGATATCCAAAGTGCATGGGACGATAAAATCGTTTAAAGAATAAAGCCATACTATGAAACCGTATTGGTATGTTTATTGCAAAATCACTCTTTCGATAATCGGACAAATCGGCCGTATAAGGTTCACAAGAATCTTTTTGCGGCCAATCGCCATGAAATTATATTTTAATGAAAGGGTTACATTAAAAAGGGGAGGATTTCGAAAATCGTCGGTTTTTTGACAAGCGCCACAGAAATATCGGCAAAACGGGAGACTTACGTTTTGATATCGTTCGAGGTAAAAGGGCCATCAATATCCAAGGCTTCATTTTTCTGTTCACGGGAAAGCGTTATCAAATCATCCTTGAAAATACCTCGGTTGCATGATTCGAATTCGATTTATCCGAAGTCAGACACCCCATCGCCGATCCGGAATCTCGCAGCAGCGAGTGTTTTTAAATATTTTTTTTAAACCGGGGCTTCTGAAATCGGATGAGAATAGATATTCGTCTTGACAAGGTGCTGGATGCCGGAGGCAGGTGTTAATCATCAGGTAGCGGGAGTCGTTGATTTTACAAACAGAAGGTAGATGGAAAATTTCCGAAAGGAACCGGAAAACGGATGAATGATATTATTGATTTTTTGCCGGATGCAACCTTTGCGATCAATCGAAACGGCGAAGTCATCGCATGGAACCTGGCCATTGAAGAAATGACGGGAATTGCAGCAAAACACATGCTAGGCAGAAAGAATTATGAATATTCTTTGCCGTTTTACGGGATTAGAAGGCCTTTGCTGATTGATCTGGTTTTCGAGTCGGATCAAGCCATAAAGAAGAAATATGCTTTTGTCCGGAAGGAAAATGATTACCTGATCGCGGAAACGAAAATTCAGACTCCGGAAGGAAGGACATTGTATCTTTGGGGTAAAGCCGGACCCATATGGGACAAGAAGGGAAATGTCGTCGGTGCGATCGAGTCTATTCGGGACATTTCCGTTCGCAGACAGGCAGAGGAGAAGCTGCAAAAAAGTGAAAAAAGCTCTCGGGATCTATTGGAAAATTCTCCCGTCGGCATTTGCATTGTTCAAGAGGCCCGGGTGGTTTATATGAACTCGGAACAAAAAAGACTCCTTGGCGCCGTATCCGATTTCTTTCAATTTAAAGACCTGAATGTTGATCCGGCGGATTCCGAGAAATTCATCCAATTCTTCGATTCGGTACTTTCATATGATCTGCCTGCTTATGATACGCAAATCCGATTTTACCCTTTTCCAAAAGCAGAAGAACCGACTCGCTTCAAATGTGTGAACCTTCGGGCAAGCTTGATTGAATATCGAGAAAAAAAGGCCGTATTGATCAATATGATTGATGTTACCGAGACGAAGGATCTGGAAAAGGCCATACAATTGCGTGAAAAAATGGCATCACTCGGGCATGTTGCCGCGGGGCTGGCTCATGAAATAAGAAACCCTCTTTCCGGCATCAATCTCATATTGGATATCATAAGAGAGAATCTTGAAGATTCCGAAAATGCCCAAGATAGCAAAGAACTTATCAATCAGGCGCAGGAAGCTGCCAACAAGATCGAATCCGTCATAAAAAGAATCCTGGATTTTTCCCGACCGTATGAGCCTCATTTAACTCTGGAGAATATCAATGTTCCGGTAAAAGAAGCAGTGAAACTGTCTCAGACCGTTTTGCGCAAATCCGGAATAAATATTCAAACCGATATGGATGAAAGAATTCCCAAATTATATATTGATGTACAACTAATGGAACAGGTCCTGTTAAACCTGATCAATAATGCCGCGGAAGCCATGAAAAATATTAAAGACCAAAAGATTGTAAGAATCTCTTCGGTCAGGGAAGATGGTGATATACTTCTGAAAATTTCCGATTCGGGCATAGGGATCCCTGCTGAGATAAGAGGAAAGATTTTTGATCCTTTTTTTACTACGAAAAGCGATGGCTCCGGAATCGGGTTAAGCCTGTGCCAGAAAATCATCGACAACCACGGGGGGATCATCAAAGTATCCCGATCCAAACTGGGCGGTGCTGAATTCAGAATAAAAATTCCGATAGAGAAAAGGAGATCTTGTAAATGATTCCATACACCATATACCTTGTGGATGATGAAGCAAGTATACGGCAGGGAATCGCCTTAGGATTCAAGGACCTGTATCGGGTGGTGAGTTTTGGTTCAGCGGAAGATGCCATTGGTGCCATAAGGAGTCAACGGCCGGATCTGGTTCTGCTGGATATCGGACTTCCCGGTATCAGCGGTATCGACGCTCTCCGAAAGATCAAAGGCTTTGAGCCGGATATGATCGTGATCATGATTACCGCTTATGAGGATATCCATACGGTGATCTCCGCGATGAAACTTGGAGCTTATGATTATGTAATAAAACCCATTCACATGGATTCACTGAGAGTCTGCGTCCGGAATGCACTTGAAACGATCAAGCTGCGTAAGGAGATCCAGGCGCTTCAGGAAAACTATATTAGAGAAAATCTTCCATGCTTCGTTGGGGAAAGTGATGCCATTCAGGATGTAATTCAGTTTGTGAACAAGGTGGCCAAAAGCCCGGATACGCCGATATTAATTTTGGGCGAGTCCGGGACGGGAAAAGAACTGATTGCGAGCGCGATTCATTATAAGAGTCCGAATTTCAAAGGGCCTTTTGTCACACTGAATTGTGCGGCACTTCCGGAGGAACTCATTGAAAGCGAGCTCTTCGGTTATGAAAAGGGGGCTTTCAGCGGAGCAAGCCCGACCGGTAAACGGGGTCTGATCGAAGAATCCTCGAATGGAACGCTGTTTCTTGATGAGGTGGGAGATTTGGGTCTTGCGGCTCAGGCAAGGCTTCTCCGCTTTATTGAAAAAGGAGAATATTACAGAGTAGGGGGAACGAAAAAACTCCTGACTCGAACCCGCATTGTCTCCGCCACCAATAAGAACTTGGAAGATATGATTGAAAAAGGTTTTTTCAGGTTGGATCTTTATTATCGACTTGGAGTGATTAAAGTGGAGATTCCGTCTTTAAACGATCGCCGCGATGATATTATTCCAATTGCGAAATATTTTCTGATGGAATTCGGCAAAAAACAAGGCAAATCCTTCAACGAATTTTCCAGTCGCGTTCAAGAGTTTCTGATGAATCATCGATGGAAAGGAAACATCCGCGAATTAAGAAATTTAATTGAAAGGGCTGTTCTTGTCGGCGGCGGTCCGGATATAACCATGCAGGATCTTGGATTGGAAAAAACGAGCAAGGGGACGGATCGATTTTTTCCACGAACGAAAAATAGAGCCGGTTTTCCCTCTCTTTCGGAAAATGGCGTGGACCTCAGTGCCATGGAAGAACATTATATTACAGAAGCCTTGCAGAAAGCCGGAGGGAATGATGCAAAAGCAGCCAAATACCTTAATATGAGCTATTATTCGTTTCGATATCGAAGGAAGAAACTGAGCAACCTCCAAAGCCTTAAATCTTTTTGAGATTTGCGTAAGCAAATTTCCTCATTGGATTATCTTTTCCTGCCCGGGTAAATTCATTCAAATTCGAGCGTGTCATCTGTTCGGTTGGCTATTTGGCCAGCTTTCATTTGGCGATTCCGCCAAGCGGGGTGTTCCATCCGTTACTTCGACATAAAGGAAAACAATGTAACTCACTGAAATAACAATAATTAATGATCTTTCAGCTTTTTGGCATCATTTTGGCAAGTAAAGGAGATTGAAAAAATGCGCAGCATCGAGTTTGAACCTTAGCTTGGAAGCAGGCCGAATGATGGACGGAGAGAAACTCAGAACAATGAATGTTCTTTTGATCGATGATGATGAGTCGATACGAATTGCCATGGAATATTATTTCAAAAAAAAGACGAGATCATTTTTTACCCTCGAAGATGCCGAAACCGCCCTGAGTCTGATCGAAAAAGAGGCTTTGGATATTATTATCTGTGATTACAAGCTTCCCGGAATGAATGGAATCGATTTTTTCAAAATGGTGGATTCGGATGTTATCAAGATCCTGATCACCGCTTACGCGGGTCTTGAAGTGGCTTCCGAGGCAGGCAGGGTCGGAGTCCATGATTTTATTCAGAAACCGTTTACAACCAAAGTGATTAAAGATTCTTTAGGCCGTTTGATCGAAGAACGTCGGCCGTTCCGAATTTCAGAAAACGGGAAGATAAAATAGAGATCGATAACCAAAAATGAGAGAAATTTGAATAGGAAGACAGACGATGAACGTACAATGTCAAAACTGTTCCAAGATCTATCATATCCGGGATGAACAACTGCCGAAGGGGAAAAAAATATCGTTTCCGTGTCGGAATTGTAACGGGCAGATCATGCTTGATTTGCGCTCAAAAAAAAATCCGGATGACACGGCTCATGTCGCAAAACCCCCAATCAATGAGTCGCCGGAATTTTCAGTTTCAGAAGAGTCCGGCACAG
>JAHDSC010000165.1 GCA_018432925.1 Desulfobacterales bacterium | reverse complement strand
CTTAACAGGGTGTTGAAAAACAAGAATCAGGCCGTCAGGCAAGGCGCGCGGCGATACGACAAGCGCAGCATATTCAAGCATATGTGAGCATTGGCGAGAGCCCCGCAACGCTGAATGGCGGCCTCAGGTGCAGTTTTTCAACACCCTGTTAATGATCAGGCGTGTTGCAACCGCAACACATAAGAAGAAAAATTACCGATAGAATGGATCGGGCAGCAAGATGGGCATCATACAGGAACTGGCCGACGTGATCGGCAAATTAAAGTTTTTTGAGGTTGTCCATGAGTACCAGCAGGGGCTTTATTTCCGGAAAGGCAGAGTCATGGATCGACCCCTTCGATTGGACGGAAATGAGAAAAAAAAGATTAAAGCGGAAGAGAAAAAGCTTGTTTCGGACGGTGCCGGGTATCGATCGTTTCTCCTTCCTTTCAGGCGTCCGAAGCTCCCCCACAAGTATAAAAGAAGTTTCATCACCGGACTTCCGTTGCACCCCAGGCGTTTTGAAAGAAGCCGGGTCCTGCGGCCCGGAATATATTTTTTTATTCCACTGGTGGATTCCATTGTTATCGACTCGAGGCAGCAAAAGGTTTTGAACCTCGGAAACATCAGTGTGCCGACGATCGATGCGGACATCAAGACCGTGATTGTCAGCTGCAATATCCGCTACGAGCTTATGAACCTTTATCTTGCCTACACGGCCGTGCATGATTATGAGACATCCCTTAAGGATCATACGTTATCGATATTGGCAAAAAACAGCAGGGGTAAAAGGTACGAGGACTGGAAGGATTCACAGGTAATTGAAAAATTGGAAAAAAATGTTATGAGGGAGTTGAAAACGATCGTGACGGAAAAATGGGGTCTGAAGATTCACAGGGTCTATATCACAGACCATGTCGCGGGCAGTACCCAGAGAGTATTGTACGATGGGCACCCGCTCTTTGTTCCTCCGACGGGGTAATTCGAGGGCACCATCCGGCTGTAAAATAACAAAACTTCAGCATACCCGTCGGTTCGGGATCCATTACGCCAATCAATCCGTTTTGCCGCCGGAACCGATTGCAGGTATGGATAAACCTCCGAAGCGGATCCGATACGTATTCAATACCAATCCGCGACAGCCCGGAAATTGAGAGAAAATCGCCTCCCGCCTTCCATTCGTAACGCAGCCGGCGCCTGTCGCCGGCCTGATGCCATCACTCAAGTCTCTTCCCGGTAAAGTCGATAAATCAATAAATAGTCTTCCTTTATACATAAACATTGAGTGAACCGTAAAATATTCGGCCGAAGGCCCCATTATGAAATTCATTGCCGCCGCCCTATCTGCCTGGTTTTCCGCAATCCAAAAAGGGTTTACGAAAACTTCCGACGATTGCAGAATCATCGGCGAGGTGCTGAAACAACAAAAAATCATCACGGAAAACCAGCTTCAAAATGCCCTCGAGATGCAGAAGCATAAGCTCCGGGAGTTCGGCCGGTTGGTTCCCCTGGGCCGGATTATCGTTGAATTGGGATATGCGGCCGAAGATCGGCTGGTGCGGGCGATAAACGATCATTACAAGCTTTCGGTAACATCTTTATCGGACGATATCCGGGAGCTTGTTAAGAAAAAGCGCGGGAGTTTTATCGACCGGATTCCGGCAGCCCGCATTCCGATCTGGCTTCAGCTTTCTGCGGGGACCATATTCATTATTCTGCTCACCAGTTTTGTCCTGAATTATATTATTCTGGATCGCCAGAAGGAACAATACAGGAATCAAACCCTGAAGATCGGAAAGGTGAACCTGAATATTTTTACCCGCACCGCCCGGATTCCTCTTCTTCAGGACGATATCCCGGCGTTGAATGCATTGGTGCAAAACGCGGCCGTTGCGGAAGAACTGGTTTATGTGATCATCGTGGACTCGGATTATGTAATCAAGGCGCATTCCGACGCCGATCAGATCGGGGGAATCCTGGCACCGCGCAACAGGGACAAAATGGCCAGAGAAGGGGATGTCACCTATTTCAATCGCACCCTTCCGGACGGCAAGGCGGTTTCAAACCTCATACAACCCATCCTGTTTAAAGACAAAAAACTGGGAGAAGTCCATGTCGGGGTATCGATCGACTTTCTGGAAAAACTAATCCGCACGGAAAGGGTGTTCATCCTCATCATAACTTTGTATATCATGTTTTTTGGTATCGTCATGGCGATTTTGTTCGGGTTGCGGTTTTCCCGTCCGGTTTCCAAATTACTTATGGCGACACAGGAAATCGCCAAAGGAAACTATTGTTATAAAGTCGACTCGTCCCGAAATGACGAACTGGGAAATCTCGCCGCGGCTTTCAATCAGATGGGTGAAGAATTATGGAAAAAATCTCTGATGCAGGAATCCTTCGGCAAATATATCGGTTCGGAGGTCCTCGATATGATTATGGCCAACCCGGAAAGCCGATGGCTGAAGGGCCATAGGAATGAGGCCACGATCCTTTTTGCCGACGTCAGGGGCTTCACGTCCTATTCCAATACCAGGGATCCGGAAAAGCTGGTGGAAGAGCTGAACGAATTTTTTGAAATTGCCGCCAAATCGGCGCATCAATATGGCGGGTACATCGACAAGTTTATCGGAGATGCCGTACTGTGTGTTTTCGGGGTTCCGGTTTTTCGCCAGGATCATGTGGAAAGGGCGGTCCGTTCGGCTGCCGAACTGCAGAGAACACTTCGGGAAAAAAGCCGGAACGGCAGCACGCTGCTGGCTTCCGTCGGCATCGGTATTGATTCCGGCATTGTCGTTTCCGGCAATATCGGTTCCCAGTTGAAAATGGAATACACGGTCATCGGTGACAGCGTAAACATGGCCTCCCGGTTATACGGGTTTGCCGGCCCCGGAGAAATCGTCATCAGCAAGTCGGTTCGTGAACAACTTGGCGATCGGGTTACCGTGGAAGTACTTGCACCGCAGAAGATAAAAGGTAAACCGGGGGAAGTGGAAATATTCAAGGTGTTGGAAATACCGGAACGGCCCAATGCGAATGCCTGATAAAAAAAGCATACCGGCAGCCGGATGCCTGGGATTATTTTTTCTCCTTGTGATGAGCGCCTGTGCCCCAATCCATCCGAAGCCTTCCATGGATATTTCAGCTTATGAAACGGTTCCTCGGCAATGTCTTCATAACGACTTTATTATCGTCCGCGCCGGCGAAGCGGATAATTTTTCCTCCCTTGCCGCAAAATACCTCGATGATCCATCCAAGGACTGGCTGATCGCCGAATTCAACCGTGTGGAAAGAGTGTACCCCGGGCAGGAATTAATGATTCCTCTGAAACCTTTCAGGAGAGGCGGTTTGAAAACAGCCGGTTATCAAACGGTCCCGGTGCTGGTTTATCACCGGTTTTCGGGAAAAAAACCGGATGCAATGACGGTTACCGAGTCGGCATTTGAAGAGCAGATGAAATTTCTCAAGGAAAACGACTATCGCGTCATCACGCTGGATCAGTTGATGGATTTTATTGATTTCAGCAGCCAGATACCGGAAAAATCAGTGGTGATTACCCTGGATGACGGCTGGCGCTCCGCATACCATATCGCCTTTCCGATATTAAAAAAATATGGTTTTACCGCCACCCTTTTTGTATCCACGGATTTCATCGGCTGCAAGAATGCGTTATCGTGGCAACAAATCAGGGAACTGGCGGAAAGCGGTTTTGACATTCAATGCCACACCAAAACGCATCGGAATCTGGCACAATCGGAAAAGGCGGAATCCTTTGAGGAATATTTCAGAAACCTGAAAAGGGAAATATCCATTCCCCGGAACGTAATTAAAGAGAAACTCGGAAAAACATGCCGTTATATTGCATATCCCTATGGGGAAACCGATGCCGTGGTAATTGCCATGCTGGAAAAACACGGTTATCGAGGGGCCTTTACCATGAGGCCTGCCGGGAATCCTTTTTTTGTTCATCCATACCGGATGCATCGTTTTGTGATTTACGGAAACGGCGATTTTCCGCAGTTCAAGGAAAACCTGGCGGTGTTCCGAAAATGGAAAAGCGTTTTGACGGGAATCGACGCCTCTCCCGAATCATGCATATCTTCCCGGAATCCGGATATTTCCCTGTATGAGATCTGCCGTGCAACGGCGCTGGAAAATGAAAGAAACGGAGAATTTCCACTTGCCTTTCTTTACTGGAAGGCCGCCCACGACCTCCATCCCGGTGACCCGGAGATTCCTCTGAAAATATCGTCCGTAAAGGCTGTTGCCGAAAAAAAGGCGGAGAGGCATTTCAAAAAAGGAGTGGCATTCCACACGGATGATTGTTTTGAATCGGCTCGGAAAGAATTTTTAATTGCCCTGGCATATCACCCGGAGAACGAGGAGGCGATGGATTACCTGAAAAACAGGCTGCGCGAGCACGATTCCATCTTTTATACGGTAACAGAAGGCGATACGCCGGAGCGCATCGCCTCAAAAATATATAAAGATCCCGCAAAGGGCTTCCTTGTCAGCTACTTCACCGGAATCGTTCCCGGAACGGAACCAAAGCCGGAGACGGTACTCCGGCTTCCCGTCCTGGACGAAAAATTCAGCGAAAAACTTCTGGGCCGGGAAATCGAAAAAGCGACAAATTCAGTCGCTGCGTATCGTATTCCAACAAATGACGGTCCCGGGTCGGGTGGACGGATATCGACGGATGGCTTTGAAGGGACATCGGAAATTCCGGGATCCCCGGATTCAGGAAATGAATCGGGGCTTCGTGTGAAACCACCGAAAACTGATCCGCGGGTCTCTCCCGGGGGACCGGCCGCCGATGGAAACATGGATCCCCCATCGGATAGGAATGCCGATTTGAAACGGCGGGCCGAGGAACACTACCGGACCGGTATCAAATTTTTTATCCATGATGATCTTAAAATGGCCATCGAAGAATGGAAAAAAACTTTATCCCTCAACCCGTCACACCGGAAGGCAAGAGAAGACATTAAAAACGCTCACGACCTGCTTGAAAAATATAAAAAGCACCGATAGGGAGCCGTCGAACCGATCCGTCGGCTTTTCCCCAAAGCTTCCAGCGGAATAAAGCCATGGTGGATTTTTTCCCTCCGATTATTTCTTGATGGATGGGATCGTTTGGTTTAGAAGAGATTTCAAGTTCCCCTCTCGATCCCGAAAATTAAACCCGGAAGGAAGCATACAATGAACCTTGAACTTTTTGAAAACATGAAAAGTTCCGAGCTTCGCAACTATATCGAATTTCTGCTGCGGAATTACCGGGTAATGGATGCGTTCTGGTTCATCCATGTGGCGGAGCGATTCGGACAATCCGCTGCTGAACAGATCAATGAAAATGTGTGGGCTCGGGTCGGCGGCATGGCGGCAAAAGATTTGTTGTCCCGTTTCCAAATCGCGGAAAAAGGCTTGAAAGGATTCGTTAAAGCCCTGAAATTTTTTCCATGGTGCATCATTGTGGGATATCAGATGGTCGAAACAGACGATGAATTAATCATCACGGTTCCCTCCTGCCCAACCCAGCAAGCGCGTCTGAAGCGGGGTCTTGAGGAATATGTGTGCAAGGAGATGCACCGGAGGGAATTCGAAAGTTTTGCACAGGCAGTAGATGATCGCATCCGCGTTGAGTGCCTGTTTGCGCCACCGGACCCTCATCCGGATGACCTGTTCTGTAAATGGCGTTTTTACCTCAGGAACGATTCCGCTTAGTGCCTGCGTTTTTCTTTTGCAGTCAAAGATTCCCGGCGAAACGATATCCTTCCGATGGATGTATGGTTGTCAGCAGTTCCATGACACGCTGACACGGGTTCCAGAGCCCTTGCGGGAATCGATGAAAAAGGCCCCCTTTGAGAGCTCGGCACGCTCTTTCATTCCGATAATACCCAATCCTCGATTGGTATTGCCAGGGGAAAGCGCATTTTTAATATCAAATCCCAGGCCGTTGTCCCTGACGACCATTTCAATTTTGCCGTCATTCTTACTGATCGCAAGCTGCGCCAGATTCGCCATGCTGTGTTTGGCGATGTTGTTCAGCGCCTCCTGCAGGATCCGGTAAATGACGATTTTTAAAGGGGATGGGATTTCGTTTTCTTTTATTGCGACCTGTTTTTCCAGAACAATGGTGTTGTAAATTTCCTGAAATTCCCTGCAGTGGGAGTTGATCGCCGCCAGAATTCCCAATTCATCGATCATCCGCGGTCGTAAGTCGGTCATGATTCTACGGAGTTCTTTTATGCTCGTTCCAACCATCAGATTGATGCATTCCAGTGAGACGCCGGAGGACGAAGGGCCTTTATCCGCTTGCTTGAATGTATCGTTCAAGAATACTTTGATTGCGGCAAGATCCTGTGCAATCGTGTCATGGAGTTCTCTGGCGATTCTTTTCCTTTCCTCTTCCTGTGCCTTCAAAAGCTGTGAGGATAGAAACCGGAGATCCTGCTCGGATCGCTTCAGGTTCGCTTCCATCTTCTTTCGTTTCGTGATATCGAGAATGTTTCCCAATACGGCAGGCTCGCCTTCATATTGGATCGGGGTGATGATATTTTCGATCCATAGGATATTACCATCTTTCGTCAGGCATCTGGCCTCGTATTCCAAGGAACCCCTGTTTTTTTCCAAACATTTCTTTATGGCATCATCGATATATGGCCGATCTTCCGGATAGGTTAATCTTCCGGTGTCGATACCGGTCAGTTCTTCTCTGGTGTAACCAAAAATTTCCGCAAACCGGTTATTGGCGAATGCAATTTTTCCATTCCGGTTGATGTAGATTCCGGTATGAGAGTTTTCGACCAGGGTGCTGTATTTTCTTTCCGATTCCACCAGCGCGTTTTGAGCCCGCCTTCGCTCGGTGATATCGATGGAAATACCTCCGATCAACGTGGGAAGTCCCTTTCGGAAAATCGGAAACCGATGGGTCAGAAACGCAAACGATTTGTTCTCCGTATGAATATCTTCGATTGACTGGTGGCATTTACCGGTTGCAAGAATCGTTCGGTCCACCTCCCTGATTTCCGCAGCCCTGTCGGCGGGCCAGAAGTCAAAATCCGACTTTCCTAAAATCGTTTCCGGATTCCAGTCAAAATATTTTTCAGCGCATTCATTCATGAAAAGGATTTTTCCTTCATCGTTTTTAATATAGGCGGTGCCCGGCAGATATCGCATGAATAGAGCAAAGCGTTCCCGGCTTTCTTTTAATTCCTCCTGCAGCCGATAACGCTCGACGGCATAACGGATGCTACGCTCCAGCAAGCGCGGGCCGGTTTCGCCTTTTTCCAGGTAATCCGAAGCCCCGGCCTTCATCGCCTCGATATCCACTTCCCGATCTCCCTGTCCGGTCAACAGGATAATCGGCGCCCGGCAGCCGCATTGGATTGCTTCGCGCAGCAGGTCCATCCCGTTGCGCTCACCCAGCCGGTAGTCGACAAGATAAACATCGTGCCGGTTGTCCCGCATCGCCTCCAGGGCGGAGTCATACGTAGTCACCCAATCCAGGGCGAAATTTCCGCCACCTTCCATTTCAGAGAGCAAATCACGTGTCATCACGTAATCGTCCTCGTCGTCCTCGACCAAAAGTATTCTCCATTGGAGAGTATTCATGTCTGTCTCCAGGCTTTCCGAAAAAAATGAAACACCTCAAAAATATGGTTCCGCTTCATTCCATGAGTCGGATTATTCAATTATTCCAGCAGGTAAGGATTTCTTTGATGGGTGGATAACCCATTTCCATCGATTCGAGGCTTGTCGATATAAACTATCCGACTCCTATTATTTAAGATTTTTTGTTTTGTATATAGGCAAAATTACTCATTCTTATAGGGGAAATTCCTATAATGGAGGGGCCTTCGATTTCTTACCGTCTTAGTTCTCCTCTGGAAAAAGAGAAGAAGATTCCCGCGGCACACAGAAATGAAAAGATAATGAAGCATATTTTCATGCTCTTCAAAAATAAATCATAATTGGAAGGAGTGATCTGCGATTTTCCAATAACCATCGCAAAAATGATCGTCGCCGTGGCCATGCTGAACATCTGGCCGAGGAGTCTCATGGTCGCGACGGCTCCCGATGCGATTCCATAATATTTTTTTTCAACGGCGCTCATGAACGCGTTCATATTCGGAGATGAAAAGAGAGCGAATCCAAAGCCGAGCATCGATAAAATCCCAATGATCGTAACCGGCAAAGTTTCCGGATCGATAAATATCAAAAGGCCTAACCCGAGCATCGTAATTGTCATGCCGATGGAAGCGATGATGCGGGGTTCGATTCTGTCGGACAGCTTTCCGGCAAAAGGGGAAAAAAAACCCTGAATCATGGGCTGGGCGACCAGTATCAGACCGGCGCTTTGCGGACTCATCCCTTTGACATATTGCAGATAAAGACTGAGAAGAAACGTAACGGCGAATGTGGCCGCGTAATTGATAAAGGCAGCCAGGCCGGAAAATGCGAACAACCGGTTATACGTAAATAATTTCACTTCAAAAACCGGGTGGGCCACTTTCAATTCTTGCCGGATAAAACCGGCAAATGCCGCAAAACCAAACAAAATCAGCGGAAAAGATAACATATTCGGGAGGAGGGTCGCGCCGTATATCAATGCGGAAAGTGCCAGGGCGTACAGCAGGCTTCCGGCCACGTCGAATTTTTCTCCCCTTGCATCCATCCATTCATCCTTTAAATATTTTACCGTGATATAAATGGACACCAGGCCGAATGGAACCATCGCAAAAAAGATACTTCTCCAGTTCAAATGCTGGGTAAGTATCCCTCCGGCGAGAGGGCCCATGGATAGTCCGATATAAACCGCGGCGACATAGATCCCGATTGCCTTCCCCCGTTTTTGGGGCGGGAAAACGGAGACGATGATCGCCATGCCGGTCGTCATGATCATTGCGGCTCCCATGCCTTGAAAAGCCCTCAACGTAATCAGCATCCGAACGGATCCGGCAAAGGCGGAAAGAAAAGAAAATAAAACAAAAACGATCAGGCCCCATTTGAAAATTTTTTTCCTGCCGTAAATATCACCAATCTTCCCGAAGGGAACCAGGCAAATTGCCGTGGATAAGAGATACGATGTCGCAATCCAGCTCAACGTGACCGCATCGGCGGAAAATTCCTTCTGAATAACCGGAAGCGCAACATTGACCCCTGAAATCATGAACGGCCCAAGGAATGAAGTCAGGGCGGCGACGATCAGTGCGGATCTTTCCGTTGCATTTTCATCCGACATTCGACATATCTTTCTTATCGGGACCCCATCACTTTTATAATAACCCCAAAAAACAGGGTATGTTTGAAACGTACAAAAACGGCTTTTGCAGCCGGAAACGGCATGAGCCCGCCGCGGGTAAGCTGTTGTGAAAAATAATTCAATTTAACCGGCGGATCAAACGAAATATTTCATGATGTTTCCATAATTGACACTCCAAATGGGTTCCACTATACTGATTCAAATTTCAATCACAAATCTCAAGAGGTTGCATTATGATCCGAATCAATGAAAATTATCTCAAACTTCAGGCGTCCTACCTGTTTTCAGATATCGCCAGGCGGGTTGCGGCTTTCCAGAGAGAAAACCCGGGCAGGGAAATCATCCGGCTGGGTATCGGGGATGTCACCCGGGCGTTACCTCCGACCTGCATAAAGGCATTCCATCAGGCTGTGGACGAGATGGCCGATGATCGAACCTTTCGGGGATACGGTCCCGAGCAGGGCTATCTTTTTTTGCGGGAAAAAATCGCGGCGGAGGACTTCCAGGCAAGAGGGGCGGATATTTCCCCGGATGAAATTTTTATCAGCGACGGCGCCAAATGCGATACGGGAAACATCCAGGAAATTTTCGCCATTGACATTGAGATCGCCATTCCGGATCCCGTTTACCCGGTGTACCTGGATACGAACGTCATGGCGGGGCGCACGGGAAAATACAAGGACGGAAGGTATGACAAAATCCGGTATCTGGAAGGCACCTGGGAGAACGGGTTTGTACCGGATCTGCCGGAAGAACCCGTTGACCTGATTTACCTGTGCTTTCCAAACAACCCGACCGGCGCGACGATCACCAGGGATCGACTCCGATCCTGGGTGGAATATGCCCGCGAAAACCGGGCGCTTATTCTTTATGATGCGGCATATGAGGCGTTTATCCGGGATGACGCACTCCCCCGGTCGGTTTACGAAATCGAGGGCGCGAGGGAAGTCGCCCTTGAGTTCAGAAGCTTTTCCAAGACCGCGGGCTTTACCGGAACCCGATGCGCCTATACGGTGGTTCCCAGGACCTGCGAGGCATATGATCGGAATGGCCAAAAACATTCATTGCACGCCCTCTGGAACCGTCGCCATTCCACAAAATTCAACGGCGTTTCCTACCCGGTTCAAAAAGCGGCGGAAGCCGTCTACAGCAAAGAAGGAAAGGCTCAGGTAAAGGAACTGATCGACTATTATCTCAGGAATGCGGCACTGATCCGCAAGGAGATGTGCTCGCTCGGCTTTCAATGCCTGGGGGGAGAAAATTCTCCTTACATCTGGGTGGATGGGAGAATGGATTCATGGCGGTTCTTTGACCGGCTACTCGAAAAAGCCGGGGTGGTATGCACCCCGGGATCCGGATTCGGAAAATGCGGTCAGGGCTTTATCCGGATCAGCGCCTTCAATAGTTTTGAAAACGTTCAAAAAGCCATGGCCGGGATCAAGATGGCTCTTGCCGAATGAAAAGCGGATGATCCCTTTTTCCGGACGAGTCGATGTCGGGCAACCATTCGATTGCTAACAAAAGTCTAACATATCTCTTATTTTACCCAAATATAATGTGAATATTCAATCATTGCATCGAAGGTGTAACACAAAAGCAAACATCCTGAAAATCCATAATCATTCGGTACCGGCGGAAAAAGAAAAATGGCCCAAGAAAAAATTCTGGTTGTCGACGATGAAGAAGATATTCTGGAACTGGTTCGGTATAACCTGGCCAGGGAGGGTTATCAGATTGCCTGTGCAACTTCCGGAGAAAAGGCACGGAAAATTTCCCAATCCGAACCGCTCGATCTGATTGTGCTCGATCTTATGCTTCCGGGGATCAACGGCCTGGAAATCGCAAAAGGCCTGAAAAACGATCCGAAGACCTGGCATATTCCCATCATCATGCTGACGGCAAAAGGGGAAGAGGCGGATATCGTTGCGGGACTGGAATTGGGCGCTGATGACTACGTTACCAAGCCATTCAGCCCCAGAATCCTGACGGCGCGGGTAAGGGCCGTGCTTCGAAGAAAGACGAAAGAGACGAAAGAAGAATCGTCCGTTATACAAATACACAATCTTGTGATCCATCCCCGACGGCGGGAGGTTTTGATCGACGGCGATTCCGTTGAGTTGACGTTTACGGAATTTCAGCTGCTTCATTTTCTGGCAAGACGTCCGGGTTGGGTTTTTACCCGTTCCCAGATCGTCGATGCGGTTCGGGGAGATAATTATCCGGTGACGGATCGCAGCGTTGATGTCCAGGTCGTCGGTTTGAGGAAAAAACTGGGCCGAAGCGGAAAATATATCGAAACCGTCCGGGGAGTGGGCTACCGATTCAAGGAATGAAAATGCCATCCCAAAAAAGAATGATCCGGCAGCTATACCCGCCTTTTCTTATCATCACCATCATCTCCCTGGCAGCGGTCATCTGGTATGCTTCCAGCGCTTTCGCAAACTTCTTTTTTGAACAGGCCGCGGACGATCTCGAAGCAAGAGCCCGCCTGATAGAAAAACAGATCGCCGGTTATCTTTCACCGCCGGATGCGAAATCGGTCGATCGGATATGCAAAGAGATCGGCAGGAATGCCGCGACGCGTGTCACCGTAATACTCCCTTCCGGCAGGGTGATCGGTGATTCCGAAGAACACCCGGAAAAAATGGACCACCACGCGGACCGTCCCGAAATCATTTCGGCTCTGGAGGGAAGGTTGGGCACCTCGATCCGATACAGCCGGACCCTTCAGACAAACATTCGTGCGATATACCTCGCGATCCCGGTGAAAGAAAATGACCGGACGGTCGCCGTGCTTCGGACCTCGATACCTGTAAGCGTCATTGACGAGAAAATAAGAGGAATTCAGATTAAAATTGCGCTCGGCGGGTTACTTGTCGCATTGGCGGCAGCCGGAATCAGTTTCATCGTCAGCCGCCGTCTCAGTCGACCGGTGGAGTTAATGAAACAAGGCGCTGAACGGTTTGCCCGAGGCGATCTGGAACACAGGCTGCATGTAACCGATTCAAAAGAAATGGCGAGTCTTTCCGAAGCGATGAACCAGATGGCGACTCGTCTGGATGATCGAATCAAGAGCGTGATACGTCACCGGAACGAATTGGAAACCGTTCTTTCCAGCATGCGGGAAGGCATCATCGCCGTGGACGGTGAGAAACGAATCATCAGCATGAACCAGGCGGCCGCCCGTATGTTTGAAAGTAATCCATCATGCGCCCAGGGCCGCATTCTTCAGGAGGTCATCAGAAATCTTCCGTTGCAGCAACTGGTAAAAAAATCGTTTTCCGGTGAAGCATCCGTCAAGGGGGATATCGTGATCTATCAAAACGGCGAGCGTGTCTTGCATACTCATACCACTTCGCTTCGTGATGCAAATGAAGAACGAATCGGCACGCTTGTGGTGATGAATGATGTTACCCAGCTCAGACGTCTTGAAAACATGCGGCGCGATTTCGCGGCCAATGTTTCCCATGAAATCAAAACTCCCTTAACGGCAATCAAAGGATTTGTAGAGACCCTCTGCCACGGCGCCATTGAGAACCGGGATGAGACCAAACGTTTCCTTTCCATCATCGAGAAACATGTAAATCGCCTGGCGGCCATTATCGAAGATCTGATGAAACTTTCAAGAATCGAGGAGGCGGATGAAAAGAAAGAAATCAAACTGGAGGAAAGCGATGTAAAAGAAGTGATCGAGACGGCCATCCGGATCTGCCTGCCAAAAGCCGAGGAAAAGAATATAAGGATCCATCTGAACTGCGCGGAAGATATCCGGGCCGGGATCAATGCGCCGCTTTTTGAACAGGCGGTGGTGAATCTGCTGGATAATGCCATTAAATACGGTGATGCGGAAAGTACCGTTGAAGTTCAAGTGATTCCGACGGAAACCGAATTAAAAATCAGTATCGAAGACCGCGGTATGGGTATTGCCGCGGAGCATCTGCCTCGGCTTTTTGAAAGATTCTACCGAGCGGACAAGGCTCGAAGCCGCAAGCTGGGGGGTACGGGGCTGGGCCTTGCGATCGTTAAACATATCGTGCAGGCCCATGGCGGCCTTGTTTCGGTAGAAAGCTCGCCGGGCAAGGGAAGCACATTTACAGTCCATCTTCCGAAAGGATAAATCCACCCCTGTCCAATCTGTCCTCGATTTTTATACGATTCTAATTCTCTTTTAATATTCACCTGACAATCGCGAAGTATAGAATTTTTTCATTTCAACTCAAGTTTCTGCCTCTATCTTTAAAAGCATTACGTTACAAGCTGAGCGTCGAATAAATTTTTATTCGACGCCGGTTAAAAATGGGTATTGCAGAGAAATTCGGAGTGCGGAACTTGAGTTTTCAGCTCGATTTTTGAGGTTGCGTTAAAAATATCCGAATGAATTTAATTTCAGGGTAAAAAATGTTGACAAAGCTTTTAGAACCGCAAAAAATATTTCGAAAATCTCTGCAATACATCGTCAATATCCTCATCCTTTATATTATTCTTATCCTGTGCATCGGCCTTGCGAAAACCGTTTACGAGATGAAAATATTGCTGAACAGCAAACCCATCGGACAAACGTTCGCGATTGTCGTAACGGATATTCTGACTTTTTTAGTGATTATTGAACTGTTTAAAAGTTTTATTGAATATTTTGAGTCGCATCGCTTTCGCCTTCACAGCATGATGGATCCCGCGATAATTTTTGTCGTTCGCGAACTGATTATAACGCTTTACAATCTACTGGAACTTGTAGGGCAGTTATTAATCGGATTCGGCGTTTTGATCCTGTGCCTCGGATTGGTTCGAACGATGGCCGTGCACTTAAGTCCCAGGGATTTTAGTAGCTGAAGGCTTTGCGGGAATTCCAGACGCGGCATTAATGATGCGTTTCCCACTCCTCCCCAAACGTCGGTCATCCCAACAAATGATAACCATGAAGGTTGTTTCGCCAATGTAATGACGGGGTAGTCAGGCATTATCCGACCGAGCGGTGAGCCATCACCCTAGGCAATTTACTGCGGCCTGCAGCGAAAGCTTTTTATTTTACGGAATTCTAACATCGGCTTCACACGGCTCTAATAATCATGGGATAAAAACGGTTTTGAGATTGTTTCTCGGGTCTAATAACCATGGTAGGGAGGGAGGGAGTCTTAAAGCACTTCTAACAGGGTCTTGAAAAACTGCGCCTGAGGCCGCCATTCAGCGTTGCGGGGCTCTCGCCAATGCTCACATATGCTTGAATATGCTGCGCTTGTCGTATCGCCGCGCGCCTTGCCTGACGCCCTGATCCTTGTTTTTCAACACCCTGCCAAATTAAGAGAGGAATCCAAGCCCACGGTAAAACCGTGAAAGCGGTTTCCATCAAAGCAAGGAGGTGAAAAATCTGCGATAACGGAACACTCATAAAATTCTAACAAATTTCTAACAATTGAGTTGCAGGATGAATTCAAAATGGATCAAAAAACATTAAATCTTACACGGGAGAGGTAAGAACATGAAAAAGAAAATTTATCTGATGATGACATTGGCTCTTATATTTCTTTTTTCCGCGGGGCCTGCTTTTTCAGGGAGCATCGTAATTAAAGGTTCCACGACCGTATTGCCGATTGCACAGAAAATTTCGGAAGCGTACATGAAGGACCATCCGGATGCCAGAATCTCTCTTTCCGGCAGCGGATCCGGTGACGGAATGAAAGCCATCATCGATGGAACCACCGATGTGGCCAACAGTTCCAGATTCATCAAGGACGAAGAGGTAAAACTGGCGCTGGGAAAAGGAACGTATCCTGTCCCATTCAGAGTCGCCCTTGACTGCATCCTGCCGATCGTTCATCCCGGCAACAGCATCGACAATCTCACGATCGATCAGCTGAAGGCGATTTACAAGGGAGAAATTAAAAACTGGAAGGAACTCGGCGGGCCGGATCGAAAGGTTGTGATGATATCCCGCGATACCTCTTCCGGAACCTACGAGGTATGGGAAGAGAAAGTCATGAAAAAAGAAAGAGTCCATCCGGGCGCCCTGCTTCAGGCCTCCAATGGGGCCGTTGTCCAGGCGGTTGCCAAGAATAAGAATGCGATCGGGTATATTGGAATCGGATACATGGATCACAGCATAAAGGCGATCAAGATCAACGGAATCGAGGGATCCGAGGAAACGACTCTCAATGGGACATTCCCGATCAGCAGGCCGCTTTTCATGTTTACCCGCGGCTGGCCGACAGGGGATACCCTGAATTTTATCAATTTTGTTCTCAGTCCGCAAAAAGGACAAAAACTGGTGAAAAGTGCGGGCTTTGTTCCGTTATACTAACTCAAATCAATGAGGAAACCATGATACCCCCTCAATGATCTTCGATCGGGAATTGAGGGGGATTTTTCCGACAGAGGGAAAATGAGCAATATCCGTCAAAACAGAGATCGTTGGATCCGGAGGTTTTTTTATTGCGTCGCACTGGCATCCATAACCACGCTTTTTTTAATCGCTGTATTTCTTTTCATGGAGGGATTGCCGATATTCAGCAAAGTTTCCCTGAAAGGCTTCATCTTTGGAAAATATTGGTATCCCACATCGGAGCCTCCCGACTTCGGCATTTTCCCGCTTATCATGGGATCCGTCGGAGTGACCATCGTATCGGCAATCATGGCCGTTCCTCTTGGGGTGATGACCGCCGTATATCTGGCGGAGATCGCGTCACCAGGGCTTCGAGAGGTGGTTAAACCGGTTGTGGAACTGCTCGCAGCGCTTCCTTCCGTGGTGATCGGTTTTTTCGGAATGGTTGTGGTCGCTCCCTTTCTTCAGGAAGTCTTTGATGTCGCAACCGGTTTGAATCTTTTCAACGCTTCCCTGATGCTGGCGTTTATGTCCGTCCCCACCATTTGCAGCCTTTCCGAGGACGCTGTTTACAGTGTTCCGATCAGTCTGAAAGAGGCGTCTCTGGCTCTCGGAGCGACCCAGTGGGAAACGATTATTCGGGTGATTCTGCCTGCTTCGATTTCCGGTATCAGCACGGCCGTTATTTTGGGCATGTCCCGGGCGATTGGTGAAACCATGGTCGTCCTCATGGTTGCCGGAGGGGCGGCGATGGTCCCATTATCCATCTTTGATCCGGTGAGACCCATGCCGGCCAGTATCGCGGCCGAAATGGCGGAGGCTCCTTTTCGCGGGAGTCATTATCATGCGCTTTTTGCCACCGGAATCGTGCTTTTCACTTTTACATTCCTTTTTAATCTTTTTGCGGATTACATTTCCCATAAATACAGACAGGTGGGAGAGGCCACGCTATAAGCGATGGGTGGGGCCGCGATAAAAAGGCAAGAAAATGTCGGATAAAACAGAGGCAGGGGTTAAGGAAAATCTTTTGAAAATGTCCCCCATGTTGTTAGAGAAAAAGAAGGTCGAGAAGAGGGAATTTCCGGGAATCGGCAATCATTTTCAATCGCGGAGGAAGCTTATACAGAATCTTGTTTTTGGCCTTTTTCGGGCCGCCGCAGCCGTCAACGGGATCGCCTTGCTTGTCATTGTATATTTTATGGTTGCAAACGGCTATACAGCCATTAACTGGACCTTTTTGACACAGCCGCCGAGAGAGGCGATGACCAGCGGGGGAATCCTGCCATGCATTGTCGGCACCATCTGCCTAAGCATCGGCGCCATGCTGATCGCATTTCCCATCGGGGTGGCCTCGGCCATTTTTCTGAATGAATATACCGGCTCCGGTCGGGTGCTTCGAATCATCCGGCTTGGGATCAACAATCTGGCCGGAATTCCTTCCGTCGTATTCGGCCTTTTCGGGCTGGCTTTTTTTGTTGTCTGGTTAAATTTCGGAGTCAGCCTTCTATCGGGGGCGCTGACCCTTGCGGCGATGTCGCTTCCCGTGATCATCGGAGCCAGCGAAGAGGCCTTGAAGGCGGTTCCGGATACTTACAGAGAAGCTTCTCTCGGCCTGGGCGCGACACAATGGCAAACGATTTACCGGGTCGTTCTGCCCGCGGCTTTGCCGGGCATCCTGACCGGCGCGATTTTAGGCATCAGTCGAGCCGCCGGAGAAACCGCTCCGATCATGTTTACCGCCGCTGTTTTTTACACGCCCAAACTTCCTGCATCCGTTTTTGATGAAATCATGGCCCTGCCATACCATATTTATGTTCTGGCTACAGCCGGTACGGAGATCGAAGCGACGCGCCATCTGCAATACGGCACGGCACTCGTGCTGATCGCTCTGGTTCTGGGAATGAATCTGGTTGCCATTATTTACCGATCCCGCCTCCGAAAAAGGATGTAGTCGATCGGAAGCAAAAGATTTTTAAAGGTGTATGCGATGACCAAGCCTCTGAAAATGAGAGCCGAAGATTTGAATTTTTTTTACGGCGATTTTAAAGCCTTACATGATATCACACTCGATTTTCGAGCCAATGAGGTTACAGCCCTTATCGGTCCGTCCGGATGCGGCAAAAGCACCTTGTTAAGATGCCTGAACCGGATGAACGATCTGATCCCGATCAGTCGGGTCGATGGAAAGGTTCTGCTGGACGGTGAAAATATTTATGCGGTCTCGGTGGATGTGGTCAATCTCCGAAGCCGTATCGGCATGGTATTCCAAAAACCCAATCCATTTCCCAAAAGCGTGTTTGAAAACGTGGCGTACGGTCTCCGGGTGGGCGGTATCCGGGATAAAATCTTGCTGGCAAACCGGGTGGAGAGGAGTCTCAAACAGGCGGCTCTCTGGGATGAGGTAAAAGACAGACTGCATGATTCGGCTCTTGGGCTTTCGGGCGGGCAACAGCAGCGGCTTTGCATTGCCCGCGCACTGGCGGTTGAACCCGAGGTACTTCTCATGGACGAGCCTTGTTCGGCTTTGGACCCGATCGCGACTCAAAAAATTGAAGAGCTGATCCACGAATTGAAAAAATCGTTTACCATAATTATCGTTACGCATAATATGCAGCAGGCGGCAAGGGTTTCCGATATCACGGCTTTTTTTTATCTCGGCAAGCTCGTGGAGGTGGGCGAAACGGACGCCCTTTTTACCAAGCCCCGGCTCAAACAGACGGAAGACTATATAACCGGTCGTTTTGGATAGAAATGAGGGAAATAAGATGCCCGTTCATTTGCATGTGGAACTGGAAAAAATTAAAAAAAGAATCCTGTCTCTTGGCGCCATGGTGGAGAATCGCGTCCGGATGGCGATCAAAGCCATCGAGTTGAGAGATGCGGATATTGCAAGAGAGATTGTTAAATCCGACTACGAAATCGATGGCATTGAAGTCGAGATCGAAGAAGAATGCCTGAAAATTCTGGCTTTACATCAACCCGTTGCCGTGGATCTCCGGTTTCTCATTGCCGTGATCAAGATCAACAACGACCTTGAGCGAATCGGTGATGAAGCCGTGAACATCGCCCAGCGCCTGGAGCATATCGCAAAGCATGAAAAACTCGATTTGTCGTTCGACTTTTCCCTGATGGCGGAAAAGGCGGCATCCATGCTGAAGCAAAGCCTGGACGCCCTGGTTCACCTGGACTCGGATCTGGCTTTCAAGGTGTGCAGTCTGGATGACGAGGTCGACAGCCTTGATGCCGGGATTTACAACCTGGTGACGGATTCCATACCTGACAACTTGGGTCATCTGGAGTATTTTATCAGCAAGCTTTTGATCTCCCGTTACCTGGAACGAATCGCGGATCATGCGACCAACATTGCCGAAGAAGTCATTTACCTGGTGGAGGGACAAATTATTCGGCACGGAAGATACTAGCCGATAGAGCATGAAAAACCGGATGAAAGCTTTAAACCGCCTTCATGGCCCTGGAATAGAATTTCTTCATATATTCCTTGACCATCCGCCGGGCGGAAAACCGGTGAGCGTTGCTTTTGATGGATTCCTTCATCACCCTCACCCAATCGCTTCGTTTCCCTTCCGCGGACACCTTGTAATATAGCGGGATAATCTCTTCTTCCAGAATTCGATAAATGGCCTCGGCATCGGTTTGGTCCCGATCCGCTCCGGCTTCTTCATGGCCGAATGCCCAACCGTTTTTCCCGTTAAATCCTTCCACCCACCAGCCATCCAGAATACTGAAATGCGGAACCCCGTTCAGCGCGGCTTTCATTCCACTCGTCCCGCTGGCCTCCTCGGGCGGGATCGGATTATTCAGCCAGACATCCACCCCGTGAACCATGTATTGTGCGAATTGTTCATCATAATCCTCAAGAAAGGCGATTCGTCCACCCATTGCCGGATCCCGCGCCGCATTGAATATCCGTTGAAGAATTCGCTTCGCCGGATCGTCCGCGGGATGAGCCTTGCCGGCAAAGATGATCTGAACGGGCCGCCAGCGGTTGTTCAGAATTCTCTTCAATCGCTCCGTGTCATAAAAAATCAGGTCCGCCCGCTTGTAGGTTGCAAATCGACGTGCGAACCCGATGGTCAATACAGAGGGATCCAGCAGGGTCCCACCGGCAAGCACGATGGAAGAACTCGCGGATCCATTGGCCCAGCGCCGGCGAACCCGTTCTCGTATCGCATCGATCAACTTTATTTTTAACCAGTAATGGGTCTGCCACAATTCATCGTCCGGAATATCTTCGATCAATTCCCATATATAAGGATTGTCGTGATCGGCCATCCAGTCGGGGCAAAGGTATTGATTGAAAAGGCGCTGCATTCTCGGTTCGATCCAGGTCGGGACATGCACTCCATTGGTAACGTAATCGATCGGTATTTGATCCACCGGAAGGTCCGGCCAAATACTTTGCCACATCCTGCGGGTCACTTCCGCATGCCTTTTACTGACCGCATTTCGATATCCTGCCATCCGGAGCGAAAAAGCCGTCATATTAAAGCCCGCTTTTGGATCTTGCGGATGGATTCCCATCTGAAGAAAGGCATCGTGATCCAGACCCAACGAGGGCCAGTAGTTGCTGAAGTATTTTTCCATCAGTGGAAACGGGAACACATCATGGCCGGCGGGAACCGGCGTATGGGTGGTAAAAACCGTGACCGCCCGAACCCGATGATAGGCTTCATCGAAACTCATTCCCTGTTGAACCCGGCTCCTGATTTTCTCCAGTACCGCGAATGCCGGATGCCCTTCGTTCAAATGAAGCACCGAATGTTCAATGCCAAGTTTTTCCAATACCTCCGAACCTCCGATCCCGAGAACGATTTCCTGACGCAGGCGCTGCTCCAGTTCGCCCGTATAAAGGCGGGCCGATATACCCCGGTTCCATGGATCATTGATTTCGATATCCGTATCCATGAGGTAGAGGGACACTCTCCCGACGGCAATCTTCCAGACCGCCACATAGATCGGAGGATCGATTAAAGGCACCTTCATCGTCAGCTGATTTCCCGACTTGTCCAAAACCCGGTAAATCGATGCGGCATCGCGGTCGAGGATTTCGCGAATTTTTTCCTGCCAGCCGTCTTCCCGAATTTTCTGTAGCAGGTAGCCTTCCGGATACATAAACCCGATGGCTGCCAGCGGAACGTGAAGATCGCTGCATTCCTTGATGAAATCTCCGGCCAAAAACCCTAGGCCGCCGGCGTAAAACGGCAAAGAATGGTGCAGGCCGTATTCCGCGGAGAAATAGGCGATGCAGTGGAGTTTCGGATCAATATCGTGATTGAGGATCGGGCATTCGATTCCCTCGATTTCCTTTTTAAATTTTGAAAGCACCATGTCGTAATGACGCAGGTATTCCCTGTCTCCGGCAACACTTTCCAGTGACTCCAGGGATAGATCGCTCAGCATCTTTACCGGATTATGCCGGCTTTCTTTCCAAGCTTCCCGATTAATCATCTTGAAGATCATTCTCGCGGCCGGATGCCAGCTCCACCAAAGGTTGCCGGCAATCTCGCCGAGCCCGTGCAAGCGATCGGGAAGATTGGTAAAGATATTCTGGGAAATGTCCATTCTTTTAATTTTGGCTTCGACGTCCATTTCATTGATCATTTTTTTCTCCATAGAGCTGTCGTGAAACCGATTCGGTCGCCTTTCTTATCGATTCTACGTCTCCCAGATAATAATGTGTCATCGCCCGAAGCTCGTCATCCAGTTCATAGACCAGGGGAATCCCGGTCGGTATGTTGAGTGCCGGGATATCCTCATCCGATATCTCATCGAGGTGTTTGATAAGGGCTCGAAGCCTGTTTCCGTGAGCCGCAACGATCACTCGTTTATGTTGCCTCAAGCTCGGAATGATCTTTTCCCGCCAGTAGGGAAGGACACGGTTCAGGGTATCCTTCAGGGATTCCGTTCGTGGATATTCTTCATTACTCAGATGCGAATAACGATGGTCGAACCGTGGGTGTCGGGGATCCTTATCATTCAGCGGAGGCGGGGGGATATCAAAACTCCTTCTCCAGATATGAACCTGCGGTAAACCATACTCCCGGGCGGTGGCTTTTTTGTCCAGGCCCTGCAGGGCGCCGTAATGTCGCTCATTCAACCGCCAGGAGCGATATACCGGGATCCACATCAAGTCAAGTTCATCCAGGACGATCCAAAGGGTACGGATGGCGCGTTTCAAAACAGAGGTGTAGGCCAGGTCGAACGTATATCCCCCGGCTTTTAGAAGCGAGGCGGCCGTCCGAGCTTCCCGGATACCTTGTTCCGTGAGATCGACATCCGTCCAACCCGTAAAACGGTTTTCGAGGTTCCAGGTACTTTGCCCGTGCCGAAGTAAAACCAGCTTCATCATTCTCATCCCTGCTTTTTATTGGAATCCAACACGACTTGCTCGTTCCGTTTCCGCGGAACGGAAAGGGTTTGCAAGTGAATGGCAGATGACGTTCATTTATTTCAGAGGGAGGAGCTCCGGAAGCTTGCCGTCGGAGCCTGTTAAAATATAGAAAATTGGTGGTTTGTGTGTCAAGCGAGAAAAGAAAGACTGCTCCGGTACGGGTTGAAGACAAAAATTGTACTTGCATGAAACCGGATATCGCAGTATTTTCCGTGGATTGGAAAAAGAGAAAAGGCCCGAGGGCAACGGTTTTCTTTCTGGGATCAAATTCGCCGGCTTCGGCGGATGGGACCATCCCATCATTTACTGCAAGTGGAAATATTCGGGTATCCAAATGATTATTAAATATACCAAGATATTCGCGGCAATGATGATTTTAATCGGAGGGTTCTACTTTGCCGCAAATGAATCCATTGACAAAGCGATAAAAACATGCGGCATGAAAGTCGTTCATGATTCGAATGAAGCGTATTTGCAGGACGCTTTTGATAATGCCGCAGCCGGTTTCTTGATTCTGTCCGGGGTAAAAAGCGGATTGGCGGTGATCGAGGGATCCGAAGTCGGTGTCGGATTTAACCTGCAGCTCGGTGATATTGTTCAATCGGTTTATGATTATGTGGATATTTCGTGGAAAACAGCGCTTGCCGGTGGAACCGTCCTCTTGCTGACCCGTCTGATGCTGCAAACGATCAACCTGATGGATCATTGGAGTCTTTCGATACTTTTCTTCATCCTCCTTGCTCTGTTGATTTCTCGCAGCTTTTTTGCCGCTTACACCCAAATTTCCGATTTATTAAAAGAAATCGCCCTGTTTCTGGTCGTTTTGACCTCGGTTCTTTATTTCATCCTTCCTTTTTCCGTTTCAGGCGCCGCATTCTTGTCGAAAGCGATCACTCAACCGCTGATCCTGGAATCCCAGAAAGGTTTTGCAAGTATGAAAGAAGCGCTTTCCATGGAAAATTTAAATCAGAGATTTTTCCCGGAAAATGATACCGAAGAAGATTCCATCCTTTCAAAACTAAACATCAAGGCAAAGGTGGAAAAGATCAAAAAGCGCTTAAACGACCTGGGAACATTTTTCAAAGGAAAAACAGAGGAGATCGCAATTCTGACCATAAAATTAATCGCCGGCTATTTATTCGATTGCATCATTTTTCCCTTGATCTTCTTCATGATTCTTTATTTTTTTACAAAAGGGATGCTTGGCTATCTGTTCGGGATTCGTCGCAGTTACACGACCACAAAGGAGTTGGAAGAAATTCTTATGAGGTACCGGCCCGGCCCGCGGGAAAGGAAAGCAGGATGAAAACCATCGGTCTGATCGGCGGAATGAGTTGGCAATCTTCGATCGAGTACTATCGCATGATCAATGAAACCATCCGAGGCATTCTCGGCGGCTTTCATTCCGCCAAAAGCATCATGTACTCGGTTGATTTTGCTGAAATTGAAGTACTCCAGCATCAAAAAAGATGGAACGAAGCCGCCGATTTAATGATTGACGCGGCGAAAAAGATTGAAAAAGGCGGAGCTGATTTTGTTGTGATTTGTACAAATACCATGCATAAACTTGCCGACCCCGTGAAAGACCATATTCAAATTCCGTTGCTGCATATTGCTGACGTCACCGGCCGGGAGATTATCGATCGAGGAATCAAAACGATCGGGCTTTTAGGAACGGCATTTACCATGGAAGAAGATTTCTACAAGGAGCGGCTTTCCCGTAAATACGGTTTGGAAGTAATGATACCATCTCGAGAAGACAGAGAAATCGTCGATCACGTGATTTACCATGAACTGTGTCGCGGGGAAGTAAAGCCGATTTCAAAAACCCGGTTTGGCGGGATTATAAAAGGTCTGGCCGATCAAGGCGCCGGCGGGGTTATTTTAGGTTGCACGGAGATCGGTCTTCTCATTCACCAACAAGATTCTTGTTTGCCGTTGTTTGATACCACAGTCATTCATGCGGTGGCGGCAGCGGAATTCGCCCTTGGCCTCAGGCCAATCATCGATTAAGATCGTTCCAATAAGGATAAAAACCTGTCGGAGTTTTCGCTCGGAATGTTTTTCTTTTTCCTTGCCGAAGTTTTTCTGCGAATCGCAAACAAAAATGGAAGGAAGGTTATTCCTTGCCCGAAGCGGATGAAGGCGCGGAGAAAACCTTTTCCGGCATTCATCCAAATTCTCCGTGGAAAATGCAATCCCTTGACTCCGGGCGTGGTTTGCGTCGGATTGCTTGACCCTTTGCAAGGCCATCCATATAATTAGGTTGTCATGAACCAAATTCCCAGAAAAGTACGAGCGCTCGGTCTGTGCTCCGGCGGTCTCGACAGCATCCTGTCGGCCCTTGTATTAAAAAATCAGGGTATCGAAGTTGAATGGATCACGTTTGAAACCCCTTTTTTTTCCTCCGAAAAAGCCGAAAAGGCATCCGGGATGACCGGAATTCCTTTGACTGTAAAAAACATTACCCCTAGTTATCTTGACATGCTGAAAAACCCGCGATGCGGATACGGCAAGTATATGAATCCATGCATGGATTGTCACGCGCTCATGTTCAGGATAGCCGGCGGAATAATGGAAACGAACGGGTTCGATTTTCTTTTCAGCGGAGAGGTTCTTGGGCAGCGACCGATGTCTCAGACGAAGCCGTCTCTGCGCTACGTGGAGAAACATTCGGGCTATGCAGGTTATATCCTGCGCCCGTTGAGTTCAAAACTGCTTCCTGAAACCATTGCTGAACAAAAAGGTTTGGTGAAAAGAGACCTGCTCCTCGGCATTTCCGGAAGAGGTCGCAAGGAGCAGATAAAACTGGCAGAAAACTACGGCATTACCGAGTATCCGGCTCCCGCGGGTGGCTGCCTTCTCACCGATAAAAGATACAGCGATCGGCTGAGAGATCTTTTCGATCACCAGGACTTCTATACCGAAGCGGAACTCCACCTTTTAAAGTATGGGCGCCATTTTCGTATCGAAACGGGTACAAAAATAATCATTGGACGTACGAGGCAGGACAATAAAAATATAATCAAACATTGCGACCTCTCGACCGATACGCTCATCCGAGTTAAAAAATTTCCCGGCCCCATTGCCTTGATTCCCCATGGCGCCGCCGACTGCCATCTCAACCTGGCGGCATCGATCTGCATCGGTTACAGCAAAGCGCCAAACGACCGGCTGTCCGATGTTCTGTTTATCGCCCCGAAGAGCCGTGAAATCAAGCGGATGCTTGGTATCCCCCCTTCTCAGGTTCAGAATTTCCTTATATAGGAATTTTGTTGGAGCCATCCGGCCGGCTTGATTTCGACGGAGAAATGATCAACAGAGCTTGAAACCCGTGATCTTTGCATAAAGCCCCCTTTCGGCCCAATTCTGCATCCGGCTAAAAATCTAATCCTAGAAATAATCAATGTATTCATGTGGTTAAAAATTATCGCCTTCCCCTGACCGGATCCAAATGGAGCATTTTTCAAAACTCTCAACGTTTAAGGCTACGGATCGGATCGTTTATGAGAAGATCAAGGTGAGACCAGAACTTAAAAAGTTGAAGTTCGAGATAAAAAAGTCTGGAGGAATAAGGATGGTGCGCCGTGTATTCAACCGGGCATGAGACGAAAGCGCGGCACAGGGTTCATGCGGCCGCAAAGGTTTAAATCCCGCAATCTATCCAAGAGACGCGGAACGTTTAAAGTTTGCATGCAATTGACCGCATGCGGCGGATATATCCCGGCCCTTGCTGTATCGGATGACCGCCGTTAAATTGTTATCATGGAGGATCTTTTGAAAATTGTGAATGGCTTTTTCCTCGGGCCGTTTAAAATCACACCCTTCAAACTCATTGAAAGGGATCAGGTTTATTTTTGATTGAATCGGCCGGAGAAGTTTGACCAGCCGTTTTCCATCATCCGATGTATCGTTGATGCCGCTGATAAGAATATATTCAATGGTAATTCTGAGCCGGGGCTTCAACGGATACCTGCGGCATGCCTCAAGGAGTTGTTCAATGGGGTACTTCCGGTTTATGGGCATCAGCATATCACGGGTCTTGTTTTCTGTGGCGTTGAGTGATACGGCTAAATTTACTTGCGTATCCCGGCCTAAATCGGATAGCCCGGAGATCAGACCGGAGGTGGAGATGGTGAGTCGCCGACTTGAAAACTGAAGCCCGAACTCGCTGTCTGT
>JAHDSC010000118.1 GCA_018432925.1 Desulfobacterales bacterium | reverse complement strand
GTTGAACGCCTGTTTGCTTGGATACAAAATTTCAGGCGCTTGGTTGTAAGGTATGAATATCACGTTGAAAACTTTCTTGGCATGGTGCAGCTCGGGTGCGCGATAATTTTACTTCGTTTATTTTGAGATGACTTGTAATTATTTTCTTCCGGATTCTATTGATTTGCCTTTTCCATTTGCGATCCTTTTCAATATTTCCCGCAACAAAGCCATGCCTTACGGTAATACCCGCTCCGGATATGCCGAAGTAACGACCCAAAGCGACACCGCTTTCCCCCGTCATCTCCCTGCTAAGATAAATCGCCACGTCTCGTGCAAAATTTCTTTTTTTCCCTTTCCGCAAGATCGCCTCACGCGTACAGGTAAATTCGTGGCATATCGCCAGCATCAGATCTTCGGGGGTCAGCCGGGGTTTAAGCCTTTTTAGCTCCGGCTTTTCCTTTATATCCGAGTCCTTCGATAAAAAATTCCGCTTGATCCAATTTACAAAATCAGCGCCGTCCAGAATAGCCCCATTTATAATATCCTGAGATGGATTTTCAATCTTGTCATTCTGTACCGATTCAACGAAATCCCGATATCTTTCCCTGGCTTTCTTCCGATCTGCACCGAACCGTGACAACAACCCGTGTGTCTCCAACCATTCAGGAGCCTTTGCATAGCCGCCGAAAACAGGATAGCTGCTCCATGGATAGTCCCTGGGATGCTCGACCATCGCCGCACGCATGGGATTCAAATGGATATAGCGGGATAAATGCTTTAAATATTCATCCGCATCAATCAGCACGGCTTTGAACCGCCCCTGGAACAAATGCCCGGATCGTCTTCGTTTTCGGTTAAAATAGGCAACATAACCGACATTGATCCATTTGATTGCCTGGCTCAGGTTCGGATGAGGTGTTTCGACCAAAAAGTGATAGTGATTGGTCATCAGGCAATAGGTATGAATCTTGATTCCATAACGCGCTACCGCCTTGCCGACATACTCTAAAAACTTTTCCCGGTCCCTGACGCTCTTAAAAATATCCGATCCGGCGTTTCCCCGGTGCATCACATGATAAAAAGCACCGGGATATTCTATTCTTAATGGTCTTGCCATCCGAATCACACCTGCTGCACGGGTCGTGGAAATAATGCTCCGTTATGAAATCCTTACATATCCTTTCCCTTTATCGGAACCAAAAAATCCTGCCAATAATTAATTGCTAAGATGCGACCCCCTTGTCGTTTGAACCATAGGGGAAAGGGGAAAAGTCGCTGTTCACCAGAATATCAAAACCGATCCTGAACGATTTTTGAATGTATAGCAGGCTGATCGTCAAAAAACCTTGTAGCAGATCAGTTAATCCCGATAGATATTTGGTGCAGACGCGTTATTCAAAACGCGCTGACGCTCACAATCGATGATGCAAGCCGGAACCAGCGAATCACTTGTCAGGAAATCCGATTGAAAGACGGAAGATATCTTCATTTACATTTCCGGACTATAGTAGAAGTTTTTCTCTTGACACCCGAAGGCCATATAGAGGTTACACCTTTATAGAGTCAGATGCTCCACCACCACGTCGATCGATAAATCCGGGCCTTCCCCATTGAAGTCCATACGCGCTCTTCCCACATGGCACGACCATCTTTGCTTGTCTTGAGAGATTCATGGAGTAGGTCGTAAACCTCTCCAGTGATCCAGGACGGATAGTCAGACGACAGACCGGTCAGCTTAGCGGCGTGGTTTGCTGCACGGCCGACCCAAACCAAGTCATTCGCACCTCGTATCCCGGTCCTGGCCACGAAAAGCGAGGAAGTGTCTACGCCCACTATCTGCTTTATGCGGTACTCTGTCTTGTATTGCTTTCCGATTGCCGGATTGATGATTTTTGTCACTGCATAATTGATCTTTAACGCAGTGCGCGCGGCAGATGTATTTTTCGAGTCGCCTATGTAGACGGCCATAATCCTGTCGCCATCGTAAGCGGTGATAACGCCCCCCTCTGAACGTATAATCTTTGCTGCGCAGTGGAGGTAGGTCTTGTATATCTCAGCAGCGAATTGTGGCTTGTATTCGTCAACCAGGTTCGTGGAACCGTCCAGATCGGCATAGAGCACGGTGCCCTGAAGGGTTACAGCGTCATTTCCGAGCTTTAGGTCCTCAGACTCGGGGACTTTCTGGCCCTCCCGAGTAGTCCAGCTGTTACTGAAGATAACAGCAACTTCAGACGCAAGATCTTCAGCCAATCCCATGCCGCACCTACTTCGCTCCGAGCCTTGCGACGACTCCAAGCAGGCTCTCGCTCACGGGAACCAAATGAGCCGACAACTCGGAAGCAGATTCAGTTTCGTACGCGAGAGGTGTCATGCCCAGAATGTCTGTTGGCCATGCCCCGAGGGACAACTATGAAGGCTCTCTGGCGAGAGAGGGCGCCCATGAACAGGCCGAGTTCGAATACGACGTTATCACGGGGAGCATCCGACTCACGTCCCCTGCTTACCACTCGGTCGTCGGGGCCAAGCACCATCACAGTAAAGTCGGACGACTTCACCTGTTCCGCTAGATCCTCGATCGGGAACCTTGATGGCCCAAATACTCCGCCATCGCTCCAAAGGCGAACAGAGAGATGGTCCGTTTGTAGACCCGAACGCAGCTCTGACGCAATAGGAAGAGACTCTCTTGAGGAGCCAATGAACATCACCGGTTTCGAGTTCACGGGGGCAACAAGCAAGTTCCGCTGCCGGAGGCGCTCACAGAGTTCGATCGATATCAGACGCCAGAGCGTCGGGTCCTTCAACGCAAGCTCACTAAACACCTCCTCCTTTACCGCTGCGACTACCGACGGCTCAATAGCCACCACCGATGCTGCGCGTCTTGCGCTCGTGTCAATAAGCGCCATTTCACCTATGTGTTGCCCGGGACCCCTGACGGCCACGTCCCGTCCATTGACCTGAACCGCAAGCCTACCCGACAGTACAAAGTACAGATCTGAGTCGGCGGCGTCCTGCTGAATCAATACTTGACCGGATTCGATATAGCTCAATTCGACTACTTCTGCGAACGCTGTAGCTATCTGCTCCTTACCATTGATAATGCGCTGCCGTTGAAGGCACTCAATGACCCTCCGTCGACCTTCCTGGCCAGAGAACCTCCTCAGCATCTGGTCCTATCCTCCGATTCTCGTATGTAACAGCGGGGCTTTGCGGCGAGGGGACCGAGTCCGCAACAGCCCCTGGTTAAATCTCAACACCGTTTTGGGGATTGAGAGGATTTACAAGTATAATTCTATCCCAACTATACTCTTTTGTTTGTATTTCTTTTAGCTGTGAAAGACCTGCAGCTGACAAGCCGTAGCCTATATAATCGACTAAAACCAACCACCACTCAGGATATTTCCATTTCAAGTCTTTGATTTTTTCACTTTTCTCATTGGCGCAAATCTCTAAATTTCTATTCACTTCTGAAACCACAAAGCCTCCAGAATCATGGTCTGAATATCCTCCTAAAACGAATAGTTGCTCATGCTTTTCGGAAGCCGGAATAATGGCGAATTTAAAACGATTATGAATTACATGAACACCTTCTCTTATTGATCCGGTTTCGGCAAACTCAGTCAATAAACGTTTCATTTCATTAACTGTGCCGCTTAAACTTATCGGCCTTCTAAATGTATATGAAATAAAATAGGATTTTTCGTAACTATCAGATTTGATTTCAGACAATAGGTTTTCGATCTTATGCAACAAAGGGAATTGTATTTCTTCCAATCCGTTATTTCGATTTCCAGACATATAATTCTGGTTCAATCTTCGAACTTCAATGCCTATTTTGTTATTGATCAAGAAGTCAGGAGGAATATTTCCATCTGGTTCATGTACAATATTTTCAAAACCAAGACTTTCAAGATACTGTAATGCTATTTTTTCATCTTTATTCATATGATTTAACAATAATTAGATGCCCGAAGAGGCGCAAAAGAAAACGTCTCTTCGGCTTATAATATGGTGCTATCATTCATTTTTGAGGCATAGTATCAATAATAACAATGAGATGTAATTTTTTTCTTAATTCAAAAAGAGACGAAAAGAGATATCATTTCATCATTATCCGGTGATGCGGTTTTCTCAAAAAGACCGAAAAAAGGTCCGGATCATCGGGAAATACGTGGGGCTGATACGAAGGGCATACTGAATTCATCGGATCGGTTTCTTGCTTTGAGCTCCATCGGAAGGATGCAATGATAAATAAATCTATTTACCGGGACATCTACCCCATATTTTTCCGCCAAACGAACGACCGTGCCGTTTTGATATTCGATTTCGGAGGGCTTGCCATCCCAGACATCCCTGGTCAGGGAGGCGGTGGAATCATAAGGATAGGTATCGATATCCGACATCGTTTGATTAACGATGTTCAGTTCCAGATGAATACCTGCTTTCTGTGAAATGAAATGGATTTCCGATAATAAATCACGAATCATGCCGCGCGTCTCTTTTAACTCCCGGACAACCCCGTATGTGGATCGGGTAACGGCCAATAACCCGCTCACACATATTGTTATAAATTTTCTCCAGATTTCAGACTGAATATCATCTGCGATCTTTGAATGGATTCCCGATCGGTCAAAAAGATTCTTGATCTCTGCCACGCGGTCAGTCTTTTGATTATTTAGTTCGCCAAAAACAATCATCGGATCAACTCCGGAGTGGTGAATGACGCCGGGTGCTTCGACTTTACTAAGTATTCTGCACAGCCCCCCGATTACATGATCCCGGCCCAACGCCTCTTCCACCTCATCCGCAGCCAGAACCCCATTCTGCAAAGGCAAAACCATTGTATTTTTTTTAACGATTGCCTTTAATTCTTTAGCAATTGGCCTGACCTGCCAGGCCTTCACACCAAGAATAATCAAATCGGCAAAGCCGATTTCCTCAACTTTGTCAGTTGCTCTGGCGGGATATACTGAAAAATCACCGGATATGCTTTTAACTTTCAACCCATTGGATTGGATAGCCTTTAAATGCTCACCCCTGGCCAGAAAAGTCACATCAAATCCGGCATTGGCGATCTTTCCACCGAAATATCCCCCCACGCCTCCGGTTCCGATTATCGCTGTTTTCATATTACACATTTCCTTCATCGTTTTTTTATAATCCTGTGGATGATCATCAGCAGGGATTGTCGATGGCGTGCAGCGTCTTTAAAAACGGGGAAGATGATTCCGATCCTCCCAAACAATATCATTCCCATCCTCTTCTATCCGCCATGCTTTGCCCGTTGCGTAAAACCTATAATAAAAACTTGGGCCTTGACTAGTATCGGCCTCAATAAAGCCGGGACGAGTTTGATCCCACCGGTTGGAGGCGATGGGGATTTGGTTGCATGGAAGCGGAAATCCCCCTTCAGAGCCTCTTGACCCTCATGCGATAGAGGCTCAAGACTTCCTTTACTTACAAGAACAACTCAAATTTTTCCGCCTGTTAATTGATGTTGACATTCAGCAAAAAGCTTTGTTAAGGATATGCAGCACGTAGTAGGTAGCATGATTCCACTTCCCAAGCAATCAGATTGTCTCTGAATCAAATTTTTTGGAAGGGATGTGAAAAGACCCCATTTCGCTGCTGAACATCCCGCGTTATAATTTCCAAGCTTCACGAGTGCCTTGCATATTTACTGAAAAGGAGATGATCATTAAAAAACCAAATTATTATAGCCCTTCTGGCATCTCTGACGCTGCATCCGAATCTCCGATTATACAACCCGAACCCTGAAAAAATGGAACTCAATCCGGGCTGAGCGTGTTGTCTCTATAATACTCGACCACATGTTTTTTGCACTCTCATCGAACCAGAAGGGAGTTATCGGGTTTTTAAACCATTTACCGGATTGTTACAGGAGGAGAACTATGAACTCATTATGGGTATTGCTATGGTGGGCCGTCATTGTCGTCGTAGGGTATTGGGTTTATGCCCGGCAAGTCGCAAAAAACATATTCGGCGTCGATCCAAACCGGGCAACTCCGGCCAGGATGTACATGGACGGCGTTGACTTTATGCCGACCAACAAAAACGTTCTGTACGGCTTTCAATTAAACTCCATCGCGGGTGCGGCACCCATCATCGGGCCTATTGTGGCGCTGCAATGGGGCTGGTTGCCGGCGCTATTATGGCTGGGTCTCGGGGTCTTTTTCATCGGTTGGTTGCACGATTTTTCGAGCGCCATGGTTTCGATCAGAAGCGATGGCCAGACCTTTGGCGCCATCAGCTACAAATTAATATCCCCGCGTGCAAGAAAAATTTTACTGACTTTCGTCTACTTATACCTCCTTTTGATTGCCTGCGCCTTTGGAAACGTTTGCGCCGTCGGTATAAGCGGAAATGCAGCTCTGCCCCTTCCCATGCTGGTTATCATCGCAGTGGCATTTCTTGTGGGCCACTTGATTTATAAAACCAGATCCAACATTCTTTTGACAACCATCATCGCCATCGTCGCCATCTTTTTCTCGATTTACCTGGGTACCGTTGTGAATTGGAAGATTTCCTATGACATGATTCTCGTATGTGTTTTGATATTCGGTTATTTCAGCTCGATTCTACCGGTATGGCGTTTTATTCAGCCCTATAACTATGCATCGGTCTACGTGGTATACTTCGGCATCATTGCCGGCGTTATCGGAATACTCATCGGTGCGAAGCCGATGACCCTGCCGGCCTTCACCAGCTGGAGCATCGGCATGGGGCCGCTGTGGCCCCTGCTATTTGTGACGATTGCCTGCGGGGCCATATCCGGTTGGCACAGTCTGGTATCCAGCACGGCCACTTCGCGCCAGCTCGAAAACGAGCTGGATATCCGGCCGGTAACCGCGGGGTCCATGTTTGCCGAATTTACCATCGCCATCATTGCGGTAGTCGTCTGCGCCACGGCTTTTGCCGATAAAGCCGAATACGTCCAAAAAGTCGGCAACCCGGTCGCAATCTTTGTCGGCGGCCTCGGCACGGCAATGACCACCATCGGTCTTCCGGAAGCCTTTTCCAGAGCATTGGCCGGCGCCATGATCATCATCCTGGCCCTTACGGTGGTGAACCTGGTATTCCGCTTCATGAAAATCGCCAGTGCCGAACTTTTGGGTGAAGCCTTCCCGATTGCCAAAAACCCGCATGTGGCAACGATTTTTGCCCTGCTGCTTACCTGGGTACTGATTAAAACCGGCACCTGGCTGTACATCTGGGTGCTGTTCGGCGGTGCCAATCAACTCATGGCATCCCTGGCGCTGCTTTTGGTCACCCTCTATTTGGTTCAGGCATCGAAAAATTACAAGGTCGCCATCTACCCGATGTTCTTTATGTATATCACCACGGTGGGCGCCCTGTTCTACACCGCATTTTTCAAACTGATTCCCGGCGCATTCAGCGGACAACTGACGGGCGCCAAGATGTTCGGCAATCTGCTTGCCGCGGCAGTGTCTATCGTGCTCATCATCTGTGCGCTGATTCTGGCCTATGACGGCTGGAAGGCTTTCAAGAAATATAAGGCAAGGGAAGTCGAAGCACCGGCGGATGCGATAAAGGCAACCTGATTTGCCTTGACCGGAATGTAAGCCGAATTAAAAATCAGCGAGGATCAATTCGAATGTACGAACGCGGTGTAAATGAGAACTTATTCCCCCAATAGTACTTGTTCGGGAGAAACAAATTGCTTTCTTTCGGATTCAACACGATCAAAAGATGCGTGAAAGGCTTTTTACTTCACGGATTTCTGGAGGGCATCAGGAGCCAGAAATGCCGTCTGGAGGAAGCCATTGTTTTTTGCTTATTCGGAAAATTCATTGGTTTTCCGGGACTCTTTAATTATTATCACCTGCGACTGTTACCTTACTATGTCGGCCGACTCCAAAAATGGAAAAGAAGGGTTCTAAGAGAAAAAGATCTCTTTGACCACCTCAGCGATTAGATTGGACATGACATAATGTAGCCTTTTAAATCGAAATATGTTTTACAAGTCAAAATCCTGGTCAATCGGGTAACGTAGCAGGCCTAAATTCAGAAAAGGATCAATGATGGAAGAAAAAAAGGTTAAGAAAAAAAAGGGGAGCTTCATCGGTTTCATTAAAGATTTTACTTACGGCATGGCCACCCATGGCATGGCCAGGCATGCACTGAAAACACGTTCCAGCATGGAGCATCTGTTTATCCTGATTACCATGGGGGATATGCTCGGCATTCCAATACTGCCGCCGTACTATTCCCTGCGCCTGCTTCCCCATGTCGTACCTCAAATTACGACCTGGAAACGCAGAATGTTAAGGGAAAAAGATTTTGTGGATAGCATGTATTAAGGAGGATATATGTCTCTTGCCGATATTTTCGATAAGTATCCGGACCGCCGCTACATCATGTATGGGGGTAAAGGCGGTCTGGGCAAGACCACGTTTTCGGCGGCAACCGCTTATTATCTGGCCAAGAAAGGGAAAAAAGTGCTGGTCTTTTCGGTTGACCCCCAGGCATCGCTAAGTGATATCTTTGAAAGGGACATCTTCGGCAAAGGCAACATCGAGATAATGCCCAACCTTTTTGCCTGTGAGGTCGATGCGGATCGCCGCGTCCAGGATTATCAGGAAGAAATTCGCCGGAAAATTATCGACATGTATGGCATGAAGAAAATTCCTGAAGAAATCGAGAGCTATATTAAAGCGTCTTCGGCGGAACCAGCCATGGAAGAAAGCGCTATTTTTGATGCCGTTGTGGATATCGTGGTCAAAAGCGATTTCGACTATTATATTTACGATCTGGTGCCCCTGGGCCATGCCCTTTATTATCTGAGCATGGCATCCATTTATGACGCATGGCTGGATAAAATAACCGGTCTCCGAGAGCAGATGCGGGAGTATGATCAGGCGATTGCAACCATGCAACGAGAAGAGCAAACCTCAGAGGACCAGATCTACAACGAACTGGTGTATATTAAGGAACGCATCGGCCAATCTTCAAAGATAATGACCGACACCAAAAAAACCGCATTTTTCTTTGTACTGACACCCGAGGAAATGACGATTGTGGACACCGAAAAAGCGGCGGGACTCTTTGCCAAGTATAATGTCCCGCTGGCAGGTTATCTGGTTAACCGGGTGATCAGCCGGGATCTGTTAAATGAGAACATTCCGGAATATCTTAGAAATAGAATTCAGATGCAGGCCGGGGCTCTTGAAATGATAGATCAAAAGTTTGGATCGACGGTCCATGCCCGGGTTCCGGAATTCGATTCGGAGATCAAGGGGCTCGATACAATTAAGAAACTTGCTGAAGTCATGTTTGAGGAGAAGCTTTCATGAAAAGCACAATCGCTGGTTTTTTCGAGAAACACCCTCAAATACGCTATATTTATTTCGGGGGTAAAGGCGGGGTCGGCAAGACGGTGGTAGCCGCCGCGGTGGCCACTTGGATGGCCAAACAGGGCAAAAAAACACTCCTAGCGTCAACCAATCCCGTACACAGTTTATCAAACCTTTTCAAGCTGGACGTTTTCGGCAAACCAACGCCGATTCCGGGAACCGAAAACCTTTATGTCCAGGAGATCGACACCAGAGACACCATCGAAAAATCAAAGGTGGAAATCCGGGAGAAGATCAGCTGGTTTCTGAAATTTGCCGATATCCCCACCAAGGCTGAAGATTTCATCGAATCAGCCACCATGAACCCGGCATTCGAAGAATCGGCCATGTTTGAAAATATGATCAACATCATATTCCAGGACGCCTATGATTTCTACGTGTTTGATACCGCGCCTACCGCCAACGCACGCAGGCTTCTGGGTATGTCCAAGGTTTACACCCTGTGGGTGGACAAAATGATGAAAAGCCGGGATGAGGCCAAAACCATGCGGCTGAGCCTTTCTTTCCGCAAGAAAAAGGTCGAAGAGGAAGAAGATCCGCTGCTTGATTATCTGAAAACATTTCGGGACCGCATTGACAAAATGCGGGTTATTTTAACCGATGAAGAAAAAAGCGCTTTTTTCTTCGTCACCCTGCTTGAGTCGCTGCCCATTGCGGTGATTCGGCGCTTCATCGGCTGGTTCGAGGATTTCGGCATTCCCATCGGCGGTGTGGTCATCAACCAGGCAATCGACAAATCCCAGATCGGAGAGGATTCGGCTGAATTTATCAAAAACCGCCTCAAAATGCAGGATCATTACCGCGAGGAAGCCAATAATCTTTTCAAAAATATTTGCGGCGAAATCCCGCTTTTTGAAAAGGAAGTCAGAGGAATTGAGATGGTGAGCAAGGTAACCGACAGCCTTTTCCAGCCGGCTTGAATTACATTTTAATGAAATTTTTTAGGGCAATATATCCCCTTTCGTCACCCTATTGCCCCCCCAACCAAAAATGCCTTGGAGAAGATTTTCCAAGGCATTGTTTTTTCTGGTGCGCCCGGCAGGATTCGAACCTGCGACCTACGGATTCGTAGTCCGGCGCTCTATCCGGGCTGAGCTACGGGCGCATATAAAATTTGTTTGAAATCGGAATCGTTTTTAAGCTATATGGGGATTGATGTCAATGGCAACTTGATATATTTTGGCTAAAAATGGTCCATGTTCAATTCAAAATATGCAATGAGGTTGCCATTAAAATTATTGCGCGGAAGGCCCTTCCGCGATTCCCGAACTTTAAATCCAGCGTATTCTTTATTATTCATTTTGAAGCAATGAATGAACGCCACACTGAATTCATGAAACTGGCATTGGATGAGGCAGTCAAAGCCGGACGGAAGGAAGAGGTTCCGGTCGGAGCCGTGCTTGTTTCCGAAACAGGAGAGATCCTCTCCTCCGCGCACAACCAGACCATCGATCGGTGCGACCCGACGGCTCATGCCGAAATCCTGGCATTGCGCGAGGGAGCCGGAAAGATATCAAATTACCGGTTGTTAAATACAACCCTGTATGTTACGGTCGAACCGTGCCCGATGTGCATGGGGGCGATTATCCATGCCCGGGTATCAAGGGTTGTTTTTGGTATCCATGATGCCAAATGGGGTGCCGCCGGTTCGCTGTATAATTTTTCCGATAACGAACGACTCAATCACCGGCCGGAAATTATCCATGGGGTTTGCCATGAAGAGTGCAGAGCCCTGATTCAGGATTTTTTTTACACCCGACGAAACGCCGCTAGAAAAAACCGTTGATACCCAGAAAATTTTTTCATCCAGCAGATAAGGAGTGGAACAAATGGCAAATATTGTAATTGTCGGAACGCAATGGGGAGACGAGGGAAAGGGGAAAGTTGTGGATCTGCTGGCGGAATTTGCCGATATCGTTGTCCGTTTCCAGGGCGGAAACAACGCCGGCCATACACTGGTGGTCAAGGGCGAGAAGACGATCTGCCATTTGATTCCATCGGGAACGCTGCAGGGTAAAACCTGCTATATCGGAAACGGCGTCGTAGTAGATCCGGCCGTTATCATCCAAGAGCTTGACTATTTAAGCAACCGCGGGATTGATGTCGGACCCGACAAAGTGAAAATCAGTGATCGAGCCCACATCATCCTCCCCTATCACAAGGCGGTTGATCTTGCCCGGGAAAACAAAAAAGGCGACAAGAAAATCGGAACCACCGGGCGGGGAATCGGGCCCTGTTACGAGGACAAGGCAACCCGAAGAGGGATTCGATTCGTAGAGCTGCTGGATTCCGAGGTTTTCCGGGAACGGGTGAAAAGCGTTGTAGAGGAAAAAAATTTTTACTTGAAAAATTACCTTCATTCCGAACCACTCGATGCGGATCCCATCATCGATCAATACGCGCGATATGCAGAAAGACTGGCTCCGCATGTAACCAATATATCCGTTAAACTCGGCGAGGCGATCCGGGCGGGCAAACAAATCCTTTTCGAAGGGGCGCAGGGGACTCACCTGGATATCGATCACGGCACATACCCTTATGTGACATCGTCAAACACGGTTGCCGGAAACGCCTGTTGCGGATCCGGCATCGGCCCGAAACAGATCACCGGGGTCAAAGGCATTGTAAAGGCCTATACCACCCGGGTGGGAGGAGGTCCCTTCCCGACCGAACTGCTCGATGAAACCGGGGATACGATCCAGAAAAAAGGAGCCGAATTCGGCGCCACCACCGGCAGAAAACGTCGGGTCGGATGGCTGGACGCCGTTATCCTGCGAAACGCGGTGCGCCTCAACGGCCTGACAGGTCTTATCATAACAAAACTGGATGTGCTGTGCGGGCTGGCATCACTGCGGATTTGCACAGGTTATGAATACAACGGAACGGTTTTGCAGAATTTCCCGTCCGATCTTAAGGCCCTTGCCGCATGCAGGCCGGTATATGAAACGCTGCCCGGATGGTCGGAAGACATCTCCGCAATCCGAAATGTCGGAGACCTGCCGAAAAATGCGATCGAGTATCTCAACCGGATCGTGGAACTGACGCAGGTTCCGATCAACATCATATCCGTCGGTCCGGCCAGAGAAGAAACGATTATCGTTAAAAATCCCTTTTTATGATTCCGCGTCGACGCTCCTAAAAAGCGGAGGCTTTTCAAGGGCTTGATATTTTTCATTGACAATTTCGCCCTATTCACATAAAAGACCCACCAAGTCGGGACGTGGCTCAGTCTGGTAGAGCACAGCGTTCGGGACGCTGGGGTCGCTGGTTCAAATCCAGTCGTCCCGACCAACCAACTCGATCGATAGACATAGTCGCTCTGAAAGCGGCTTTTTTTATTTGCGTGAAAAATCCCATCAAAAACATTGTTTCGAATAGCGGTATCCCTGTTTTTTGTTCCTGGAGCGGGGGTAAGGATTCAAGCCTTGCCCTTTACCGAGCCATCGATGCCGGCGCCCTTCCCCGTTTTCTCCTCACCATCCTTCATGAAGAAGGAAAACGCTCGAGATCTCACGGCCTGTCTAAAGACGTTTTGCAGGCACAGGCATCCTGCCTGGGTATTCCCCTGATCACCCGATCGGCGACATGGTCTGAATACGAATCCGCATTTATCGAAGCCTTACAGGAACTGAAGCAATGCGGGGTAAAATCGGGTGTTTTCGGTGATATCGATCTCGAAGATCATCGTTTGTGGGAAGAACGGGTGTGTCGGACGGCCGGAATCGAAGCCAGTCTTCCTTTATGGAAATCTTCAAGAGACCGCCTTCTCCAGGAATTTTTCTCGCTGGGTTTTCAGGCGATGATTATCGCATCGGATGCCGAAAAAATGGGAAACGGTTATCTCGGTAAAATACTCGACGCGGAACTGGTCGAGGAATTCACCCGCAACGGAATCGATCCGTCCGGCGAAGCAGGCGAATACCACACGGTTGTTTTTGACGGCCCGATTTTTCGGAAGCCCGTGAAACTGCAAAAGGGAAAATCCGTTCTTCGCTCGGGGTTATGGTATCTGGATGTTTCCGTCCGTTGAACCGACACCCGCGACATCATGAAAGCGACCCCCCCGGCTATCTGTTTTCCTGCCCAAATAATTGACGTCGGATAAAGCAATCGCCGGTCTCAAAATGAATTTCCTTCACCCTCCATTCCGGCAGACGGAGGCTTTTTAAAAGAGATTCCGCTTATCAAAAAAATCTTCCAGAACAGTCAATGAACGTCTGAAATCCGTCTCGGAAAACACTTCGAGGGTCAGCACGCGTTCGCGGTGATCCTCGCAACAGAGCGCTTGTAAAAGCGCCGGAAGCAGGCCCGAGTCAATCCCCGCGATGTCGTGATGGTCTTCCCCCTTTCTTACCCCATGCAGGTGAACGACCCGGCATCTTTCGAAGTAACGCTTCAGGTAAGATTCAAGCGGATATCCGTAAAAGAGAATATGACCGGCATCCAGGCAAATGGAAAGATCATGATGAAATACAATCTTTTCAACCAGCTCAAAGGGATAATCCAGCGTTTCGACGCAGATCATCTCCGGCGGCAACCCGGCATCCGTAAGCCGCCTTACCGAATCATCCAAATATTTGAGCCAAAGAGGCACGTCAACGGATGGGGTTTTCCCACGCCGATTCCCATGAAAATGCAGGATATAGGCAAAAGGGGCCAGCGGCCGAGTCATTTCGAATACCTGTACACATCGTTGAATGGATCGGAGCCTTTCGGTCGGTTCGAAAGCTCCCAGAAAAACATCCGATGGAAAATGGACGGTATAGGAAAGCCCCTGGGAATTGGTGACATCCCGAAGGCTGCAAATCGTTTGATGGTCCGGAAAATTCGAAATGCCGTCGGCTTCAAATAGAACCAGCTCCATATCATCGACCACCGGTGCCAGCCACCGGGCATTTGCTGCAAGGTCCTCGGGAATGATATAAGAAGTGGTTCCCAGGCGGAAAGGACATCGGTTTTTCAGGCAGACGGACATTCTGCGTAAGCCCCCCACATCTGCGTCGAGTCAATTATCGATAAAATCGATGTTTCTTCGGCTTTGCTTCCTTAGCGTTTTAAATGCTTTTTGTTTAACCGGCCAACAGTCATCTTGCATCCGGTTACAGAAAAAAACCGGCT
>JAHDSC010000011.1 GCA_018432925.1 Desulfobacterales bacterium | reverse complement strand
ACGCTGATGGGATTTGAAGACGACATCTTCAAAATAACCCCCCTTGCCATCGATATCAATGATACGCGCGCGCTTCGTGCCGCCCAGTTGGTGCGCGACGCGCTGAGAAACATGGGAAGGATTGTCGCCGCCTCAAAGATTGCCGTTCTGGGGGCTTCCTACCGCGAGGATGTGGGAGATACGCGCTACAGCGGGTCTGAAATTCTTGTCCGAAAATTGACCGAAATGGGAGGTGATGTGACCGTTCATGACCCCTATGTCAGGCATTGGTGGGAGCTTGAAAAACAGGAGAGCTACCCGGCTCCCGGCCATTCACGGTCCAGGTTCTTCAGAAATCAGGAAAAGCTCAACGAACTGCATGTTCATAACGAATTGTCGGAAGCCCTGAGAGGAGCCGATGCGGTGGTGTTTGCCGTCAGGCACCAGGCGTATCGGGAACTCAAACCCGAAACTGTGGTGGAAATGACCGGACGGCCGGCTGCCGTCATTGACTGTTTCGGTATGCTCGACGATCGAAAAATACGGCGCTATTTTGAGCTTGGTTGCGAGGTGAAAGGCCTCGGTCGAGGGCATGTCAAACGCATCAAGGATGAAGTAAGGAATTGAAGATTTCCGGAGGCTTGCAGCGGGTTCAGGAGACGTGTCGGAACAGGATTGAAATGGTAAAAATAGCCATGTTGCCGAGGATATGAATCGTGATGGGGGTCAACAGACTGCCTTCGACCTCGTATGCGATCGCAAAAAGAAAACCGCCGAAAATCTGAGGAATCGGAAGGCCCTGTGATACGGGATGCATGAGCACGAACAAAAGAGTGCTGACCATCAGGGCCAACGGAATTCCCCATTTTCTGAAAAAACCATATAGGATTCCACGAAAAAAAATCTCTTCGGCAACCGGTCCGACAACGCCGCCGACGGCAAAAAAAAGGGTCATTTTTACATGTCCTGTGGGCAGGTTGGGCTCTACCAGAGACAGGGGATTCAAACCGATGGCTCGGATTAACAAACAAGCGAAACCGATAAACATTCCGAAAGAAATCGACCAGATGAATCCTTTTTTAAGGCCGTCAATCATCCGGGACGGTGCTAGTCCAATAGAAGACGGGCCATTTCCAACGAACGAGACCAATTGTATCATCAACCATATTTGAAATGATCGGGCCGCCCCGAGTATGATGATCGGATCGTATCGGATCGCTGAAGACACCATCCCGGCTCCGACCTCGATTGAGAAAACCGCGCCTATCGTTATCATTAGGGTTTTTGATTCGATTTTTGCTTCCACCCAAGCGTCCTCATCGCCTTGTAGGCATACCACTGTTCATACCAGTGATCGGATGTTTCCATCCGATTCATGATTTCGGTAACCGCTCTTCGATCCCCTCTCCGGCCTAAGGCATAAAATGCCATGCAGACTACGTTCGGATGGGAGTCATCCAGCATCTCCAATAAATTTTTGAAAGTCTCCGGCTTTCGACTGTGGCCAAGGGACCGTGCCAGCCAGTAGCGTTCCGGTACATGCGGACTTTTCAAAAGATCCCGGTAGGCGGAAAAATCGGCCACTTCAATCTCTTCCCGTGCGGCGATCTTCAAAGCGGCAACTCGATCCCGCCAGCGGCCGGATGTAAGTGATCGGATTGGATCGCTCGCCCGGATTTCTTCACTTTGATTCGGATGGAAAAGAACCGTCACCGCAATACCGATTAAGAGGCATAGAACGGATGCGATCACAGACGGAGCCGTTCCCGTTGCAAACACGGACGACAAGAAACGAAACAGGCCGTAAAGGATCATGTAAGACATGATGGGAAGAGCGATCAAGAGCGAAAAAAAAGTAAATTGACGGAAGTAGGCGTGCCGGTCGCTTTTCCGGGAGAATTCTTTCAGTCGGCTTCCGGAATCGGAGAAAAAATCTTTAAGAGGCACCTGGAGGACGGTTTTTTCATCGTTCTGGAAAAGAAGGAGATCGCCTTTTCCTGTAATCTTGAGATCGACTTTCCGATCTTCCCATACGGGAAGGTAATCTTGACGGGTTAATTCTTCTTTTAAATCCTCTTCCAGAGACTTTTGGACGATATTTTGGAAGGCGCATGTTTTGAGGATTTTCTGATCCAATGATTTGAGGGCTTCCGCCGGGTATAAGGTATATCGATAGTAATTGTCGCTGATTTTCGTTCCGAAGGAATTGGATAAAAGAAAATGATCCCTGAAGTTTATAAACATATCGCTGCTCCATTGCGATATCCAGAAGAATGCCAGAAGCGCCGCCGGGACAAAAGGGATCATTTGTTTCAGCTGCGACTTTTCCCCGATTCGGTAGGGGAGCCATTTTGTGGCGGCCCAGAAGATCCCAGCGGGAATGATGATAAAATAAGAAATGGTCATCGGACAGCAACCACGACAGTTCATCGCCATCAGACCACAGAGCCAGAATACGAAATAAAGGCCCAAAATGATTTTGTTCCGGTGAAACAAACGATCCCATATCCATTCGGCGGCCAGAGTAAGAATCGTCAGTCCGGCCCCGGCCGTCAGCGTAAAGAAAAGGCCCCCGAAAAAAGCCGGACCGAAATCATGGAGGGTGTCCATGATTTTTTGGTTGGGTACGGTCAGATAGCCGGCGCTTTTAATCAGCACCAGCTTATCATAAAGTGTCGCATTGGAACCGTAGACCCCGATGGTGGACAGGATCTGCGCGGCGGACAAGCCGATCAGCATGATAAGCGCATAACGGGCTCTACACATCGTATTCCGTTCAAAAAATGAATCGAGGTTTCCCCGGCTCTATTCAATGTTTGTCAATATAAAAACCACTTTGAGCCTTAGGTACTCCATATATACCGGTGATAAAAATTGCCGCCTTCCTTAAACTGGATCGGGATGGATCTTTTTTTAAAGATATCTTTAAGAAAATACTTTAAATAATATATCAGAACACTTAGAAAATATTGTCTTATATGATCATAAATATCGTTCCAACCAATCTAATGAGGCGATCAGGTGTTCATATGAAAAAACTTCCAGTGACAGCACGCCTGTGAACCGTTTCAAAATCCGGGTGATCGGACGGATTTCTTTCGGATCCAGTTTATCCAGGGATATATGGTCCCGTTTGTTTTTCACGCCGTGAAGGTGAATAATTGTTGTCCGGTCGGCATACCGATTGAATATGGTTTCAACCTCGATTTCAGAAAGGATAAGATGCCCGAGGTCAATGCAAACGGAAAGGTCAAAATCCCTGATGATCTTATCGACCCATTCAAATGGGTACATAAGTGTTTCAATCGAAATCTTTCGACTCTCGATACCCTGGGCAATCAGTTGATCCATGCTTTTATATGAAAGCTCCTGCCATTTTTTTACGTATTCGCTCGAAGTCGAAATTCCTTCATAGGATAGATGAAGCGTCCAGGTCGTGGGGCAAAGGGGGGAAAAAAGGTCGATGATCCTCCGAATTGCTTCGATTGCGTGATTTCTTTGACTCGGGTCGGGATCGCTCAAGGATATATCGATCGGCAGGTGAACGTTGTAAGACAGGTCGAAATTTTTTGAATACCGGCGGAGTTTTTCAATCTCCCGTTGGGTTGGAAAACTTTCCGGCGCCGCGCTCTCATAAATTAGAAGTTCGATTTCATCCAAATATGGGGCCAGCATTTTCACGTTGGGAAGAATGCGGTCCGGATAAATGTAGGAAGTGGTTCCCAGCCGGAACGGATATTTTTTTTTGAATGATTTGGACAGGGAAGGGTAATTCAACATATCGGTGCCGTTGGTTAAAGAAAGTCAACATCTGCCGCCTGATGCATGCGACAGATGTTAATAAAAAAAAGCGGTGATTGCCATCAAGATTACTACCCACAGCATGGCGGAAAGGATCATCAGATCGCAGGCTTGTTTGATATGATTCAGGTTCACGTTTGCAAAACGCCGGCCGATGGCCGGTTTGCACACCAGTTTTCCTCCATAAAAACTCGGGCCTCCGAGTTTGACTTCAAGGGCTCCTGCAAAAGCGGCTTCCGAGTAACCCGAATTCGGACTGCTGTGGTTCTTTCCCTCTTTAATGCCTGTTCGAAGCGCAATCGATCCTCTGCCGGAAAGAATTTGGGAGGCAAGCGCGATCACAAAAACGGAGAGCCGGGCGGGAATAAAATTCGCGGCATCATCCATCCGTGCTGCCGCTTTTCCGAAATCCCTGTACCGCTCATTTTTGTATCCGATCATGGAATCCAGCGTATTGACCATCTTGTATGCCATCGCAAGGGGAGCTCCGCCGATTGCCGCAAAAAACAGCGGGGAGATAAAACCGTCCACCAGATTTTCGGCTACCGTTTCGACCGAAGCCTGGATGACGCCATGTTCCGTCAGAGGTTCGACATCCCTGCCGACGATTCGTGCGACCTTTTTTTTCGCATCGTTCAATTGATTCTGCTTGAGCGCGCCGTAAACATCCATTGCATATTTTTCAAGACATCCGGCTGAAATGCAGTAATAAATCATCAGGATTTCCGTAACGATTCCAATTACCGGATGAATATTCCGGGTGGCTTTTACAATCAAGAAACTCAATACCCAGGTAAAAAAAATTAGGAAAAATGAAAAAAAAGCCCCGGAAATGAAAAGAGGGATGGACAGGTTTCTGAAACGAGGCTCCAGAGCAGCAATCGATTTCCCCATCCATCGAATGGGGTGCGGAAGAAATTCCGGATCTCCAAAAATGAGATCGATAATAAAAGCCGCGGGGAGGATGTGCCATGTTTGAAGTATCATTTTTTATAATTGCGGTTTCAACCGCACTTTCACAAAAAAGCGTGTTTGGTTGAAAACGGTCCTGCAGGATTTTATATCAAATGAGAGGAATTTTTCGCTATTTTTCAATGATGGGTTTCCGCTCAGATCCTCGATCATGACATTGCTCCTGCGGAAACCATCAGGAAGAGCAGGGACTCGATAATTTCGTTCATTGCTCCAAGCATATCACCGGTAATACAACCGATTCGTTTTTTGTAGTAAGATAGAATCAATATGATCAGTATCAAAAAAACAACGTTGAGCCAGAGGGCCTTCCATCCCAGGAAAAAAGAAAGGACGACCGGAACAATCAATCCCCAGAAATCTTGGAGCGTCGGGGTGCCGCCGAAAAAGGAATGCCCCGTGCCGCCTTCCGCTCTACCATACTCCAGAAGGCGTATTCCGAATATCATACCGGCTCTTGCATAGCTCGGGATTATGATAAGCAGAAGACTCCGGTGTACATCCAGGCACGCGATCCCCCCCCATTTAATCGACAGACCGCAAGCGACGGCGACAAGTCCCATGACGCCGATCCTGCTGTCTTTCATTATCTCAAGCGCCTTTTCCCTGGATCTGTGCCCATAGAGGCCGTCCGCCGTGTCCGCCAGACCGTCCAGATGAAATGCACCGGTAACGGCAACCAGAAAGATCACATCCAGAAGGGCTGCGACCGGTCGCGGCCAAAGTCGAAAAGCCGCCTGATCAAATACGGCGAGAAGCAAGCCCAATATGACGCCGACAACCGGGAAAAACCGGATGATCCCTTTGGGATCAAAAATGCCGGGTTTACCCAGAGGCAAAATGGTGAGAAATTGTATGGCAGAAATCAAATTCCGCATTGGTTTTTGGATGTGAGATGAGGCTTCATAGTTTTAAAGAAAAACATGAAATAAAATTCTATAAGCTCATGATAAATTTTGTTATTTAATCGAAACGGGAATACCGGCAACCATCCATATTACGCGGTCTGCACAGGTTGCCAATGCCTGATTGGCAAAACCTGCGGCGTCCCTGAACTGTCTGGCCAGCCGGTTTTCCGGTACGATTCCCGTTCCGACTTCGTTTGAAACGATGATCACTTTGCAAGGCGCATTTTTAATGGATTGCGCCAGCCGTCGGGTCGGCTCGGCAATTTTGTCCGGATCACCGGTCTCCATAAGGAGGTTGCTTATCCATAATGTCAGGCAATCCACCAAAATCAGGTTTGCTTTCCGGCTTTGAACCTCGATTGCCTCCGGCAACCGATGCGGAACTTCTATCGTGGTCCATTCCGAACCTCTTTGCTGCTGGTGGCGTTCCACCCGCTGTTTCATTTCATCATCAAAGGGTATGGATGTGGCCAAAAAAAATTTTTTGCCGCCGGGAATTGCGTCCGCCAGTTCAAGAGCATAACGACTCTTGCCGCTTCTGCATCCGCCGATCAAAAATATGGTTTCTTTCACGATTATTTCCAGTTTTTTTAATGGTTGGACATGTTTTGGGCCTTAACCGGCGCGATCCGGCCTCCCTGCCATCAAAAGTCTGTAGAGAACGGTTGCCATCAAACTTTTTTCTTTTCGGATCCGGTACTGAAAACCGGCAGAGAACGGGTTTTTCGGAAGTTATTATTTCTCAATTCCAACTCTGGCCGAAACCCCTTTCCGGTAATAATGCTTGATTTCTTTCATTTCAGTGACCAGATCCGCCCTTTCAATCAATTCGGGATCCGCATCCCTTCCGGTGATCACTAATTCCACATCATCCGGTTTTAACCGGATCAGATCCAGAAGATCCTCCAGCGTCACCAGACCATACCTGACGGCCACATTTCCTTCATCGATAATGACCACAGTATACGTACCGGAGGCGAGGATGGATTTCAGCCGCTCCACACCTTTTGCAGCGGCTCGAATGTCTTCGACGGATGGTTTGCCTTCAATAAAACGGCCATGTCCGTATTGCTCGACCGTAATCAGATCGGAAAACCTCCGGATTGCCCTGATTTCACTGTAATCGCCGGTTTTTGATAAATTGCGCGATAAAAACCTTTAACTCTGCACCGGCGGCTCTTAAGGCAAGTCCCATTGCGGCAGTGGTTTTTCCTTTTCCGTCTCCGGTATAGACATGGACATATCCTTTCAAAACCTGTATGCCCTTTCATTTGGCGATGTTTTTTTCCAAGCAGAATCCGTTTTTCTGAAATAGGAGAAATCATATTTAATGTCAATCGAAAGGTTGATTTCCCGGGATTGCTACTATGGACTCACGGTTTCCCCAATTATGTGTCGATATGGCTTACGAAATGAACCGGCCGGGCGCCTATTTTTTAAAACCGATCTGAATTGAGAATTTCGAATTCATGCCGGGCAGAAAAAGCCCGGATAAAAAAGTTTATCCCCTTGCAAGTATTAAAAAAAACGAGTAAATTGATTCAATTGTCATGACCCGGAAAAAGGGACCGTTGTATAATGCCTTCTTTCACTCAATTTTTACGTCAGGCTCAAATTTAAATTCTTGAAATACGCATGGTATTCCTGTGATCTATAATTGTCGCCTTTTCCGCACGTAAACAAGATTGAGCATTTTTCAAAGGTCTCCGAGTGATTCGCTCACTGTAAACCAGACGGAGCGACTTGCCGTTGGCGGATCGCATGCTTCGGGGAATGATCTTTAAACCATAATGCAGGAAAACAGGGAAGGTCAGAATGACATCAAGTCAAAAAACAGGCGCCCAAATATTAATTCAGAGCCTCATCGAAAGCGGTGTGGATCATATATTCGGATTTCCCGGCGGAGCCGTGATTCCGATTTATGACGTT
>JAHDSC010000078.1 GCA_018432925.1 Desulfobacterales bacterium | reverse complement strand
TGGAAAAAGGTCGGATCATCAAAGTGAGCAAAGACAAGGACGGCATCGTGCGCCGGGAAGCGCTTACCCGGCACTGGACGGACTGGATTGATTACTGGGCCGTGGACTTTAACTTCGAGAGCAAAAAAGAGATTATCCGGGTGAATCGGGGCAAGGGGGCGCAAATACGGATTGACGGCAAGGTTGAACCGTCCCAATTGACGCTGGATGATTATGAAGAAGTCTGGACGGGCGATTTTATTTTTGAGAACGAATGGCAATCCTTCCGCACGAAGAAAAACCGAACCCTGGAGCTGAGAAGCGTGTTTCACGAATGCGCTCCCGGTCGGCGCAAGATAGCGGTGAAAGTGGTGGATATCTTCGGCAACGACACCATGAAGATTATCGACCTCAATATAGGAGGTAAAATCTAATGAAACGGGATGAGATTCTATCGTTTTTACGCGATTTTAAACGTAACAATTCAGAAAAATACGGTATTATTGAGATCGGCGTCTTTGGATCCATCGCAAGGAACGAGGCTCGGGATGACAGCGACCTGGATATCTGTATCAAAACGAAAACCCCAAACCCCTTTATCCTGGTGCATATCAAGGAAGATATCGAACGGAGGATAAAAAAACACGTGGATATCGTCCGGGTCCGGGAAAAGATGAACCCGGCTTTGAAAACCCGCATCGAAAAAGAGGGAGTCTATGTTTGACAAGCCCCTTGTCCTGTCCATACTCAAACAGATTGAGGATGCTCTTGGAAAAATTAAAAGCCGAACTTCCCATATACACAGCGCGAATGATTTTACGGATACACCGGCTGGAATGGAAAAACTGGACGGCATTTTTATGTTGTTTATCGCCACCGGAGAGGCTTTAAAAAATATCGATAAAATAACCGAAGGGCATCTGCTATCAAAATACCCTGAAATCGACTGGAAAGGCGCGATCGGTTTCCGGGACATCATCGCGCATCATTATTTTGACATTGATGCCGAACAGGTTTTCTGGATATGCCGGCATGAGTTGGAGCCCCTATCCTCGACGGTTCGGAAAATGATTAAGCAATTAATGTAATGGCTCTGCATCCGGATTTTCCTGACTCTCCCCATGCGATTTTAGACCCCGAAATCCGATGGTTTCCCGCGGATGAAACACTTCGGGAAACCGGCATGGAAAAATTGATGCCGCCGCTGGTGCCGAAATTGCGGAGAACCGTCAAGGAGTGGCGGGAGGCCGGTTATACCGGCGCTTCGGATACCAGCCGAACGCTTCTGAACTGGTGGTTCAATACACCGCATCTGCTGCCCCGGTTTGACGGAACCATGACGGAGTTCCAGTATTACTTTGCTCAAAGAGAAGCACTGGAGACAATTATCTATCTCTACGACGTGGCGGGAGTGATTGATAAATATGATTTGATCCGATTTGACGGCTCCGGCGCGGTTTCAACGGGTATGTTTGATGAATCCTGGCGTCGTTTTGTCATTAAAATGGCTACCGGCTCCGGCAAAACCAAGGTGATGAGTCTGGTTCTGGCCTGGAGCTTTTATCACAAACTGTATGAGCCGGATTCACAGCTTGCCCGGAATTTTCTGGTAATCGCCCCCAATATCATTGTGCTGGACCGCATTTACAAAGATTTTGCCGGGTTGCGCATTTTCTTCGAAGATCCGGTCATCCCGGATAATGGCGTGGACGGCCGCAACTGGCAAAATGATTTTCAACTCACCCTCCATAAACAGGACGAGGTTCATATCACGCGACCTGTCGGCAATATCTTTCTGACCAATATTCACCGCGTCTACGCCGGTGATGATATCCCGGCATCCCCCGATGACGAAAACTCCATGGATTACTTTCTGGGCAAGCGGCCCACCGGGGCAACCACCGACTCCAAAGTGGATTTGGGAATGATCGTCCGGGACATCGAAGAGCTTGTGGTTTTAAACGATGAGGCCCATCATATCCACGATAAGTCCCTGGAATGGTTCAAATCCATTGAGGATATTCACAACCGGCTGAAACAGAAAGGCTCCGCTCTTTCCCTGCAAGTGGATACCACCGCCACGCCGAAACACAATAAAGGCGCTATTTTCGTCCAAACCGTAGCGGATTACCCGCTGGTAGAAGCCATCTGGCAAAATGTGGTGAAGCATCCGGTGCTGCCCGATCCGCCCAGCCGTGCCAAATTAGTGGAACGCCGAAGCGCCAAATATACCGAGAAATACGCCGATTATATCAACCTGGGCGTGGTTGAATGGCGTAAGGCGTATGATGAGCATATCAAAATGGGGAAAAAAGCCATTTTGTTCGTGATGACTGACGACACGCGGAATTGCGATGATGTGGCCGACTATTTGCGGACCACCTATCCGGATTTTGCGGATAAGGATGCGGTTCTGGTCATTCACACCAGGAAGAACGGTGAAATTTCCGAATCGACTTCGGGCAAGGGCAAGGAAGAATTGGAACAATTGCGTAAACAGGCCAATGAAATCGACGGCCCGGAAAGTCCTTATAAGGCGATTGTTTCCGTAATGATGCTTAAAGAAGGCTGGGACGTAAGGAATGTCTGCACCATCGTCGGGTTGCGCCCGTATTCCGCGCAGAGCAATATCCTTCCCGAACAGACGCTCGGACGCGGGCTGCGCAAAATGTATTCCGGCTTTATTCCGGAAGAGGTCAGCGTTGTCGGCACCCCCGCTTTTATGGAATTTGTGGAATCCATCCAGGCCGAAGGCGTGGTTTTCGAGAAAAAGCCGATGGGCGAAGGCACGCAACCCAAAACCCCGCTGGTGGTGGAGGTCGATAAGGATAACGAAAAGAAAGACATTAACCTGCTGGACATTGAAATTCCGGTGCTGACCCCGCGCATTTACAGGGAATATAAAAATTTAAGCGATTTAAACATCAGCGCGTTGGGACACAAGCGGTTGGAATACCGGCAATTTTCCATGGAAGAACAGCGGGAAATCGTATTTAAGGACATTACGACCGGCGAGATAGCGCACACCACAATCCTGGATACAACGGATATCGCTGATTATCGAAGCGTTATCGGGTTCTTTGCGCATGCAATCATGAAGGACCTGCGCCTTGTTAGCGGCTATGACGTATTGTACGGCAAAGTCAAGGCTTTTGTGCAAGCCGAGCTTTTTGACCGGACGGTGGAACTGGATAGCCCCGATACATTAAGGAACCTGGCTGAACCGGCAGCCACCAAAACATTGATGGAAACATTTAAGCGTGCGATTAACGCCCTTACCATTCAGGATAAAGGGGACGCGGAAGTACGGGACTATATTAAACTTCGGCAAACACGCCCGTTTGTGGCAAAAGACCAGGGTTACCTTATCCCGAAAAAAAGCGTTTTTAACCGAATCATCGGCGACAGTCATTTTGAACTGCTTTTTGCCGGATTCTTGGAAAATTGCGGTGACGTCATCTCTTTTGCCAAGAATTACCTTGCCGTTCATTTTAAGCTGGATTACGTGAACGCTGACGGCGATATTTCCAATTACTATCCGGATTTTCTGGTAAAGCTGTCCGACAAAAAGGTATTCATCGTCGAAACGAAAGGTCAAACCGATTCGGATGTTCCGCTGAAAATGGAACGGCTCGGTCATTGGTGTGATGACATCAACCGGGCGCAGTCGGATGTTCGGTATGATTTTGTTTATGTGGATGAGGAGAATTTCAACAAATACAAACCCGGCTCATTTCAGCAATTGGTTCAAAGTTTCCGGAAGTATAAGTAAAAATGTAAGAGGCGCGGTAATGCATCTCTTCCCTTTCTCTTTACTCTTTCTGAACAATTTCAATCGCCTTAAGGTGTTTCTTCATGTGCGGAAACTCCCATCAATCCAAAACAGCTCTGCCGACTTCCCTCTCATTTTTTTATCCGCTTTCCGACCGCCTTTTTCTATGGCCGGATGGTCGGCACGGTAGCTGAAATTCAATAACATAAAAAGATAAATTGCCATGAAATAATTGCGACCGGATGCTCGGTACTGCGAAGCCAGGCAAACAAGTGGTGATGATGAAACGGCATTCATGACCTCCTTGCAACCAAGTAATCCTGAATCGATAGTTTCTAACAAGGGCTTTTACCATAAACTGCCGAAAGGCATTTGGATGTTAGGATTTGTATCGATGTTCATGGACAGCTCATCCGAGCTTATTAACAGCCTCTTGCCGATATTCATGGCCACAACGCTGGGCGTATCCATGGTTACCATTGGAATTGTTGAAGGTTTTGCGGAGGCGGCAGCGGCAATCGCCAAAGTGTTTTCTGGAGTGATCAGCGATTACTTCCGGAGACGAAAGTTCCCGGCTGTGGTTGGATACGGACTGGCTGCTATAACCAAACCAATATTTCCACTTGCCACAACGATTGAGTGGGTGTTCGGAGCACGTTTTGTTGATCGCATCGGTAAAGGTATTCGCGGTGGGCCACGTGACGCTCTCGTCGCTGAGATCGCACCCGCCCAGCTTCGGGGCTCGGCCTACGGCTTGCGTCAGGCGCTCGATTCAGTCGGAGCCTTTGTGGGGCCGCTTCTGGCCTTTGTATGCATGATTTGGCTTGCAAACGACATTAAAGCCGTGTTGTGGGTAGCGGTCCTACCGGCATTCATTGCTGTATTTCTGCTGATCTTTGGAGTCCGTGAGCCCCAATCCGCGGACCACGTCGCCGATCAAAGAAAACACCTTGCGTTGAATGATGCCAAACGCCTATCCCGGCAGTACTGGCTTGTCGTTGCGCTTGGAGCCGTCTTTACCCTCGCACGTTTCAGCGAGGCGTTTCTAATTCTTCGTGCCCGGAATGTCGGGATGGCTATTGGCTCCGTTCCCATAATTATGATTGTGATGAATGTTATCTATTCCATATTTGCGTATCCAGCAGGTGTGGCGGCCGATCGGTTTTCAGCGCGAACACTCCTATTATGCGGCCTTGGGATACTCGTCGTCGCTGATATCGTGCTGGCAATATCTGCGTCGCCCGGGTCCGCATTGCTTGGTTCGGCATTCTGGGGCCTGCATATGGCGTTCACCCAAGGGCTTCTCTCGAAACTTGTTGCCGATGCCGTACCTGCCGATTTGCGCGGTACGGCCTTTGGAATTTTTAATCTCGTAAGCGGCGGGGCGCTTTTGCTGGCAAGCGTCATCGCAGGGTCATTATGGAGCGCATTCAGTGCCTCAGCTCCATTTATTGCCGGAGCGTCGTTCGCGGCTCTCGCGGCAATGGGATTACTTCTTTATCGTCCTAATGCGCGGAGTAAAGAATCCGCACCCTAAGGGTGCGGCTTTGAAAAATCCCCCCATAGGGGGGACAAGGCCCTGCC
>JAHDSC010000097.1 GCA_018432925.1 Desulfobacterales bacterium | reverse complement strand
TCTTCGCGGACAAGCCATGTTTTGTCTTTCTTGATCTCGTAATTCACCTGTTGTTTTCTCTTCCTAGGGTTTGTCGCGCCGTTCATGTAACTTCGTCTTTGCGTCTAACAGGTATTAAATTTTCTGGAACACGGAAGATTTGTCTGGACCGTTCCATATCCTTCGGATTCCTGTTAAGCCTCGGGGGAAAAAACAGTTTCCATCAATTTAAATTTGACAGTAAAATGACAGGTGATTATAATTGCAAATCATGAGTTTTCTTCCCATGCTTATATTCACAAACGAATTGAAACGGACGAAAATATTTCTAAACTCTCAGGATTGGAGTGCCGATTTTTTAAAAAAAAGTAATCGAAAATATGGGCATAATGTTTTTTCCGTATCGCGAAGACTTGGAGGAAGTTTAAGATGGTAACATTCGAAGCCAGCGTGGAAGTCAATCAACCGGTTGACCGGGTGTTTTCATTCGCTACGAATTTCGAAAACAATTCGAGGTGGTTATCAGGGCATCTGGAATCCAGGTTGACTTCTTGCGGTACCATGGGCATGGGGGCCACTTTTCGAAGTGTAAGCACCTTCTTGAGCCAGCGCATCGAAGCGGAAGGGATTATTACAGAGTACGAGCCGAACAGGAAGTGTTCTTATAAAATCGTCTCGGGACCGGTTCAGGGGGAAAACAGCTTGATGTTTGAGCCGATCGAAAGCGGCACCAGGGTGACCAACTTCGGCAGTGCACGGTTGGGGTTTTTTGGCTGGATGAAGTCGCTGGTTGTTAGCAAGGCACGGAAACAATTGATAAATGATTTGAAAACTCTGAAAAAGGTTTTAGAGACGGGTGTCTGATCGATCCATTTGATTTTCAACGGTTGCAAAATACCCGGGAATCAGTCTTCCGGTGTGAAATCGGCTATTACCGGCGGACGATGATGCGCTGAATAAAGGAATTCGTCTGTGAAAAGAAAAAGGCGGAATTTTTACCGCACCACCGAACGGATCCTGTTATAGCCCCGCCTGTTCAAATAATTTGTGGATATCCAGCTTATTTACGATATCTGTGAAAATTTCCCCCAAGAGCTTGTCGGCATCTTTTCGTCCCAGCAAATCATATCTTTCCGCATTGCCGCTTATATTTTGACTGGCGAGGAGGTTGCCGTTTTTAATCAAATCGGTTTCATAGCGAATACTTGCCACCCATTTTCTCCCCACCACATCCAGAATAAAATCTTTCAGGACAATTTCCAAAATCGGCTCATCATTTTTTGGTTCCGGTAAGAGCTCTGCGCCCATGTTTACCAGGCTTCTTGTGAATGCCTCCTGAAACAGCGAAGGAAGATAAAAGGCGCCGACCACCGGCCCTTTTTCTCCTTGTGAGGCCACCGTGAGCGAAAAAATTCCGGTAAAGTTTTTCAGCTTTTTCTGAGCCGTTTCGCTTAAAACGGTTTTATCCGTTCTCATGTCTTTAAAATCAAAAAAGATTTCTTTGCCATCAAGAGCATACGATTCGGGCGGGGGTTGATAGGTTACATTCAGGTAAGATGTTGTGGCACAAGCGGCCAGAACGGTCCCGATTAACAGGATGAAGCAGATGAACTTCAAATTTTGAATGATCCGTTTCATTGATATGCCCTCCGGTCGATACTTTCAGATTTTTGATATATAAAAGTGTTAAACCAATTCTCGTTTTCATCCATAAATGGCTTTTTTAGACCGAATCAGGGTTTTCTACCGGTTTCGAATGCGGCATGCGGACGGTAGACTTGACCGGAAAAACCTGATTCGGATAATTCTCATTTAGGAATAGAATTGGTTTCAAAAGATTCCATCGAACCCGAGCTCTGTGCCGGGACGAGTCGTTCAATCCTCTAAATACCGAACGAATTCCTGTGAAAAAAAATCCTCTTTCCGGACCTTGAAAGAAATTGAGCAATTTCCAAAGCGCTCGCCACGTCATGGGAGCCGCTTGAATTATTTTTTGGAAATATCACAGTATCCGCTGTCTGTCTATGGTCTAAAGAAGGGGATTCTAATTTACAATCGTTTATGGACACCGAGTAAAGGAAAAACCTGATATTGGGGTATAATCCGGTGACACGGTTTGACAATCCGCCCGTCCGTAATGTATATCTGTCTAAAAATTCAGCAAATCGATGATTGGAAGAGACACGATTCAGCGCCACACTCTCTTGAACCGCCGATCGAGCATTATGCCCGTCACGAATGGGTGAAGGCGCAGCATATCGAACGATAGGCTCAAACCTTACCGCCTTATTGAAGGGCAGCCCGCTATGAAGCATCAAAAATCCATGGGGTGGAAACGCTTCTTCGTAATTGACATCTAACTGATTTTTGGATCCGGACCATGAAACCTGTGATAGCAATCGTCGGCCGACCCAACGTGGGAAAATCGACCTTTTTCAATCGTGTAACCCGAACAAAGGACGCTCTGGTGGATAATTTGCCCGGGGTTACGAGAGACCGGCATTATGGGAATGCGAGTTGGAATGATGTGGAATTCACGTTAATCGATACGGGGGGATTTTTAGCCAATGAGGGAGATGATTTTGAGCAGAAGATCCGCTTCCAAGTATTCCAGGCTATCGAAGACGCGGACGGGATCATTTTTTTACTGGACGGAAAAGAAGGTGTATCTCCGTTTGATAAAGACCTCATTCAGATTTTCCGCAAAATTAATAAACCGGTTTTTTACGCCGTCAATAAAGTAGACGGAATGGAACAGGAGGTCAATCTTTACGATTTTTACGGACTGGGCACCGAAAACCTCTATCCGATTTCCGCCGAGCACGGTTACGGGATGAATGATTTTCTTGACGACCTGGTACGCGCAATTCCGAAAACGGTATCGGTTTTACCCCGGGAGATGACTCATATTGCCGTTGTCGGCAGACCCAACGTCGGAAAATCATCGCTGATCAATTGCATTCTGGGGGAAAATCGCCTGGTGGTCAGTGATCGGCCGGGTACGACTCGGGATGCAATCGACTCCGTTTTTACCCATGCCGGAAGGTCATATGTACTAGTAGATACCGCCGGTATCCGCCGCAAAGGGAAGGTGGTCGAAAAGCTTGAAAAATTTTCAATCATAAAAGCCTTAAAGAGCCTTGAACGATGTGATGTGGCACTGATCGTCATGGACGCGAAAGAAGGGATTACCGATCAGGACATCAGTGTTGCGGGATATGCTTTCGAGCGGGGCTGCGGATGCATTCTGGTGCTGAACAAGTGGGATGCCGTTGAAAAAGATGGAAAACCCCCCAGAGCGTACTACAGCCAGCTGAAAATGGAGGCTAAATTTTTGAGCTTTGCACCGGTGGCAACCATTTCCGCTCGAACCGGTTTCGGGGTTTTAAAACTGTTTCCCCTGGTGAATGAGGTCTACCGGCAATATATTCAACGAATCGGAACCGGACAGCTCAATAGAATCCTGCAATCGGCGATTCGGAAAAACGAGCCGTCCCTTTACAGGGGGAAACGGATTAAATTTTATTATGCAACCCAGACGTCTACAAAACCACCGACATTTGTATGCTTTGTGAACTATCCGGATGCCGTTCATTTTTCTTACAGGCGATATCTGATCAACCAGATCCGGGAAGGGGCGGGGCTGGACAAGACGCCGATTCGCCTGTTTTTTCGACCACGCGGGTCGTGATGGCAAAAACCATGGCTTGCCTCCGGTATCGGGTTTTACTCCGGCCCAAAGATCGTCAATTTCGACAAGACATAGAGTGCCCGCAGGACAGGCCGGCTTATCAGAGAACATCGGATAAGGGATTCCCGGGGATCAAAAAGGATAACATTGGACCTATTTGAATATCAGGCTCAAAAAGCCGCGGAATCGTCGAAACCGCTCGCAGAAAGGATGCGTCCGAGGAATCTCGATGAGTTCATTGGACAGCAGCATGCCGTCGGCGAAGGGTCTTTGATCAGAAATGCAGTTGAAAAAGACCGAATTTTTTCCATGATCCTCTGGGGTCCTCCGGGTTGCGGTAAAACCACCCTTGCAAGGATTATCACCCGAAACAGCCATTCACATTTCGTTCATTTCTCAGCAGTTCTTTCGGGTGTCGGTGAAATACGGTCGGTCATAAAAGACGCCAAAGATCAGCAAAGGCTCTATCAAAAAAAAACGATCCTTTTCGTTGATGAGATACACCGGTTTAACAAGTCCCAGCAGGATGCATTCCTTCATCACGTAGAAAGTGGATTGATTACTTTAATCGGCGCGACTACTGAAAATCCCTCTTTTGAGGTGATTCCTCCACTTTTGTCCAGATGCCGGGTGATCACGTTGAAACCGCTGTCTTCAACCGATATCGTAGCAATACTCGACCATGCCCTCCGAGACAGGGAAAGGGGGCTTGGAAATACGGGTGTGCAATTTGACAGGGATGCCGTTTTTCACCTGGCGCATATCGCGGATGGGGATGCCCGTGCGGCGTTAAACGGTCTCGAACTGGCCGTTTCTCTGATAATATCTCAAGAAGATTTTTTGCATAAGGCCCAAAGCATACGGATCCATCGGAAGGATATCGAAAAAGCGCTCCAAAAAAAGTCTATCTTGTATGACAAGTCCGGCGAAGAGCACTACAACCTCATATCCGCATTTCACAAAAGCTTGAGGGGCAGCGATCCGGATGCGGGACTTTATTGGCTCGAGCGAATGCTTTCGGCCGGAGAAGACCCGTTTTACATTGCACGGAGAATGGTCCGATTTGCCTCTGAGGATATAGGGAATGCGGATCCAAACGCACTCCGGATTGCATTGGGAGCAATGGAAGCCTTCCGGTTCCTCGGCCATCCGGAAGGGGATTTGGCGCTCGGTCAGGCCTGTGTTTATCTGGCCACGGCACCGAAGAGCAACCGCGTATATAAGGCATATGCAGAGGTGAAGCATGTTGTTAAAAGCTCGGGCAGTCTATCCGTTCCCCTCCACATACGAAACGCCCCCACCCGATTGATGGAGGAGCTTGGATACGGAAAAGGTTACCGATATGCCCATGATTATTCAGAAGGATACGCACCTCAGGAATATCTGCCGGATGAACTCCGGGGGCAACTTTACTACTTTCCCGCCGAACAAGGATATGAAAAGGTCATCAAGCGCCGGCTGGATAGGTGGCGAAGCCTGAAAAGCGAAGAAAAAAAGTGCCGCAAGGAGGAAAAATCGAAAGGGGATTAATGAACTCCGCTTACGAGGGTTGTCGGCATATGGAATCATCCGGAATAAAATTTCTAAGGCCTTTACGGAAAATGACACTGCCGGGGAATTATCGTTTTGCTGTTTGACAGGTGAACCGCAATCCGCTATAGAGATTTTTCAAGCAAGCCAAACCAATCGTATTTATGAGAAATTCTCAAAAATCGGCTGCCCCGGCCGGATTGGCCTGTTCATCCCTCACCGCGTGACCATAGCACAATCGGCATGAAGTGAGCGTTTGCTTTGGGGGTCAGAACGTCTGTGCATGGAAATCGAGTCGGAGATCATTCGATTTTATATCCTTAAAACACGCATAATAGCATAATAAATGATGGGTGAAAGACCATGACATTAAAGGACATCCTCGAAAAATGCGGTCGATTGAGCGTGTATAAAAACAGATGTATTACGGACGATTATTGTGAACTTGTTTTTTTCAGCAAAGACATTGATCAATGGGACCGGGCACTGAGCAGTATTTTGGGCTCACCAAGAAAATCCGCCGGTGTGAAACCTGTTGAAGAAGACCTGAATCTTACAAAGGATTCAGGAGGAATCCGGGTTGAGCAGACCTTGTTCGAAAAAACGTTTGATGACGCAACCGTAATTGCAAAGTTTTGGCCGTGGAACGATAAGGTTTATACCACCCTAAAGATGGCGCTGTTAAAAAAAATGAAAAAGGATGAAAAAATGAAGTTTTCAACAAAAGGAGACAAGGGGGAGACAAGTCTTCTGGGCGGCCAGAGAGTTCCGAAATACGATCTGAGGCCGGATACTTACGGAACGCTGGATGAAGCGAGCTCCGCTCTCGGCGTCGCCAGAGCCGGGACAAGCGCTCAAAAAATAAAAGAGATCATATTGAGTGTTCAAAAAGATCTGCTCATTGTCGGTACCGAACTTTCCACCCTGACGGAGGACTACGGCAAACTCAGCCGGACGATAAACGAATCGGATGTCAAACGGATAGAAAAAATTATTGATGAGCTCCAACAGGCATTTGAAATGAAAAGGGAATTTATTTTTCCGGGTGAATCCGTGGTTTCAGCTCAAATCGATGTGGGAAGAACGATTATCCGAAGAGCCGAGAGGAAGGCGGCAAGGATGAAAAATGAAGGATTAATCACTAACGAGAAGGTTAATCAATATCTGAACCGACTGGCCGATATGCTTTTTACGCTTGCAAGATATGAAGAGGCGATTTCAAAGAAGGGATAAATCGGTTATTTTTGCTTTGGGGCCGAGACTTTTTCCCGCGGACTTTATTTTTTCGTATCCGGGCGATTTAAAAATCGGACTTTTAACGGAAGACCGGGTGCTGTCAAACCGCTGCCTTCGAATGGAACTGGGGCGAATCTTTAATTGCGCCGTTTTATATCTTTTTTCTTTACTTGATTCATTGTTATTGCTACACCAAACAATTGGTTTTAGGATAAATGATAATCGGGAACTGACAACCAGGAGGAGAATGATAAAGATGAATATCAGTAGAAAATTAGGCATGTTGGTTTTTTGCGGAGTGCCGGCGATAATCGGCGGAGGCATTGTGTTTGCCATTTTCGATAGTTATATACCGGTCTTGATTTATGAAATCCTTCTTTATTTTGCATCTGGCGTAATGATCAGCAAGTAAGGACTCCAGTCCGATAACTTTGCACGACGCCCTTCTTCATTTCAGCGCAACAATCCTCCTTTTCCTCCGTGGAAAAAGGAGGACGCGTTTAATCGGTTTGTAAAAATAATTCTTTTTAACATACGTATTGCATAAATCATGGGCCGACAAAACAAATCAGATGCTGAAAGAAGAAACCGGACGTAAACCAATGCATCCCTTTTCCCATCGGGGCGGAATGGAATCATTGGGCCGATACGAGGCAAGCGCATTTCAAAACTTTCGAAAATGATCAATTTCGTTCAAGGAAGGCGGTAATTTACACCACAGAAACGCATGGAGTATTTCGAGGATCAAGATCGGGTCCTGACACTGATACACTCAGATGCATGGGCCTCAATTCCCTGCAAAGCAGAAAGCTCCTCCGTGCCGCATCGGTGGGCCAAATTTTGAAGAGCAAAGAGACAGAAAGAAACCATGGAAGATATGACATCAAAGGATATAATTTTATGGTTTTTTTTGTTTCTGTTCATAGCTTCCGCTCTATTGCTCGGCTGGCTGATATGGCCGTTTGTTTCGATCATTATTCTCGCTTCGGTTGTCACCGGGCTTTTTATTCCGGTTTACACCTTCTTCATCGAGAAAAATAAAATCAAGCCACCCATTGCTTCCCTTGTTACCTGTTTGTTCATTTTTATCATGCTGTTTATCCCGATTGCTTTTTTTGTAGGGATATTATCAAAAGAAGCCTACGACCTGTATAATATGGGGAAAAATGCCGCTATCGGGGACCAGTTGAAGAGTCTGTTTGAAAGCAGCAGGATTTTGGAAAGAATCAATCTTTTCCTCTCCAATTTCAACTTTCAGCTGACCGGCGAGGAGCTCAATAATGCGATTTCCGAACTCGGCAAGATCGTTGGTTTTTTCCTATACGAACAGGCCCGATCCATTGCCTCAAACATGCTCAAGTTCCTGGTCAACTTCTTTTTCATGCTGCTTGTTATTTATTTCCTCTTAATCGACGGGAAAAGACTGGTTGATTTCATCATCAATTTATCTCCTCTTCCCAAAGAACAGGATGAAAAATTGATCCGAAAGTTCAAGGACATGGCGGGGGCCATACTTATCGGCAACGGTTTGGGAGGTTTGATCCAGGGGGTTCTGGGAGGAGCCGTTTTTGCCTTGTTCGGTTTTCAATCCCCATTTCTGTGGGGGGTAATAATGGCCTTCCTTGCCTTCCTGCCGATCGTGGGGATCGGAGCGGTATTCATTCCCGCTGCGATTTATCTTGTTTTAAAAGGGCGATTTGCCGCAGGAATATTTTTCATTATTTTTTACTTTATTCTTTCCGGCGGCATCGAATACCTGTTCAAACCCAAACTGGTGGGAAAACGTGTTCAGATGCACACCCTGCTCGTTTTTCTTTCCATCATGGGTGGGTTAAAGCTATTCGGGATTCTTGGCATTATCTACGGTCCGTTGGTGGTAACCGCATTTCTAACCTTAACCGATATTTATCATACCAGCTATCGGGAGAGACTTGCTCCCGCTGAAAAGTGAATTTGAACCGCAAAACCGAGCGAATCAAAAATCAGATAATAAGTCCTTATGGTCGAAGATTCCCCGCAGCTTGCCTCGGGGTTCTTCAATTTTCGGTTTCAAAAGGTGAAACGAGCCTAAACCATTATTGGCATCGACCTGAGCAGGATAGAAACTCTGGGTATTTGGTTTCGTCATAAAACGGAAAGAACAATAAAGAACCCGAATAGAACTCAATCATTTGCTTCGGAGCAATCTGAAAACCGGCGTTTAAAGGTATATGATATGCAGGTAGTTATATGATGTTAAAAAACAATTTATTTGAAATCGGCATCGAGAGCGAGATGAAAAAATCGTATCTCGATTATGCAATGAGTGTAATCATCGGCCGAGCGTTGCCGGATGTTCGAGACGGATTAAAGCCGGTTCACCGCCGCGTTTTGTTTGCAATGCACGAACTGAAAAACGATTGGAATAAACCATACAAAAAATCCGCACGTATTGTCGGTGATGTCATCGGCAAATATCATCCCCATGGGGACACTGCCGTCTATGATACCATTGTTCGAATGGCTCAGGGCTTTTCCATGAGATACCCCGCGGTTGACGGTCAGGGTAATTTCGGTTCCATTGACGGGGATCCTGCCGCGGCCATGCGGTACACCGAAATCCGAATGATGAAAATGGCGCATGAGATGCTGGCGGATCTGGAAAAGGAGACCGTTGATTTTGTCCCGAATTACGATGAATCCCTGGTTGAGCCGGAGGTGCTTCCCGCAAAAATTCCTTATCTGTTGATCAACGGTTCTTCCGGCATCGCTGTCGGGATGGCAACCAATATACCGCCGCACAATCTATCGGAAGTGATTGAAGCGATAAAAGCCCTGATCGACAATCCGGATCTTACATGGATCGATCTTATGAGATTCATTCCCGGGCCTGATTTTCCTACCGCCGGAATGATTTACGGAACCGATGGGATTCACGAAGCCTATAAAACGGGGCGTGGAATCATCCGCGTGAGGGCCAGAGCGGTCATCGAAAAAGACAAACGAACCGATGCCGAGAAGATTATTATTACCGAGATACCCTATCAGGTTAATAAATCAAGGCTTATCGAGAAAATTGCAGACCTGATGAAGAACAAACAGATCGAAGGGGTGAAATATGTAAGAGATGAATCAGACAGAGAGGGAATGCGAATCGTGCTGGCCCTTAAAAAAGATCAGGTGCCCGGCGTGGTTGTCAATCAGCTTTACAAGTTCACCCAGATGGAGACGAGTTTCGGTATTATCTTTCTCTGTGTTGTCAATAAGCGTCCCCAGATTTTGAGCCTTAAAGAACTCCTCCAGTATTTCATCCTTCACCGAAAGGAAATCATCATCCGGAGGACCCGCTACGATCTGAAAAAGGCCGAGGCACGCGCCCATATTCTTGAAGGCCTAAAAATTGCGCTGGAGAACCTGGATGCGGTGGTTGCCCTGATTCGTAAATCAAAAACGCCGAATGAAGCCAAGGATGGCCTGATTGAAAGCTTCGGCCTCACGCCGATTCAGGCACAGGCAATTTTAGACATGCGGCTACAACGGTTGACCGGACTCGAGCAGAAAAAGATACTGGAAGAATATGAAAGCATTCTCAAGGATATTGCCAAATTCAAAGAAATACTCGCCAGTGAGCACGTGGTTCTAAATATCGTTAAGGACGAACTTTCCGAAATACAAAAAGAATTCGGAGACCCCCGCCGAACGGAAATCGCCGAAGCGACGAAAGAGTTGACCATTGAAGATATGATCGTTGAAGAGGATATGGTCGTGACCATTTCCAACAGCGGCTATATCAAACGAAACCCCATTACACTTTATCAGAGCCAGCGACGGGGAGGCAAAGGGAAAACGGCGATGGGAACAAAAGAGGAAGATTTCGTCGAACATCTTTTTGTCGCTTCCACGCATCACACCTTTCTCTTTTTCACCAATCTGGGGAAGGTTTACTGGTGCAAGGTTTATGATATTCCTCAGGCGAGCCGGCAGAGTCGAGGGAAAGCCATTGTCAACCTGCTTAACTTCGGCAAGGATGAAAAACTGACCGCAGTGCTTGATGTCCCCTCATTTGATCCCGGATACCATATTATCATGGCTACGAAACACGGATTGATCAAAAAAACGGATTTAATGGCTTTCAGCCGTCCCAGGTCCGGAGGAATCATCGCTTTGAATTTGTTGCCGGAAGACGAATTGATTGCGGTGAGAATTACGGATGGAACCCGGAATGTATTTTTAGGTTCCGCGTCGGGAAAATCCATCCGCTTCCATGAATCCGACGTTCGCCCCAGTGGTCGCAGTGCCAGGGGGGTGCGTGGAATGACACTTGCGAACGGAGATCGAATTGTCGGAATGGAAGTTTTGAGCCATGGCCAGACGCTTTTTACGGCCACCGAAAAAGGGTATGGAAAGAGGACCTCGATTGATGAGTACCCGATCCAGAAACGGGGGGGTAGGGGAGTCATAACCATCAAAACCAGTGAACGAAACGGTCAGGTGGTTGCCATCCTCCTGGTCGACGAACTTGACGATCTGATGCTTATGACGGACACGGGAAAAATCATACGGATGCCCATCCATGGTATTTCGGTGATCAGTCGTAATACCCAGGGCGTCCGGCTTATTGATATCGAACCTGGAGAGCGGGTAACCGGTGCGGCAGGCCTGGCGGAAAGGGAAGAATGAGATGCTTCCTCCCCCTGAACGGTCTTTTTTAGGGGGGGGAAATCAACGGATAACCATCCTATGAATAACGGAATCAACATAAATGATGTACGTATGGGTGTAGTGGGGGCTGGAAGTTGGGGCACCGCTCTTGCCAATCTTCTTGCGAACAAGGGATTGAAAGTAAGCCATTGGGTTTTTGAAAAGGAAGTGAAAGAGCAAATCGAAAGGTACCGGGAGAACAAGGTATTTCTACCCGGTTTTTCACTTTCGACAAACCTGTTTCCGTCCAATGATATTTCCAGCGTGGTTTCAGGAAAAAACGTTTTGCTGATCGTTGTCCCCTCGCATGTGATGAGGGAAACCGCTGATAAGATTTCAGCCTATGTGTCAAAAGAAATGATCATCGTATCGGCATCCAAAGGAATAGAAAACATTACCCATTTAACCATGTCCGGTGTGCTTAAAGAGGTTCTGTGCGATATTCCTGACAACCGGTTTGCGGTTCTCTCGGGTCCTAGCTTTGCACGCGAAGTTGCGGGTAATGTTCCTACAGCGGTTACCGTGGCCTCAAAAAATCCCTGCGTGGCAGGCTTCATCCAGGAAATTTTTGCCACTCCTTTTTTCAGGGTTTACACGAATGATGATATGATCGGAGTTGAATTGGGTGGTGCGGTTAAGAATGTTATCGCCATCGCCGCCGGTATCATCGATGGACTCGGCCTTGGATTAAATACGCGGGCGGCCCTGATAACAAGAGGGCTTACGGAAATGCGACGCCTGGGTCTGAGGCTTGGTGCCAACCCGAGGACCTTTGTCGGATTGGCCGGTCTTGGAGACCTTATATTGACTTGCACGGGAGATCTCAGCAGAAATCACACCGTGGGAAAAAAGATCGGACAAGGTAAGCGGCTCAATGAGATTCTGTCCGAAATGCGCATGGTGGCAGAGGGTGTGAAGACAGCGAAATCCGTTTACAATCTATCCCGAAAACTGGGTGTCGAAATGCCCATTTCGCACGAGATTTATCATATTCTGTATGATGATGTTTCTCCGGGAGAGGCCTTGCATCGGTTGATGACCCGAGATCTCAAACAGGAAATGGATGATCGGTAGGCAGCCCCGGCAATATTGACCCCTGTATTCCGGCTGCAATATGAGGCTTATGATCAAGACTGCGAGAGGGAATGAAACCGGAACACACCACATATAACCCGGAGTCCGCGGTTTGCGATTCGAAACAAAAGGGAGTGGGTCACAGGAAAAGACTGCGGGACAAATTTCTATCCTCCGGTTTGTCCGGATTCCATGATTATGAGGTGATTGAACTGCTTTTAACCCTTGCCACTCCGAGGAAGGACTGCAAGGAGGCGGCCAAAGAGGCCATGAATAGGTTCAAAACTCTGCAGGGTGTGCTTGAGGCTTCCGCTAGCGACCTTTGTGAAATTGAAGGATTAGGCGCCCGAAACATATTGGGGATCAAGCTGATTAAGGCGGTTGCCGACCGGTATCTCAAAAAAAAACTTATAGGGAAGGAAGCCTTAAACAATTCCAAAGACCTGTTCGATTATCTCTATCACACGATGAGGGATAAGACCCGGGAGTGTTTCAAAGCCATTTTTCTGGACGCCAAAAACAAGGTGATCGCAGCCGAGACGCTCTTTGAGGGCACCTTGACGGCGAGTTCGGTTTATCCGAGGGAGGTGGTGCTTGCCGCGTTGAACCACCATAGTGCGGCGTTGATTTTTACGCATAATCATCCTTCCGGTGACCCGATGCCATCCGGGGAAGATATCTCTATCACCCGTCAGCTTCTTTTTGCCTGTCGGATGCTGGGGATAACCGTTCATGAACATCTTATCATCGGTGATAACCGGTATTTCAGCTTTGCGGATCAGGGATATATCTCTCAGATGAATCGTGAATATGAGACTCGAAACAGGCCCGAGTAACGGAAATGCGAGGCGGGCGCGAATTTTTTGATCAAAGGAAGAGATGTAAAATCATCAACCAGTAAGGGAATTCAGGCGTCGACGGATGATCGACCAGGAAGAAAAAAAAATCCCCTCCTGCTTCGGGGATCTTGATATTGTTTTCCCGAAAGGAAGGGATGGCTTTCGAATTACACCTCATGCCTGCTTTGCCTGTTTGTACAAAACAGAATGCTTACGATCCGCCATGGAAGGTATCGGTGGATTGAAAATAAAGGAGGAAATTGTAGACAGGGCTTATCAGTCGGGTATCATTACTTTTTTGGAAAGATGGTCTCAAAAGAAAGACCTTAACAGAAGGATGACCGAAAAAATTAGAACGGTGCATCAAAGGAGGGAAGTATGAAAACGATCAAAGATATATCGATTTCAGGCAAAAAAGTATTTATACGGGTCGATTTTAATGTTCCCTTGGATGAGTACCAGAATATTGCGGATGATTCCCGGATACGGGCTGTTTTGCCGACCCTTAAATATGCTCTGGACAACAGGGCAAAACTGATTATTGCATCGCATCTGGGCAGACCGAAAGGAAAGGTCGTTCCGGAATTCAGCCTTTCTCCGGTGGCGAAACGTTTGGGCCGGCTTCTTGAAAAAGAAGTGAAGATGGCTCCGGGCTGTATTGGGCCCGACATAAAAGCGCTGGTGTCCGGAATGGTCGAAGGCGACGTGCTTCTTCTAGAGAATTTGCGATTCCATCCCGAGGAGGAAAAAAATGATGATGGATTTGCAAAAGATCTTGCCGCTTTCTGCGATGTATACGTGAATGATGCTTTCGCGGTATCTCATCGCAGCAATGCATCGGTAGTCGCCATTACGAAGTTCGTACCCATATCCGTGGCCGGCTTTCTGCTTCAAAAAGAAATCGATTATTTTAAAAAAGCCATGACGTCCCCTCAGCGTCCCCTTGTAGCGATTGTGGGGGGAGCGAAAGTATCGAGCAAAATCGGAGCATTGGAAAACATGCTGGAGCATGTTGACAAGTTTATCGTCGGTGGTGCCATGGCCAACACTTTTTTGAAAAGTAAGGGATTCGGTATGGGTGCTTCCAGCGTCGAGGAAGATCTTATCGATGTTGCTCGATCGGTGATGCAAAAAGCCAAGAAAAACGGAATAAAATTTTATCTTCCCGTAGATGCGGTGGCGGCCTCCGGCTTTGATCCAAAAGCGGAAGTCAAAATCGTACCGATACAGGAAATCCCATCCTCCTGGATGGCTCTGGATATCGGACCGGCCACGTCCCTGCTTTATTCGGAAGTGTTGCATGATGCCAAGACAATTGTCTGGAACGGCCCTCTGGGTGTATTTGAAATGGATGCTTTCAGCAGGGGAACGATGGCGATGGCCCACAGCGTGGCCGATTCCTATGCCCTTTCTATTGTCGGCGGCGGCGACACGGATGCCGCCATACACAAGGCAGGCGAGTCCGATCGAATTACCTACATTTCGACAGGCGGCGGCGCATTTCTCGAACTGCTGGAAGGGAAAACACTGCCGGCGGTGGCGGCTCTCGATGAGGCGGAGGCAGGTATATCATAATATTGGAAAACGGCTGAGAAACGGGGATCCGGTTTCGGCCTTTTATCAATCAATTGGTGATATCGATGACGACGGACATCTTTGGGGCGGTTGATATATTTGTACCGAATTTCTCTTTGGCAGCCGATCTTGTTGGGGGGACAAACTTTTTATTTCATTCCGCCCGGTCGCGGGAAAAAATATTTTTGAAGCAGGAACCGAAAGCTCTGGGGCAGAAAGTTCCGGGGGACCGAACGTAACGTTTAAACGGATCGAATAGGAGATTAAATTGGCTTTTTGGAGTGTCAGGGAAGAACTCAGTCAGGCAAACCGACTCAGGCGTTCCTATTATGAGCTCTTGAGGGACCAATTGGACCAGTTCATGTTTCAATATGCGCTGTCGGATTCTTATCAAAATTTTCTCGCGAAAAACATTCCGTATCCATTTGTAGAAAAACGCGAGCTCAAACCACGTGCGCGGATTCCGGACCTTGAATATGAATCTCAAAACGCTTTCCTGGTGATTTTCGTAGAAGATACCATTCCGGCCGCCTATAAAAAGTATATAAGATTTCTTGATGTCAATCAGACGACCAAGTCGAACCTTCTCACCTCCCAAATGCTTCCCATTTCAAACAGCTTTGACAGGAGCCAGAAGTACCTGGAGTCCATTCAGTTTTATAATTTTTTAAAAATGCTGCTCCCTGTGGATTATGCGCTCCTGATTCAAAGAGACTCGGCCAGCAGGGCACGAGATCGGTATGTTCTATCGCATTTTCATGTAAAAATCGACTGGCCGATTTCTGATGCGGCGGAGGATCTGGCTAGAAATCTTCGCTATATTTCAAAAGATATCTATGAAAAAGGCGACAAGTATGCGGAAGACGTCCAGAAAAAATTTTTCGAGTATTACGGAGTGCCGGTTATGGCGGGCGGCAGACGAACGGCCGCCGTGGTGGCCTCCCAATATCTGAAGCGGATTCAATGCATCACCACGGTGTATGCGGGAAGCAGCGAAACCCGGGCGCTGATCAGAATTTCCGAAAGGGGGGTTTCCAAGGCGGTTCTGATGAAATTCACCGAACATGAGATGGAGCAGATTGCAGAGGCAAATAATATGGTTCTGCGAACGTTTAAGAAAAACTATGAGATCGCACGGGAAGAAAAAGACGGAATCTGCATATTTCAGGCTACCTATTCCTACACCAATTATGCCAGGCCGCCGGATGATAGTAAATTGCGGGAACTCAAGTCGGACTTGTACTGGTTGACCGTAGGGGGGCAACACATCATGCCCAAACCCGGGGTGTGGAAATATCCACCGCTTCCATTTAACATTATCTACTCGTAATGAGTGAGTCCATTTCCAGCATCATAGCCGTTTCGTCGCAGTTCGGAAACTTGACGCACATGATACAATCCGACCAGATTTTCAACGGAAGTTCCGACCGATCAATTTTTTTGAAACCGAATTTTCTGAAAAAATCGGGTTGGTAAGTCAGTGCAAACACCTTTTTTATATTAAACGATGCGGCTTCCGAGAGGGCGGTTTCAACGAGTTTGGAACCGATTTTTCTTTTTACATAATCGGGATGTACCGCCAAAGATCGGATCTCAGCCAGGTCTTCCCAGCAAAATTGCAGGGCGCAGCAGCCTAAAACCCTGTTGTCCCCGGGATCCGCGTAGACGGAAAAATCTCGGACATGATCATATAGATTGCTCAGCGGGCGTGGAAGGAGTTCTCCTTTCACGCCATACATATGAAGAAGTTTGTGAATCGCGCCTATATCTCGTATTGTTGCTTTTCGAACCATAATCGGCATGTTCCTGTTCCGGAATACGATCAAGTGCCCTTAGCCTAAAGCCGTCTTTCGCCCGGTTTCTGCTCCGACTCAGATTTTCATTCCTGAAACCCTCAATTTGTTCGTGTAGTTAACAATTGGCGGTTTTCTTGAACCGGAACCAAACGGAGCATTTTTAAAAAGGCTCCCCTCCAGGAATCAACCAGGGACGGGCACCTTTCTGAACCTTCTATTTTCCACAGAATTTTTGTTTCTGTCAATGATATCATATCCTTTTTCCAAAAAATTTTCAGGAGTTTCATTGGTTTGATTTGGGTTCGGTTCCTATCTTAAAAAGCGCCCGGACGGAACGCGGTGAATCCATCGGCATCCTGGAACCGGTGGAAGGATCCATACACACCTGTACCATATCATCCGGAAGGTCAAAATATTGATGAGAATTGCCGCAGATCGCTTTTGACATGAATTCGATCCATATCGGAAGAGCCGCCATGGCACCGGTTTCCCCATCGCCCAACGTCGTGAAAGCATCCTGACCTACCCATACGCCGGTTGCGACAGAGGGCGAGAAACCGATAAAAAGCGCATCCTTATAGGTATCGGTTGTTCCGGTTTTTCCGGCCATGGGGCGTCCGAGAATCTGCGCTTTTTTTCCGGTGCCTTCCGTCACGACAGCGCCAAGCATGTCTGTTATGATTGCCGCACCGGTGCGTGACATAGCGGTTTTCTGCCGGGGTTTTACGCTCCAGACGATACGACCTGCGCTGTCGACTACCTGAACCACGCCAAACGGCTTAATCATTTTGCCTCTGTTGGCAAAAACGGCATAGGCGGAGGTCAATTCCAAAAGTGTTACCTCCGACGTGCCGAGGGCAAGAGAGAGATTCGGGGAAAGCGGAGATTCGATTCCGAGTGAATTGGCAAACCGGGTCACCGAAGATGGCCCCAATATCTCGATCAGTCGGATCGCCGGTATATTCTTCGAAAGAGCAAGCGCTTTTCTGAGGGTCATGTCGCCTTCATACGTTCCGGAAAAATTTTCCGGGCTCCAATCCTTTCCCTTTTCTCCTCCTTTAAAGCTTACGGGGGCATCCCGTAAGGTCATGTTCTGGGTGAAACCGTTTTCAACAGCATGGGCATAGACGATTGGTTTAAATGCGGATCCGGGCTGTCTCCTTGCATCGGAGGCTCTATTGAATGGACTTTCGTTAAAATGGATGCCTCCGACCATGGAGAGAATCCCGCCGGTTTTGACATCCAGAGCGATCAGGGCACATTGAGGGGAAATGGTTTTTACCCCGTTCCGCTTCATTCTTTTTTCAAGTGCATCGATTCCTCTATCCGCCGCTTTCTCGGCCGCCTCCTGCAAATCAAAAGAAAGCGTCGTAAAAACGGTGAGGCCGCCCTTATAAAGTTTTGATGAACCCAAGGCCTCTTCAAGAAAATCCTTTACATATTCCACAAAGTAAGGGGCATGGACGGATATCTTCCCCTGCTTTCCGACAGTCGGGAGCTCTTTCAAAGAAAGGTGGTAATCATCTTCACCAATAATGCCGGTATTCCGCATTTGCTTTAAAACGATGTTTCGACGCTTGATTGCCAGATCCATATTGACAAGGGGAGAAAAACGCGAAGGTGCTTTCGGCATTGCTGCAACGAGAGCGCATTCAGAAAGACTCAAGTCTTTTACCGATTTTCCAAAAAAAATTCTGGCTGCCGATTCGACCCCGTATGCACCGCTACCCAGGTATATCTGATTCAGATAAAGTTCCAGTATCTCATTTTTCGTATAGCGACGCTCGAGTTGAAAGGATAGAACGGCTTCTTTGATTTTTCGAACCAGGGTTTTTCTCGGCGTCAGGAAGAGGGTTTTTGCCAGTTGCTGGGTAATCGTGCTTGCCCCTTCCGCAAACTTTCCTGCGAAAATGTTTTTGACAACCGCTCTTAGAATTCCTTTTAGATCAACCCCGCAGTGCTTGTAAAAGTTCCTGTCCTCCGTTGCGATCAGTGCCTGTTTCAGACGATCCGGTATCACGTCAAGGGGCACCGGCTCTCTTTTTTCAACGAAAAGTTCGGCCAGGAGAATGTTGTCAGCCGAATAAATTCGGGTGATAGCGGATGGCTCGAACGTCTCCAGAGACCGGATCTGGGGAAGATCGTGGGTAAACGCAATAAATGCGCCGGTCAGCATCCCGACAAGGATGCTGACAATGATCCCCGGCAAAAAAACCGCTTTCTTTCGAATGACAAATCTCATTGAAATAATGGTTGGGGCAGCAGCGTATGTTTCATCCGGAAAGTTGGGATGAATGCCGTGAAAGATTCGTCGACATTTCCATTTGGAAGCAATCCCTGTTCGGACCGGAAGGGGGTGCTTTCAAATGTTTTCGTTATTTCTTCGTGTCAAAAAATCCACGGATTCAATGCCGTCGGTTTAAACTGAAAAACACCCGGTCCTTGCCGGCCTTATCCGATGAATGCAAGCCGTATCGAATTTCAGGTTTGGTCGGAACCGGAAGAACATCCCATATTCTGAAAAGGGATTATGCCCATGATCAACCGGGATCCGGCCGTCTGAGCAAATCATTCGGCTCGCAGGAGTTTGAAACGAAAACGGTTGCCCGGCTCCCGGGTTGGGCAAAAGGGATTGGGTGCCCATCGGAATCGATAATTTCGTTGATTTTATCTTTTAATACAGGACCGCGTCTTTTCAGAATCTCAAGGACGTCTCCTTTACAAATTTTGTTACGAACATCTATATGAGTTCCTCCCAAACCGTCCGCATCGATTACTTTTCCGACAAAGATGCGGTGCGGCGCATATTTGCACTCGGCATAATTCGGGGAGACCTCTCCGGGGTCATTGAAATAGAAGCCGGTGCAGTAACCCCTGCAGCTTATTTCAGCAAGCTCTTCCACCCAGCTATTTTTAACCGTATATGAATTCGGGTTCGTATAATAGGAATCGATTGCCTCCCGGTAAACCTTTACAGCGGATGCGACATAGTTGATTCCCTTCATTCTCCCCTCAATTTTAAGAGAGCAAATACCGGCTTCAATCATTTCTGGAACATGCTCTATCATGCAAAGATCCCTCGAGTTAAATATGTAACTGCCGCGGTTATCTTCTGAAATCGGGAAATACCGGCCGGGCCGTGTCTCTTCAACAACGGCATAGTTCCACCTGCAGGGATGACAGCACAAACCACGGTTTCCCTCCCGGTTTGCCATAAAACTGCTGAGAAGACATCGTCCCGAATAAGAAATGCACATCGCTCCATGAACGAAAGCTTCCAGTTCCACCGAGCTATGTGAGGCAATCTCCTTTATTTCTTTCAACGATATTTCCCTGGCGACATTGATTCTTTTGATACCGAGATTTTCCCAGAATATAATACTGTTATAATTGGTTGTATTGGCCTGGGTGCTCAGATGGATCGGAACTTGCGGAAGAATACCTCGTGCCAGTAAAAATATTCCGGGGTCGGCGACGATTAAAGCGTCCGGTCGTATTTCTCCCAGCTTATAAAAATAATTTCTGATTAATTTGATCTCGCAATTTCTGGCATAAATGTTACATGCAACATAAACCTTAACATTGCATCGGCGGGCAAAATTAACTGCCTCTTGGATTTCTTCCATGGTGAAATTTTCGGAAAAATTTCTCAGGTTGAAATCTTTGCCTCCCAGGTAGACCGCATCCGCGCCATAGTGGATGGCAATTTCAAGCTTTTCAAAATTTCCGGCAGGGGCCAGCAGCTCAACTTTGCGGTCTTTGCTTATCATCGCAACAGCGAGTCCTTTCAACCGAATTCCCGGGCGTTTATGTGGCCGATGACAAGATCCCTTCGAACGATTTTTCCTGCGGCATTTGAAAACACCCAAAAAATGCGGATCAACTTACCACAGGTGCAAAGCGGATGTAAATACTATAAGTTGCATCGCAGTTGATGAGCAAGAGATGGTGTATTGAAACAACTAACACGCTGCGGAGATGCGTGGGTATCGAAGATATCGGAAGAACATCGGGGAGGCCGTGACTTTCGTCTTTCGGTTGGTTACGCTTCATTCGAATCTTTTCAAAAGCTGAAGCCTTTGATACTTTTCGGCAAAAAGTGAAAAACACAAAGATTTTTCGAAGATACCGGGCATTGCTTAAAAGATTTCATCGAATTCGGTGTTCATTCTGCCGTCGCTAATTACTCCACAGATCTGGATTCGGCATCTGTTGTCGCATTGACTCGACCTGGTTTTTCTGTTAGTGAACAATGCATCCATTCGAAAAACGGGTTGCGGATGGGAACCGGTAAAACAAACTTTCCGAAAAAGGATCAGAAGTCCCTCATCATTTCGAGTTAATACAAAAAGGTGAGCCGGAGCCAAAGAGAGTGTCTCAAATTCCCACTTGTGGATCAGTCCGGCCGATCAACCCTATCGGATATGGAAAAAGCAGTTGCATAAGATGGAAACGTTCTTTCCGGAATTTCTGTCGAATCCGTTGAAATCACGCCACCGGATTGTTTGGAATCGATTGCTGAAAAAGAATTCGCATGGAAGTCGTTCCGTTCCGTCGGACTTACGATCAAGGCTCGACAATGCGTTCAACTGAAGAAATTCATAGAATATTTTCAGTAGGGAACGCCTCGCACCAAAACAGCAAAACAGAGATCGGAGGCCGAAGGGAGGTTCTGAAATTGCTTCGAAAGAAAGGCCGTTTTTCCTGGACAGCATGGTTTTTTTCAAGAAGTGGGATGTCGGTTTTCGTAGCCGGGGGCCTTGTCCTTTACCGTGCTCCGGCATTATTAAGAAGGGTCCAAGTGTGAAACCAAAATATGGAATAACAAGCAAGTTGTTTGTATGGTTTTTTATAACCCTGCTCATATTCTATGGAACAATCCTGGTCCTCTACATCAATTTTCAGGAAATCGTTAAATTATCCGAAGATATTGTAAATAAAAACACCAAGATATCGTCTATTTCCAAAAAGATGATCGAGAACTTGCTTAATATGGAGGAAAACGACAAAAAATATCATTTGTTGAAAAAAGAAGATTATCTCCACTATTTTCTTTCGGCACAAAAAGACTTCGAAATTAATCTGATCGGGATCATTCAACTGGAATCCATGGGAATGGCGGTCTCCCCGCAGTGGAAACGGCTTTATGAAAATTATAAAAATTTTTCGGATAAATTAGGAAATTTGAAAGAGGATGAACCGGCTGAGCTGCTGTGGATTCCGGAGCCGGTCATCAATAAATGGATTCAAGAGATTTCCGCGGCCCGGATCGAAAATGAGCAGGATATCACATCCGCAATCCATGAACTGAATCGCCAGGGACGAATCTCTGCTCAAAATGGTTTAATCGGTTTAGGAATTTCAAGCCTTGTGGGTCTGGTTGGAATAATTTTTCTGGCTTACTCGATGATCCGGCCGCTTCGTGAGCTTAGCGCCGGAATCAAATCGATCTCCCAAGAGCGATACAGCGAGCCTATTGTCGTGCGATCGAAAGATGAATTCGGGCAATTGGCGGGCGCTTTCAATGAGATGGCCGTGCGTTTGAAAGAAGAAGAGCGAATGCGCTCGGATTTTATTTCCATGTTGAGCCACGAAATAAGAACGCCCTTGACCTCTATCCGAGAATCGGTGAATATGATTGCGGAAGAGATCATGGGTGGCATTAACCAGCGACAAAGAAAGTTTCTTGAGATTGCCAGCGTGGAAATCGGCCGGATTTGTGAATTGCTGAATCATTTGATGCAGGTCTCCCGCCTTGAATCCGGTGCACTGGAAATAAAGCCCACATCCATCGAAACCGCTCTTTTCGTCTCCAAGTGTATTTATAAGCTCAACCCCGCGGCAGAGGTGAAAAATATCAATATCGAGGTGCAGATAAGTCCCGGCCTTCCCAATCTGATGGGGGATCCTGAGTACCTGCAGCGAGTCTTTATAAACCTGCTGGATAACGCAATCAAGTTTTCACCTCCCGGCAGTAAGGTGACCGTGTGTTCAGGCTTGGATGATGCCGCGGGAAACCTGCGGTTTTCGGTTTCAGATAACGGCCCGGGTATCCCGAAGGAAGAACAATCTCTGATATTCAACAAGTATTATCAATCGCCGGGTGCGAGAGATCATATGAGTGGGGTTGGATTGGGGCTGAATATAACAAAACGAATTGTTCAGGCCCATAACGGGAACGTATGGGTCAATAGCAAAGTCGGGAAGGGAAGCACATTTTTTTTCACGCTTCCCTCCGCCTGCGAAGAAACGCAAAGCCGAGTTGTTTGAGAAATCGTGATAAAAGCCGAACATGCATTGAATTGCATTTGATTTGAGGCGTTTCAAAACGAAAATTTTTAACCATGAATGGAACACGGATGATTAAGGCGGTTTTGAGTTTTTCATCTTTTGTAGCTTTATTAGCTGGCGTCATGGTTATTCCGTGTTGCACTTTTATCGAAACCAGCCGGGTAATTAAACAAGAAACAACTCGGTGTAATGATAATTGGGCAATTTTAAAGAAAGCAAACCGAGCCTTTCAGCAAAACGATTATAATCAGGCGACTGATATTTATGAACAACTGCGACATTCCGAAGACGAACTGATCCGTAGAGGGGCCATGTACGGACTGGCATGCACCCGATTGGTTCTGGCCGAAAATGCGGATGAATACAAGGATGCAATGATTCTCTGGAATTCGTGGACCCGAATGATTTCTGTTGAGATGAAGGATGAGGATCCACGAATGATTAACCCTTTTATACAAGGCATTTTCTTACAGATAATCAACCGGGAGAAGTTCGAAGGGGTTTCGCAATCAAAAGAAAACCTCGGCTTTTTCGGGGCGGTCCAGTCAAGGGAACAAGAGATACAGTATCTGAGGGATAAACTCAAATCGCTTGAGTCGGAAAATTCGATCTTGAAACAACAAAATGAAATGATGGGGAAAGAAATTCAAATTCTTAAAGACCAAATTGCATCTTTTGAGGCCATCGATCAAAAGATGCAAGAAAAAAAGAAAGAGATGTCTTCCCCTTAAGAAGTCGTGAAAAGGAGTGTATTTTGAATTCTCAGCAATCCCTCCTTATAGTCGATGATGATATGAATGTCCTGGAGGTTTTGGAAGCCAGGCTTTCTTCAGCCGGGTTTAGGGTGCACAAGGCTGCGGATGCCATGAATGCGCTTGGAATCCTTAAATCGCAGCATGTAGATCTGATGATTTCGGATATGAAGATGCCGGGGATGAACGGTATGGAACTATTTACCGAAGCCCGAGTGATCTGTCCCGGACTTCCCGTAATTTTCCTGACGGCTTATGGAACCATACCTGAGGCTGTATGTGCGGTTAAGGCAGGCGCGGTGGATTACCTGGCCAAACCTTTCCACGGGCATGATTTGCTCACCAAGCTCCGAGAGATTCTCGACGGTGTATCGTTACGCGTTGTCCAGGATGATACCTCCGTAGAAGATGATCTGCTTTACAAGGGTAAAAGTTCTGTAATGAGAGAACTTTATGACCTTGTCAGAAGAGTGGCCGCCAGCAATGTCAACGTCCTGATCCTCGGGGAAAGCGGGGTGGGAAAAGAACGGGTGGCGCGAATGATCCATCAATGCGGATTGCGTCGGGATTTTCCCTTTATCGCCGTGAATTGCGGGTCCACACCTACCGGCCTGCTGGAAAGCGAACTTTTTGGACATTTAAGAGGTTCGTTTACGCACGCGATACGCGATAAAAAGGGTTTAATCGAGGCGGCGGATCGCGGCACGCTTTTCCTGGATGAAATCGGCAACATTTCTAATGAAATGCAAATCCGCCTTCTCCGGTTTCTAGAGGAACGGAAAATTAGAAAAATAGGAGATGTTAAGGAAATACCGGTTGACTGCAGGGTCATTTCGGCTACGAATTCCAATTTGCTTGAAGGTATAGAAGCCGGCAATTTCCGCGAGGATCTTTACTACCGGCTGCGGGTGGTCACACTGAAAATTCCGCCGCTTCGAGAACGAAAGGAAGATATTCCGCTTTTGGCACAGGAGTTTGTGGAAGGGTTTTGCATGAGTCAGAAGATTCCCTCCGTCAGCCTGTTGCCGGAAACCATTGAATGGATTTGCAATTACCCTTGGCCGGGCAACGTTCGGGAACTTAAGAATGCTTTGGAAGCCGGGATTGTTCTATGCAAAAACGGCGCCCTGGACCCCAGCGCCCTCCATCTTACGGGTCTTCCGGCAGCCCCTTCAAAGGCCGTATCCCCGGTGAATCCGTTTTCCTTGGAAGAAAGCGAACGCAACACGATTCTGCGCGCCTTAAAGCAGACCGGAGGCATACAAAAGGATGCCGCAAAGCTGCTCGGGATCAGCCGCAGGGCCATTCATTATAAAATTAAAAAGTTCGGAATCAAGGTGTCCGAAATCCGTTCGGACGTTGAGAATCAGGTCTGATTAGAACGAACCGGTGCTCCTGTTGGAATCAAACCCGCGGCGCGTGGATCAGGAAACAATCTGTCTGCCGCCTGCCGGCAGGCTTGGATGGTCCGGTGTTACTGCAATTTCAGCAACCGGGTATGCGGGGACTGTAAGCCATCCGTTTCATTGAGGAACAAATAAGTCATCGAAAAAATATTACGGCATATCGATCTCCGGCAAACCCGGTTTCGTTCTAGGCAAAGGTGGACTTAAAATCATGGTCGTTCCACAGCAAAAGCCTCACATTTTTCTGATCCTTCAGCGATTACGGCGACTTTCAAATTTTGTCTATTGATTAGCGGGGTTAACATTAGGAAACGGCACCTGAGGGATACCGGGCGGACCTACTCAAAATTTCATGAACATCTCATTTCTCGGATTTTTGAATTCCCCAATGTTTATTTTTCAACCAGGATCGATGACCGGCTATTTTTTCCGTGGTGATATCGCACATATCCTATCCTTTCGTTTTATTTTGACAAATTAACCTGCTCCTGCCAAAATTACGCTTCAGAAACAAAAATCGTAACCTTCTCCCCGGCACTGTTCCGTAAGAGGAGCACAATTCATATGACGGTTGATCAAGGCGCGGTTTTTACGATTCTCTTGGTTTCCCTTACCCTGTTCGTGTGGGGGCGCTGGCGGTACGATATCGTATCCCTGGCAGCTTTACTGATGGTTTTTCTGGCTGGATTGGTGCCCGCCGGTGAGGTTTTCTTGGGTTTCGGACATCCAGCGGTCATAACGGTCGCCGATGTCTTGGTTATCACTCGCGGACTGCTCAATGCCGGAGTGGTGGACGCCCTGTCGCGCTACCTGGCCAAAGTTGGGTCTCGTTTGACGGTGCAGGTTGCCACTTTGACCGGTATCGTAGCCTTGTGCTCCGCTTTCATGAATAACGTCGGCGCATTGGCGCTCCTAATGCCCGTGGCGATTTGGATTTCCCGCCAGAGCGGTCGATCGCCCTCCCTGCTGCTCATGCCGCTGGCTTTCGGCTCGTTGATCGGCGGGCTGATCACTCTGATCGGTACGCCGCCCAACATCATTATCGCCGCCTATCGCACTCAGGCGGGCGCGGCCCCGTTCGGCATGTTCCAATTTACTCCGGTGGGTGCCGGTGTAGCCGTTGTCGGGGTGATTTTCATCGCACTGATCGGCTGGCGGCTGACGCCCCATCGCGAAGCCGGCGCTGAATCCGGTGAGCTGTTTAAGATTGAAGATTATATCGCAGAGGTGGTTGTTCCAGAGAATGCCAAAATCGTCGGACAAACACTGTACCAACTGACTTCGGAGATGGCCAAAGACATGGATGCGGTGGTAGTGGGGCTGGTTCGCGGTGATCGTCATATCCCGGCGCCTTCTTGGTATGATGTCATACAAGCCGGCGACATCCTTCTGGTCGAAGCCGATTCCGAAGATTTAAAAGCGCTTGTTGATGGACTGGGGTTGGAGCTTGCCGCAAACCAAGAGAAGCACATGGATGCTCTGGAATCGGACGATATCCGAATTATTGAAGCGGTTGTCACACCTCACTCGATCCTGCCCGGGCAAACGGCCATCGGCATGAGGCTGCGCAGTAATTTCGGTGTCAATTTGCTCGCCGTGGCGCGTCTGGGACAAAGACTCAAATCCCGGTTGGGCAAAATTCGATTTGCTGTGGGAGACATTCTTCTGCTGCAGGGCAAAGAGGATGCGATCAAGGAGGCTCTGGCGACTTTGGGGTGCCTGCCGCTGGCCGAACGCGGTATCCGGTTTGTCAAGCCGAAGAAAATTGTGATGGCGGTGTCGATTTTTGCCGCAGCCATGACAACGGCGGCACTCAACATTCTTCCGGTCCAGATCGCTTTTTCAGCCGCGGTCATTATTATGGTGCTGGCCAAACTGATTTCTATGGAGGAAATTTATGAAAGCATCGATTGGCCAATCATTGTGCTTCTCGGCGCCATGTTTCCGATAGGTCACGCTTTAGAGACTACCGGCGGCGCACAGTTGATCGCCGACAATATGATGCTGCTGTCCGAAAGATTTACACCCTTGGTTACGCTGACGGTACTCATGGTCGGCACCATGCTGCTTTCCAACGTCGTCAACAACGCCGCCGCCGCGGTGCTGATGGCGCCTATTGCGATCAGTTTGGCCCACGGCATGGGGGTTTCGGTCGATCCGTTGTTGATGGCCGTGGCCATTGGCGCTTCCTGTGCGTTTTTAACGCCTATCGGTCATCAGTCCAACGCTCTGGTGATGGCTCCCGGCGGCTACAAGTTCGGCGATTACTGGCGTCTGGGCTTGCCCTTGTCCATTGTGGTTGTGCTTGTGGCTGTTCCGCTGATTGCATGGTTCTTTCCGTTTCAACCATCTTAGGCGGATACTCTGAATATCTATCATATTGAAATGACATATTAAAAAATATATAAAATTGAAGAATCCCGCGGCAAGCTGTGGGAGATCTTCGACCGTAAGGACTTTTTTTCAAATCTTCATTGAATCACCACCGTTGAAAACCGATTTTGGACGATGGTTGGATAATTGCCGACAAGGATAAACGGAAAAGAAGAAAACGGGTAATTTAGGATGATGCGTGGTTACTCGTCTTTGAATTTTCAATCTTCAGCATTGCCGCCGAGTCGTAATCCGGCGGAACAGGTTTTTTCCAGGGCCGCGGGCGCACCTCTCGTCAGAGAGAACGGTATGCTGGTTCCTGGATTAACGGACATCCCTGTCCTGCGGGCGATATCAAGGTCCGGGTACCGAGCCTTTGCTTGAGGCGGGAGTCAGGGTTTTTGAATGGAACGGCCCCATGATGCTTGCAAAGATAGCCGTCGCGGACGGCGTTGCGTGACGGGAGAATACATGCAGGGAGTATGGGCCGTGCCGGAACAGGGACGATACGAGTCGGCTATACACCGTGGGGGCGGCCTTGACCGAGCACCGGCGAATCGGTCATGTGGAGGCCAAGATCACGGGTTCTGCGGCTCTGCTTCTCCTCCTCATGACTCTGGGTTTTCGTGGCCTTTATGCGGGCATCCCTTTAAACTTTTAATTTGGATGGTTCGCTCTATCCCTGTTGATCCGAACAGTCAAACTATATTTCCGGAAAAAGGGGCAAAAGAAAATGCCCGGCAATAACGAGAAAGGACCATCCTTATGACCTTGGAGCATGTTCTACGGAAAGGCGTTTATCTTATCAGGCTCAATACCCGTGAATTCAGGGAGTTGGTCGGGAGCGATATCGAAGATGAATCGCAGATAAAGTCTGAGGCCCGGAACATGGTAAAAAGCGGGTGGTTGCGGGTCATTTCGCTCGGCGTCGCAGGTGCTTTGATGGTATCGGAAAATGTCGCAGGCCGTACCGATCGTCAGCAAGGTCGGGGCCCAAGCCGTTTCCTATACCACGGGCGTCCATGCGGTCCGGTGTTCCGGGGCCCCCGCTGCTCATGACGCCGGGATCAGAAGGGTTAGCCTTGGTTTTTTCACTCAAGGCGGTTATCAAAAAAATTTTACCCCGGTTCGAATCCGTTTACGGTTCATAACCATAGAGATTCCCACATCTTGCCGATACCTTGGACGGCAGGAAGCCTACCCCTCTCCTGCTTTCCGAGCTGTTCAAAAGGTTCAAACCGAAGAGACGGAAGCAAGGAGGATTTGCCGTGAAGTTGCCGACTCATAAAACCAAGATTGTCTGCACCATAGGCCCGGCCTCCCGCTCAGAGGCTGTTTTGGAACGGCTTATTCTACAGGGAATGAATGTGGCACGGCTGAATTTTGCCCATGGAACTTTGCAGGGACATAAGGAGGATATCCGACGGATACGCACGGTGGCTGCTAAGATTCAGCGCCATTGCATGATCATGGCGGACCTTCCCGGTCCCAAGATACGCATCGGTAAACTCCGGAGTGAACCGATTGCATTTGAAAAGGGGGATCAGGTAGTCTTGACCACCAGAGACATTCTCGGCACATCGAACCACATACCGGTTGACTACGGCAGATTGTCTGAAAGCGTAAGCCCGGGAAGCCGTATCTTTCTCAATGACGGATTTATACAGCTCGAGGTAGAGAGGATATCGGGAGATGAGGTTTTCTGTCGCACACTTATCAGCGGTCCACTTCTTTCCTATAAAGGTCTCAGTCTTCCAGGAGTAAGAATTTTTGCCGATGCGGTTTCGGATTCGGACCTCGAGTATGTTGATTTTGCATTACGGGAGGGGATCGATGCCTTGGGCGTTTCATTTGCAGAAACAGCGGATGACATAATCAAAGTGAGGGAGTTTGCAGAAAAAAGAAAAAAACCCGTTTATGTGGTGGCTAAAATTGAACGAGAGGAGGCCGTAAGAGATTTTGATGGGATACTGGCTGAGGCGGATGCTGTCATGATCGCCCGAGGTGACCTGGGAGTGCAGATCCCTTTGGAAGAGGTGCCGGTGGTTCAGAAAAAACTTATCCACAAGGCAAATCTTTTAGGTCGTCCGGTGATAACCGCTACACAAATGCTGGTATCCATGACGGAAAACATTCGACCGACCCGTGCCGAGGTTTCCGATGTGGCGAATGCGATTCTGGATGGCACGGATGCGTTGATGTTATCCGAAGAGACGGCCATAGGGCGGTATCCTGTCGAAGCGGTTGAGATGATGGCTAAAATTGCAGCCTCTGCCGAGCGTGAAAGAGGTGCGATAAGAGCATTATCCGATTTGCCTGCATACTTCAAAGCGCATCGGACCCCAAGCAGTATAACCACTCAGGATATCGTTTCCATGAATGCCGTTGAAGCCGCCCGAGCCTTAAAAGTACGCTATATACTGACTCGCACGAAAAGAAGGGGTGGTCCGAGACTGATCTCCCGGTTTAAACCCGATTGCTGGATACTTTCTTTTGGCGGCGACAAAAAAGCAAATCAGTCCCTGACACTGTCGTGCGGGGTTTACCCGGTTTGCATGGAAAACAATATAAATCATCTTTCGGTTGATCAGCTTATTAAATTCATGGATGATTCAGGATTGTTGGAAAGAGATGAGCGCGTGATTCTTGTGGAATGCGAATCGAGAAACAAAATGAATGGAACGGATTCGCTCAAAATAATCCAAATCGGAAAGGGAAGCCGTCGTTCGTAATGACTGAGAATAGAAGCTCAAGTCGAAATGCAGGGGCAGGACGAGGCTCAATACCGAAAACCCATGGATGACTTATGGAAAAAAACAATCCGGCTGAAGACAAGATAGAGAGCTTGGGTATTTTAGACCGTCCGCAACCCTTAAACAGATCAGCAGGCGGGGAGTTCTTTGATTTCAGCGCTTCAAGAACGATTCCCCGATCACATGATCAACTCAAAATATATATACCCCCACATCTCATGAAACCGTTTAGATAGGAGGCGGATTGCAGGCTTTAGAATGCGATTTTTGAAGCGAATGGAAGCAAAAATAGGATCGACACAGAATGATTGGGCTGGTGCCCCCGGCAGGAATCGGACCTGCGGCACATGGATTAGGAATCCATTGCTCTATCCACTGAGCTACGGGGGCGAGTCATATGGCGAGTGATTATTCAAAAAAAGGAAGTTTTAATCAAGGGAAAAATACTGATTTTTCCTTTATGAATGGAGAAACCGGCAGAAAGGAGAAATTATGGAAAGGTCTCAGAATTCAAATTGGTTTCAAGAGACCCTTTTGCCACGCCTTTTTTCCTCCGGTTCCAGGGTCAGTCTCCTTTTCGAAAATCTTTGCAAAAAACATAGATGCGGTGTTGCGTTTCATCCTTTGCTATTGCGACGTTCAAGAACCTATTTTTCATTTTTCAGGACTCACGCGTATTACTTTCGGAAGCTTTTTTCGAAACTGTCTTTTCCATTAAAGTTTTTAGGCTTTTCACGATGGAGTCTGAGTTAAATCTTCGAAATACATAATGTATTCCCGCGGTGCAAATTGCCGTCTTCCTTGAACCTGACCGAAATTGAGCATTTTCAAACAATCTTATCCTTTACACCCCGGGGTGATCCAGCGAAGATTATTCGGTATAAAGTTTCTGGCCGGGATAAATCTTGCTGTTTTGTGTCAGGTTGTTCAGGTTCAACAATTGTTCCAGAGACATATTGTATTGTTGCGCGATCTTGAATGGACTATCTCCGCGTTTGACCCGATAGGTTTTGGACCCGGAAGGCACCGGTTTTTCGTTTTCGCATCCGGGAATCTTCAATATCTGCCCGATCGTTAGGTTGGTGCTTGAAAGATTGTTCACTCCGCAGATTTTTTGAGTGGTTGTCCCATATCGCTTGGCGATATTCCAGAGAGAGTCGCCGCTCTTTACGATGTGTTTCCCATCATTTTTACACATTTTCGGATCGGTTTTTTCAGAAGGAAGGGGGGGATATGAAATGCCTCCTTTCGCGGGAATTTTGAGTACTTTTCCAGTTACGATATAGTTTTTTCGATGCAGGTTGTTTGCCCGGGCGATATTCTGGACGCTTGTGCGGTATCGCATGGCGATGGAAGACAAGGTCTCGCCGGATCTGACCCGGTGATTCACGAAGGCGGGCCTTGGGGTGGATACGACGGGTATTTCATCGAGATTGGCAAGCAACAGATCCTGGTTGCCGGAAGGGATTTTTAGAACATACTTATCGTTCGGCAATATGTTATAACGAAGTTCCGGGTTCAACTCTTTTAACAGGAGTTCGGAAATTCCGGTTTTTCTTGATATATCCTTGAAATGGATTTGTTTCGAGACGATTACCGTCTCATATACGAGGGGAGAGCAGATATCGATTTGATCAAGACCGTATTTTTCCGGGCAACCGACGATATGAAGGGTGGCAAGGAATCTGGGGACATATCTTGCGGTTTCCCGCGGGAGCCGTTCATAAAGGTCCCAGAAGTTGTCGAGATAATTAACGTTTTGATCTCGGATCACCCGCAGCACTTTTCCTTCGCCGCAGTTATAAGCCGCCAGAACCGTTGACCAATCTCCAAACATCTGATGAAGCTCTTTCAGATAATCAATGGCGGCCCTTGTTGATTTTTCAGGGTCAAGGCGTTCATCAATGAACGTGTCCCGTTTCAGTCCGAATTTGTATCCGGTCGATGGTATAAACTGCCAGAGGCCCAGCGCTCTTGCGGATGAAAGCGCTTTGGCCTTGAATCCGCTTTCGATCAGGGGGAGCCAGGACAATTCCACCGGAAGACCCGCTTGTTTGAGTTCTTCCGCCATGCGAGCACGGTACTTTCCGGAACGTTTGTAGGATTCAATAAAAAATTCCTTTTCATTTCCTTTGGTAAACGAATCGATTTCAGACTGAACGTGTTTGTTAATCACGAGGGGAATGGCATTATGATTTCCGTTAACAACGATATGGCGGGACGCGTATATTTCAAGGATCCGTTTTGATATCATGAAACGAAGATCTTCTTTTTGCTGGATGAACTTGGATCGGTCATTCACATCCACTTCAAGAATCAGGGAATAAGCCTGATCCAGTGCCTCGATCGCCTTTTCCAATTCTCCTTTTTGCCAGTAATCCTGGGATACCCGGCAAAGATCCAGGGCTTCGTCGAGAATGGATTGCGTTTTCTTTGTAAGGTCAGACCCCTTCTCGGAATCTTCACCCTCTGATTCCGTGCCTTCCATTGGATCCACTTCTTCCGTAGAATTGTCGGGTACAGAGGAATCGGCCTGTGTTATGTTCGGAAAAAACATGGGATCATCATTCTGATAATCAAACTGACAATAAGAGGCATTGGAGTTTTCCCGTGAAACCGCGTCAGGCGATTTTTCATCCGCTACTAAAGCGGAATCATTTAAATTGTGTATGCAACCGCATAATAAAACCATCAGAAAAAAGCTACAGGTAATACGCAGGTTCGTCATAACAAAATCCTTATCAAAATTTGAAAATAAAATTAGGGATCTACCCACAAGGCACAATCTCGATTTGGCCCCATTAAAAAGAATAAAAACACTTTATCGCCCTTTTAAGGAAGATATCGTTTGGCTTGGGGGATTGGAAGACTTCTAAATTCAATGAATGTTACCGCTAGGTTTGGATATCGTCCGTTTCAGCCGAAAGGTTAACCCTTATCGTGACGATTAACCGGATCTTTCCATTCGTAAACCGCAACAGCATTGAGTGATCGGTTCTGTCGGATCCAGGCACCAAGGTCTAATGCCATTCTTCTCCCTGTTTATGGGTCCGGTTCAAATTTAAATTCTGCAATACGCAATAAATTTCTTAAGAAAAACGATCGTCTTCCTCGAACTTCGGTGAAATCGAGAATTTTTAAAAAGTCTGATTTTTTTGCGGCGGAACCGATCCAAGAACCAAAAAAATAAATCGGCTACCGGTTTTATCAGTGTTGAATTTTCCGGTTTCGATGGATCGAAGCTCAAAGAGTTTTGATAGGAGGTGGCGCCTCCACCGCGCTTGACAATTTCGAAGCATTAAAGTAATCAGGCACGATCCGGTTTAAAATCCTTGGATGTTCTGAACATCATTTTTAAAAAGTTTATCAGCAGCTCACCGCTGCTGATAAATCAGATGTGAAGATCCTTGTCAAGATTTTATCCCCTGAAAACCCATGCTGATTTTCAAAAAAATGAATTAGAGCGAAAATTAGAGAAAAAGTCGAGATCTATAAAAAAAAAAGGAAAAATACTGTTTAATTTTCCATCATCCATGTATAATTCCAAAAATTAGAGCTTGATATTTCTCAAAAAGATTGTTAAAGACTCACGATTTGTATTGGAATTCAATTTTTCGGAGGTGAATTTCAATAAATGGGGTCTTTGAAAAATGTTCGTTTTCAACGAAATTCGAGGAAGACGATCGTTTTTCGTAAGGAATTTATTGCGTATTTTAGGTTTAGAATTTGAGCCTGATGCCGAGATGAGCCGAAACAGGTTTTAGGCCAAAAGCTTCAACAAGAAAAGCACGGATTGTGATTGCAGGCCAGCGTAGCTCAGTCGGTAGAGCTACTGATTTGTAATCAGTGGGTCGGGGGTTCAAGTCCCTCCGCTGGCTTCATGTTTTTACCGAACCGGTGGGGTTCCCGAGCGGCCAAAGGGAACAGACTGTAAATCTGTCGGCGAAGCCTTCGGAGGTTCGAATCCTCCCCCCACCACCACCCTCATAGTAAGCTGTATGTAGGAGATTTCGATTGGTATATCGGGGTCGACACAAACAGAGACTTTTGAAAAGTGTTCAATTTCGTGCAAGTTCAGGGAAGGCGCTTTTGCTGAAGGAATACATCAATTATTTCAAAGTTTAAATTTCAAGCCTGACCCGGATGCAAAAATGGACGTTATGATAAGGTCTCCAGCACTACATGGCTTCCTGCATAGATCTTACTGCGCTGTTTTGAGGAAAACTTAATACGACTTTTTATGTTTTATCGGGCTAAGAAAACAGGCGGACAATCGCGGGAGTAGCTCAGTTGGTAGAGCTTCAGCCTTCCAAGCTGGATGTCGCGGGTTCGAGCCCCGTCTCCCGCTCCAAGCCGAGCCGAAAAAACATCAAAATAACGCCCACGTAGCTCAGTAGGTAGAGCGCTTCCTTGGTAAGGAAGAGGTTCACCGGTTCGATTCCGGTCGTGGGCTCCATTTTTCAGGTTGCCGGGTACGGACAGGCCCGGATAATTGTTTTGCCGGGGTTATGTGATATCGTTAGGATTTCAAGATCATTAGCCAGAGGAGGGCGACGAGATGGCGAAGGAGAAATTTGAGCGGAAGAAGCCGCATGTAAATGTAGGTACGATCGGGCATATCGATCATGGGAAGACGACGTTAACGGCAGCGATCACCAAGCATTTAGGGTTGAAGGGTTTGGCGCATTTTGTTCCGTTTGATCAGATAGACAAGGCGCCGGAGGAGAAGGCGCGTGGGATAACGATTGCGACGGCGCATGTTGAGTATGAGACGAGCAAGCGTCACTATGCGCATGTAGACTGTCCGGGTCATGCGGATTACATTAAGAACATGATTACGGGAGCGGCGCAGATGGATGGAGCGATACTGGTGGTAGGTGCCGATGACGGACCGATGCCGCAGACCCGTGAGCACATATTGCTTGCGCGTCAGGTTGGGGTTCCTCGGATTGTGGTATTTTTAAACAAGTGCGACATGGTGGATGACGAGGAGTTGGTGGAGTTGGTGGAGTTGGAGCTTCGGGAGTTACTGGACAAGTATGGGTTTCCGGGCGACGACACGCCGATTGTTCGGGGCAGTGCCTTAAAGGCGTTGGAGAGCGACGATCCGGGGAGTGCGGAAGCCAAGTGTATTTTTGAGTTGATGGACGCGATTGACTCTTTTATTCCGGAGCCGGAGCGGGACATAGACAAGCCGTTTTTGATGCCGATAGAGGATGTATTCAGCATATCGGGACGGGGGACGGTGGTAACGGGTCGAGTCGAGCGTGGAGTGATCAAGGTTGGCGACGAGGTAGAGATTATCGGGATTCGACCGACGGCCAAGACGGTGTGTACGGGTGTGGAGATGTTCCGGAAGTTGCTGGACGAGGGTCGAGCGGGAGACAACATTGGGATTTTGCTACGGGGAACGAAGCGTGAGGAAGTTGAGCGAGGGCAGGTGGTAGCGGTTCCCGGGTCGATCACCCCCCACACGAAGTTCAAGGCGGAGGTTTACATATTGAGCAAGGAGGAAGGGGGTCGTCACACGCCGTTTTTCAATGGTTACCGGCCGCAGTTTTATTTTCGGACGACGGATGTAACGGGGGTGTTGCAGTTGCCGGAAGGTGTGGAGATGATCATGCCGGGCGACAACGTAACGATTTCGGCGGAGTTGATCACCCCGATTGCGATGGAGAAAGAGCTCCGGTTTGCGATCAGGGAAGGTGG